>NZ_CP110257.1:2482500-2835000 GCF_026013905.1 Schlegelella aquatica
GTGAACGCAGGGAGGCGCCCTTGCTTTATCGGACGCAAACGGTCGGCATGTATGGCCCGGGCGACATGCGGTTGCCAACAATGCACGGTTCGCCGCCCCGGGCGGGGCCGGCGGGCACCAGAGCGGCAGCTCATCGCCGGTGCATCGCCCGCGACAGCAGCACGACCGGCACCAGCCCCACGACCACGATGGCCAGCGAGGGCAGCGCGGCTTCGCCCAACCGCTCGTCCTTGGCGAGCTGGTAGGCGACCACGGCCAGCGTGTCGTTGTTGAAGGGGCGTAGCAAATACGTCGCCGGCAACTCCTTCATCACGTCCACGAACACCAGCAGCGCGCCAGCCACCACCGAGCGCCGCAGCAGCGGCAGGTGCACGCCGACCAGCAGCCGGGCGCGCGAAGCTCCCAACATCCGCGCCGATTCGTCGATGCTGGGGGGAATGCGAGCATAGCCGGCCTCGACCGACTGCAGCGCCACGGCCGAGAACCGCACCAGGTAGGCGTAGAGCAGCCCGAGGATCGTCCCCGTCACCCAAGCCGTGGCACCGCTGCCCGGCCAGGCGCCCTGCACCCAGGCCGCGGGCAGCAGGATGCCCACCGAGATGACGGCACCCGGCACCGCATAGCCCAGCCCCGCCACACGCGCGGCGAGCCGCAGGCCGGGCCGAGCCCCTTGTCGAATGCCGAAGGCCAAGGCCAGCGCGAGCACGGCCGCAGCCAAGGCGGCGATGCCGGCCAGCTTGAAGCTCGTCCAGCTCCACTGCGCGAAGCGCCCCCAGGGGATGCCGAATTCGGAATACTGCGCCTCCTGCCACAGCAAGTGCAGCAGCACCACGACGGGCAGCAGGAACCCGAGCACGATCGGCGTGGCGCACACCGCCCAGGCGATCCAGCGTCCGCGCCCGACGAGGGGAAGCGGTCGCGCCTCCTGCCCCCGCGGCCCGCCGGGGCGCGCCGTCACGAAACGCATGCGCCGCTGGGCCCGATGCTCCAGCCACAGCAGCAGGGCCACGACGGCCAGCAAGGCCGTCGCGAGTTGCGCCGCCGCCAGGCGATCGTCCATGGACAGCCAGGCCCGGTAGATGCCGGTGGTGAACGTGGCAAGGCCGAAGTAGGAGCCCACACCGTAGTCGGCCAGCGTCTCCATCAAGGCCAGCGCCACGCCCGCTGCCAGAGCCGGCCGCGCCAGCGGCAAAGCCACCTTCAACACCCGCCGCGACATGCCAGCGCCCAGCAGCTGGGCCGCTTCCATCAGGTGCACGCCGCGCTCTTGCAGCGCCGCGCGGGTGAGCAGGTAGACGTAGGGATACAGCGCCAGCACGAACACCGGCACCGCGCCGCCGAAGCTGCGCACGTCGGGCAGCATCGCTCCTTCGGCGCCCGTCCAGCGGCGCAGGGCCGTCTGCAGTGGACCGCTGTACTGCAGGAAGTCGGTGTAGGCATACGCCAGTACATAGGCGGGCATCGCCAGCGGCAGCAGCAGCGCCCATTCGAAGATCCGCCGTCCGGGGAACTCGAACAGCGTCACCGCCGCCGCGGTGGCTCCGCCGACGGCGGCCACCCCGAGCGCGACGCACAGGGCCAGCAGCAGCGAGGTGCCGGCGTAGCCGGGCAGCACCGTCTGCCATTGATGCACCACGGTGGACCAGCTGCCCGCATCGAGCAGCGCCCAGGAGCCGACCACGCCCAGCACGGGCAGCGCGAGCAGCAAGGCACAAAGCGTGAGCAGACGCATCGAGACGCAAGAGGGTACTTGTGCGGTCGGCCCAGGGGGGCGACCAGGCCCGAGGGCAGCCGCGGCACGGCCGCCGCGGCGAGAGGTTGTCGAAGGCGGTGCGTATGATAGGGCCCGCCGCCCGGCCCGCCCTCGCCCGGGCATGCCCGCTGCTTCTGTGCGCACGCCTTCCGTGTTCCGCCCCATGCGCGTGGCATGGAGAGCCTGCCGCGCCGCACGCTGGGCGAGGCCATCAAGGATGGTCGCCAACGTGCACATCGACGCCTCCTGCGCCGCCCGGCGTCACGATGTGCAGCCGGGCGATCACGTCTTGCCCTTGGCGGCTGACGCTGGCGGCGACATCTCGCCGGAAGTAATGGAGCGGGTGGTGGAGCCCTTTTTCTCGACGAGGCCCGCCGGCCAGGGCACGGGACTGGGCCTGAGCATGGTGCGCGACTTGGCCACGAGACGACACCGCCGTGCTCGCAACCACCCATTTGCAGCCCGCCTAAGGCCCGGCACTCGGCCGCCTCGCCGCGGCCCTACAATGGTGCAAATGACACTCATTCCCATGTGCGGCCTTGCGGGGCGCACATGGTGTTGTTTCGATGTTCCTCGAACTGCAGCAAGTCACCGTGCGCTACCCGGGCGCCGCGGCGCTGCACCCGGCAGTCGACCGGGTGAGCCTCGCGCTTTCGGCCGGCCAGATCGGCGCCCTGATCGGCCCGTCCGGCTGCGGCAAGACCTCGCTGCTGCGGGCGGTAGCGGGCCTGGAACGCATCGCCGAGGGCTGCATCCGGCTGGGTGAGGACGTGCTGAGCGAGGCTTCTGCGGGCCGGGGAGTCCACCTGGCGCCCGAG
Source organism: Schlegelella aquatica (assembly GCF_026013905.1). NCBI lineage: Bacteria > Pseudomonadati > Pseudomonadota > Betaproteobacteria > Burkholderiales > Sphaerotilaceae > Caldimonas > Caldimonas aquatica. The sequence goes on from NZ_CP110257.1 coordinate 2,485,072, forward strand.
AAGCGGCAGATCGGCATGGTGTTCCAGGACTACGCCCTCTTCCCGCACCTGACCGTGGCCGAGAACGTCGCCTTCGGGCTGCCCCGCCTCGGGCGGGCGGAGCGCGAACGGCGCGTGGCCGAGATGCTGGAGCTCGTCGGCCTGGGGCCGGTGGCCTCGCGCTTTCCGCACCAGTTGTCCGGCGGCCAGCAACAGCGCATCGCGCTGGCGCGCGCGCTCGCCCCCCGCCCGCGGCTGCTGCTGCTGGACGAGCCCTTCTCCAACCTGGATGTCGAGCTGCGCGAGCGGCTGGCCCAGGAGGTGCGCAACATCCTGAAGCAGGCCTCCATCACCGCCTTGCTCGTCACGCACGACCAGTTCGAGGCCTTTGCGGTGGCCGACGAAATCGGCGTGATGCAGCAGGGGCGCCTGGAGCAGTGGGACGACGCCTATCACCTGTACCACCGCCCGGCCACCCGCTTCGTCGCGGACTTCATCGGGCACGGCGTCTTCACGCCCGCCCGCATCGTGGACTCGGACCACGGCCCCGTGGTGCGCACCCCCTTGGGCGACCTGCTGGACCTCGAGGAGTGCCCCTTGCCGGGCGCCTATCCGGGCGGCGAGTGCGAAGTGCTGCTGCGCGCCGACGACATCGTCCACGACGACGCGAGTCCGGTGAAGGCCCGCATCGAGCGCAAGGCCTTCCGCGGGTCGGAGTTCCTGTACACCTTGCGACTGGCCTCCGGCGAGGAGGTGCTGGCGCACGTGCCCTCCCACCACAACCACTCCGTGGGCGAATGGATCGGCATCCGCCCCGAAGTGGACCACGTCGTGACTTTTCCCCGGGCCGCTCGCGATTGAGCCGACCGCGCGGCCCCATGCTGGCGGTGGGGACTGCAACTTTTTGCAGCAAGCGGGACTCCAACGAACCTATACTGAAGCCCCTGGGCCGGCCTCTTCTCGCTGGGCCTGCCCCACCCCCCGAAAGGACTCTGCACGCATCATGGGTGCCAAACTGAAGATTGCAGGCTGGATCTCGCTCGGAGCGGTCGCGGGCGCGCTGGCCACGATGCAATTGCAGGCAACCGCGCGCAACGCGTTGTCTCCCCTGCCGCTGGAAGAGCTCCAGCAACTGGCCGCGGTCTTCGGGATGGTCAAGTCCGACTACGTCGAGCCGGTCGACGAGAAGAAGCTCATCACCGACGCGATCGCCGGCATGGTGGCCGGGCTCGACCCCCACTCCCAGTACTTCGACAAGAAGAGCTTCAAGGAATTCCGCGAGGGCACGTCGGGCCGTTTCGTCGGCGTGGGCATCGAGATCGGCATGGAAGACGGCCTGGTCAAGGTAGTCTCCCCCATCGAAGGCTCGCCCGCGTTTCGCGCCGGCCTCAAGAGCGGCGACCTCATCACCAAGATCGACGACACCGCCGTCAAGGGCCTGACGCTGGATCAGGCCGTCAAGCGCATGCGCGGCGAGCCGAACACCAAGGTGATCCTGACGATCTTCCGCAAGTCGGAGGGCCGCACCTTCCCGGTGAGCATCGTGCGCGAGGAGATCCGCGTGCAGAGCGTGCGCGCCAAGATGGTCGAGCCCGGGTACGCCTGGCTGCGCGTCAGCCAGTTCCAGGACCGCACCGTCGAGGACTTCGTGCGCAAGCTCGAGGATCTGTACAAGCAGGACCCGAACCTCAAGGGCCTGGTGCTCGACCTGCGCAACGACCCGGGCGGCCTGCTGGAAGGCGCGGTGGCCGTCGCCGCGGCCTTCCTGCCCAAGGACGTGACGGTCGTGAGCACCAACGGCCAGATTCCGGAGTCCAAGGCAGTGTTCAAGGCCAGCCCCGAGTATTACGTGCGCCGCGGCGGCCCCGATCCCCTCAAGCGCCTGCCGGAAGCCGTCAAGACGGTGCCGCTGGTGGTGCTCGTCAACGAGGGTTCGGCCTCGGCCAGCGAGATCGTGGCCGGCGCCTTGCAGGACCACAAACGCGCCGTGGTGATGGGATCGCAGACCTTCGGCAAGGGCTCGGTGCAGACGGTGCGCCAGATCTCGGCCGAGACTGCGCTCAAGCTCACGACGGCGCGCTACTACACGCCGGCGGGCCGCTCGATCCAGGCCAAGGGGATCGTGCCCGACGTCATGCTGGACGAGACGCCGGAAGGCAACGTCTACTCGGCGCTGCGGCTGCGCGAGGCGGACCTCGAAAAACACCTGCAAAGCGGCAAGGAGCCGGAGGTGAAGGACCCGGCGCGCGAGAAAGCGCGCGAGGAAGCGCTCAAGCGGCTGGAGGAAGAAGCCGCCAAGCAGAGCAAGAGCGCGCCCAAGCCGCTGCCCGAGTTCGGCAGCCCCGAGGACTTCCAGCTGCAACAGGCGCTCAACCGCCTGAAGGGCAAGCCGGTGCTCGTCTCCAAGACGCTCACCGAGCGCAAGCCCGACCAGGACGGCGAGACGAACTGACGCGGCACCGACGCGGTGCGGCTTGTCGGCCGCGCCGCCGCATCGCCCCTCCTCCACCTTCCCATCGCCCGCCCTGTGGCGGGCGATGTCGTTTCGCCGGGGGGCACGCGGGCCGGCTTCTTCGGTATCCTGCCGGCATGAACGACGACCAGCTGCTGCGATACAGCCGTCACCTGCTGCTCGACGAGGTCGGGGTCGAAGGCCAGGAGCGCTTCCTGGCCGCGCACGCTCTGGTGATCGGCGCCGGGGGCCTGGGCTCGCCCACCGCCCTGTACCTCGCCACGGCGGGGGTGGGCCGTCTCACGATCGTGGACGACGACCGAGTCGATCTCACCAATCTTCAGCGCCAGATCATCCACGACATGTCGTCGCTCGGCGAGCCGAAGGCCCGCTCGGCCGCACGGCGTGTCGCGGCGCTCAACCCAGAGGTGCATGTCGAGCCCGTGTGCGCCCACGCCGACGCCCGGCTCCTGGACGAACTCGTCGCCGGCGCCGACGTGGTGCTGGACTGCTGCGACAACTTCGCCACCCGGCACGCCGTCAACGTCGCATGCGTGCGGCACCGCCGGCCGCTGGTCAGCGGCGCGGCCATCCGGTTCGACGGCCAGATCGCCGTGTACGACACGCGCGACGAGGCCTCGCCCTGCTATGCCTGCATCTTCCCGCCGGACCAGGAGTTCGAGGAAGTGCGTTGCGCGACGATGGGCGTGTTCGCGCCGCTGGTGGGCATCGTGGGCGCCGTGCAGGCGGCCGAGGCCCTCAAGCTCCTCGCGGGCGTCGGCACTTCGCTTGCCGGTCGGCTGCAGATGCTCGATGCGCGCACGATGGAATGGAACGAGATCCGCCTGCCCCGCCAGCCCGGATGCCCCGTGTGCGGCGGCGCATGGCGATGAGCGCACCAGCCCCGAGCGCGCCCTCGCCCCCGGTGAGATGAACTCGCCCCCGAACCTTCGACCCGCGCCGACGCGGGCGGGCGCGACGCCGGCGTGCGTCGGCCGAACGCGCGATGCGCAGTGGAGCAACTGACATGGCAATCACGATGGACAACAGACGCCAGAACCTGACAGCGCGCAACTTCCCGACCGCGCGAGACGACGCGGCCGCCGCCACCGAGCTGCCCCGCTACGGAGGACCGGAAAGTGCCTATCGCCTGGCCTTCACGGACACCCAGTTCCTGCTGCGCGACGAACTGCGCCCCGTGAGGCTGCAGCTCGAGCTGCTCAAGCCCGAGCTGGTGCAGCGCGAGCACGGGATCGAATCGACGGTGGTGATCTTCGGCAGTGCGCGCATCCCGCCGCGCGACGTGGCCGAACAACTCCTCGAGGAGGCCCGCCAGACAGGCGATGCGAATCTCATCGCGCAGGCGCAGCGGCGCTTGGCAATGTCGTTCTACTACGAGGAGGCGCGCCGATTCGCGCGCCTGGTCACGCAGGCCTCGCGCGAACTCGACCAGCCGATCTACGTCGCCACCGGCGGCGGGCCCGGCATCATGGAGGCGGGCAACCGCGGCGCCTTCGAAGCCGGCGGCAAAAGCGTGGGCCTGAACATCGTGCTGCCGCACGAGCAGGAGCCCAACCCCTACATCACCCCGGAGCTGTGCTTCCTGTTCCACTACTTCGGGCTGCGCAAGATGCACTTCCTGATGCGCTCGATCGCGCTGGTGTGCTTCCCGGGGGGCTTCGGCACGCTGGACGAACTGTTCGAGGTGATGACACTGATGCAGACGGGCAAGTGCCGCCGCCGCCCGATCCTGCTGTTCGGCCGCGAGTTCTGGAGCCAGCTCGTCAACTTCGACGTGCTGGTGGACACGGGCATGATCTCGCCCCAGGACGTCGAGCTCTTCCGCTTCGTCGAGAGCGCCGAGGAGGCGTGGGAGATCATCTGCGCGTCGTACACCCTCGACCCGCGGCCGACCGGCGCGGGTGAGCCGGATGACACGCCCTGAGGCCCGGCGCTCGGCCGCCCGGAGCCGGGCCGTGACCCCCTCGGGGGGTGGGGCGCAAGCCCCGGGGGCAAAGATATAAGGCCCGGCGCTCGGCCGCCCGGAGCCGGGCCGTGACCCCCTCGGGGGGTGGGGCGCAAGCCCTGGGGGCAAAGATATAAGGCCCGGCGCTCGGCCGCCCGGAGCCGGGCCGTGACCCCCTCGGGGGGTGGGGCGCAAGCCCCGGGGGCAAAGATATAAGGCCGGCGCTCGGCCGCCCGGAGCCGGGCCGTGACCCCCTCGCGGGGTAGGGCGCAAGCCCCGGGGGCACAAGGATGAGTACCACTGCCGCAAGAGGACGGAACATGCCCAGACTGGTGAGCCTGATCGGCGCGCCGACCGACGTCGGAGCCGGCGCCCGCGGCGTCTCGATGGGGCCGGAGGCCCTGCGCGTGGCCAACTTGCAGCCGGTGCTGGAGCGCCTGGGCTGCCAAGTGCTGGACCGCGGCAACCTCAACGGCCCGCCCAACCCGTGGCAGGCCCCGGTGGACGGATACCGTCACTTGAGCGAGGTGGTGGCCTGGAACCGCGAGGTGCACACCGCCGTCTACCACGAGCTCCAGGCCGGCCGCCTGCCCATCCTGCTCGGCGGCGACCACTGTCTGGGCATCGGCTCGATCAGCGCGGTCGCCCGGCACTGCCGCGAACAGGGCAAGAAGTTGCGCGTGCTGTGGCTCGACGCCCATGCGGACTTCAACACCAGCCTCATCACGCCCAGCGGCAACATCCATGGCATGCCGGTGGCGTGCCTGTGCGGCCACGGGCCGGCACCGCTGGTCGAACTGGGCGGCCATGTGCCGGCCATCCAGCCCTCGTGGGTGAGGCAGATCGGCATCCGCAGCGTGGACGAAGGCGAGAAGCGCTTCGTGCACGAGATGGGTCTGGAAGTCTTCGACATGCGCTACATCGACGAGATGGGGATGCGCCACACGATGGAGCTGGCGCTCGCGATGCTCGATGCCCACACGCATCTGCACGTGAGCTTCGACGTGGACTTCCTCGACCCCGACGTGGCCCCGGGGGTGGGCACCACGGTGCGGGGCGGGCCCACCTACCGCGAAGCGCAGCTGTGCATGGAGATGATCGCCGACAGCGGTCGCCTCGGCTCGTTGGACGTGATGGAGCTCAACCCCGCGCTGGACGTGCGCAACCAGACGGCCGAAGTGGCGGTGGAACTGATCGCGAGCTTGTTCGGCAAGTCGACGCTGATGCGCCGCGGCTGAAAGAGCCGCACGCGAGGGGCTCAACAGGGCCCGTGCCAGCGGCGGAACACCACCGGCCTCATCGGGTCGCGCTCGCCGTGCAGGCCGCGGGCCGCGGCGCGGGCCTCGTGTTCCAGCTGCCGGTAGGCGCCGCCGGCGTACCCGCCGGGCCCCACGCTCCAGGCGTGGCCTTGCATCACCAGCCACGCGCCCAGGTCCTCGCCCTCCACCTGCACGCGCGCGAGCACACGGCGATAGACGTCCCGCCCCACGGGCTCGACGCGCACCGGTCGCCCCAGCACGTGAGCGCGCAGCGCCTGCGTCGCCTCCTCGCCCCACGGCTGGCAGCGTTCGGGCGCGTCCACGTCCAAGAGCCTGAGCTTCACCAACCGGTGCTCCTCGGCCAGCGAGCGGACCCAGAGCGTGTCGCCGTCGCTCACCCGCTCCACGGTCGCGAGCCAGGCCGCCGCGGCAGGCAGCGGCAGCCACGCGGCGCAGGCGACCACCCACGCCAGCAGCGCGGCGGCCCTCGTGCGGGCGCCCTTCATGCGCCCCATGCGCGCGCGATGGCCCATATCGCCACGGCCAGCAGCACCGCCCAGAGCAAGACGATGAACACAGCGCCCCACAGCAGCCGCGGCAACTGGTCGCGCGAGCGCTCGGCCTCGGCCAGACGCGCCTGCCACAGCGGTGGCGGCGTGAGGCGCACGACGAGCGCGATGCCCAGCGGGATGAGCACCAGATCGTCGAGCTGGCCCAGCACCGGGATGAAGTCGGGCACCAAGTCGATCGGGCTCACGGCGTAGGCGAGCACGGCCACGGCCGTCCACTTCGCGAGCCGGGGCGTCTGGGGATGCTTGAAGAGCTTCCACAGCGCGATGAGGTAGGTCGCCAGCCGCGTGGTGTTGGCGACACGAAGGATCTTGCGCAATCGGGTCATGCGGATCGGGTCTTTGCTGTCGGGGCGGCCTCCAGCGCGCGCGTGGCGTCGCGTACGATGCGCTCGAGCCGCTCGCCGAGCTTCTCGGTCGACAATTGTTCGCGAAAACGCTCCACCATTAGCGGCAGGCACAGGGGGCTGGGGTGCCGCAACTCCACCGCTTCGATGCGCTGGCCGGCCATGCGTTCCAGGCTGTCGCGCAGTCGCGCGATGTCCAGCTCCTGGCTCAACACCTCGCGCTCGGCCTGCGAGAGCAGCAGATTGCCCGCATCGTACTTGCGAAACACTTCGTAGAAGAGCGAACTCGACGCCTGCAACTGCTTCATGCTCTTCGGCGCGCCGGGGTAGCCCACGAACACCAGGCCGGCGACCCGGGCGATCTCGCGAAAACGCCGCTCGGCGAGCTCCGAGGAGTTGAGACTGGCCAGCACGTCCTCCAGCAGTTGGTCGGTGGTGAAGACGCGCTTGTCGTACACCGGCGCGAGGTCCGTCTCCTGCGCGCTCAGGAGTTCGAAGCCGTAGTCGTTGACGGAAATGCTGAAGGTGCGCGGCCGGTCCTTGGCGAGCCGCCAGGCCAGCAGGCTCGCGAGCCCGAGGTGCACATGGCGGCCCGCGAAGGGGTAGAGGTACAGGTGCACCCCTTCGCGCGAACGCAAGCGCTCCACGAGGAGCGTGCCGGGGGTGGGCAGGCGCGACAGCGCACGTTGCGTCTCGAGCATCGGTCGCGCGCCCTGCAGTTCCGGGTCGAGGTACTGGCCGCGATCGACCGCCTCGAGCAGCTCGAGCACGGCATCGGCCAACTCGCTGGACAACGGCATCTTGCCGCCGTTCCAGCGCGGCACCGCGCCCGCGCGGCGATGCTCGGGCTTGCGGACGTAGGCGGCCATGTCCTGCACGCGCACGAACTCCAGCATCCGCCCGCCGAAGAGAAAGCAGTCCCCCCGGCGCAGCCGGGCGATGAAGCTCTCTTCGATGGTGCCGATCTTGCCGCCGGACAGCCACTTCACCTGCATCGTCGCGTCGCCCACGATGGTGCCCACCTGCAGGCGGTGCCGCATCGCGGTGCGCCGGTCGGTCACGCGGTACACGCCGTCGACTTGCCGCACCCGGTGGTACTCGGGATAGGCATGCAGGCTGTCGCCGCCTTGTTCGACGAAGCGCAGCACCCAGAGGAACTCCTCGCGCGTGAGATGGCGGTAAGCGTAGGCGGTGCGCACTTCGTCGAACAACTCGTCGGCCCGGAAGCCGCCGCCGAGCGCCACGGTGACGAGGTGCTGCACCAGCACGTCCAGCGGCTTGTCGGGCGACGCGCGTTTCTCGATGCGCCCGGCGAGCGCGGCACGTCGCGCCGCGGCCGCCTCGATGAGTTCCAACGTGTGCGTGGGCACGAGCGTGACGCGGCTCGCGCGCCCGGGTGCATGACCGCTGCGCCCCGCGCGTTGCAGCAGGCGCGCCACCCCTTTCGCGGAGCCGATCTGCAACACCCGCTCGACGGGCAGGAAGTCCACGCCGAGGTCGAGCGACGAGGTGGCCACCACCGCCTTGAGCCGACCTTCCTTGAGCCCGAGCTCCACCCATTCGCGCGCGTCCTTGTCGATCGAGCCGTGATGCAGCGCGACGAGGCCGGCCCAGTCCGGCCGCGCTTCGAGCAGGAGTTGGTACCAGATCTCGGCCTGGGACCGGGTGTTGGTGAAGACGAGCGTGGTCGGGGCGCGGTCGATCTCCTCGACCACCGGCTGCTGCATCTGCGCGCCGAGGTGGCCGGCCCACGAGAAGCGGCCGGGCTCGGCCGGCATCAGCGTGTCGATGACCAAGGCCTTGTCCACCCGCCCCTGCACGAGACGGCCGTGCGGGCTGCCGAGCAGCACGTGCATCGCCTGCTCGAGGTTGCCGAGCGTGGCGCTGAGCCCCCAGGTCAGCAGGCCGGGATTCCAGCGCCGCAGCCGGGCGAGTGCCAGTTGCACCTGCACGCCGCGCTTGTTGCCGAGCAGCTCGTGCCATTCGTCCACGATGACGGCATCGACGCCACTCAGCTCGGCGCGCGCGTGCTCGCGGGTGAGCATGAGGCTGAGCGACTCGGGCGTCGTCACCAGTGCCGCAGGCCAATGCCGGTCTTGGCGGGCCCGCTCGCCGGCCGGGGTGTCGCCCGTGCGCAGACCCACCTGCCAGCCCAAGCCCAAGGCCGGCACCGGGCGCTCGAGCGCGCGCACCGTGTCGGCAGCCAACGCGCGCATCGGCGTGATCCACAGCACGCGCAAGCCGCGGCTGCCCTCGGCGCCGCGCGTCAACTGGCGCAGCAGTGCGCCGAACCACACGGCATAGGTCTTGCCGGCGCCGGTGGTGGCGTGCAGCAAGCCGCTGTCGCCCTCCAGCATCGCGTGCCAGACGGCGCGCTGAAAGTCGAACGGCTGCCAACCCTGCTCGCGGAACCACCCCTCGGCGGGATGCGAAGCATCGTCCATCGACGCCGATTATGAAGGTCGCACCCGGTCTTGATGTTCGTCAACCCGGTGGCCGCGTGGGCGGGCACCATGGCGCCATGCCCCCGACCCCCGGCGCTCCCCTGTTCCGTGTGCACGCCGTGACCAAGGTGTACCGGACGGGCGAGGTGGAGGTGCACGCGCTGCGCGGCATCGACCTCGATGTCTTTCGCGGCGAGTTCATCGTGCTGTTGGGAGCCTCGGGCAGCGGCAAGTCCACGCTCCTCAACATCCTCGGCGGGCTGGACGTGCCCTCGGCCGGCGAGGTGTATTTCGGCGAGCAGCGCCTCACCGACGCCGACGAGACCGAGCTCACGCGCTACCGCCGCGAGCACGTGGGCTTCGTGTTCCAGTTCTACAACCTCATCCCCAGCCTCACGGTGCGCGAGAACGTGCAGCTGGTGACCGACATCGTGCCCGACCCGATGCCGGTGGACGAAGCCCTGGACCTGGTCGCCCTCGGCTCTCGGCGCGACCATTTCCCCTCGCAACTGTCCGGCGGCGAGCAGCAGCGCGTGGCGATCGCGCGGGCCATCGTCAAGCGGCCCGAGGTGTTGCTGTGCGACGAACCGACGGGCGCGCTCGACTACCAGACCGGCAAGCTGGTGCTCGACGTGATCGCGCGTATCAACCAGGAGCTGGGCACGACCGCCATCGTCATCACGCACAACGCGGCCATCTCGGGCATGGCCGATCGGGTGGTGGTGCTCGCCGACGGACGCATTCAACGCGTGGACGTCAACGCCCACAAGATCTCGCCGGCCGAGCTGTCGTGGTGAGACCGGCATGAAGGCGCTGGACCGCAAGCTGTGGCGCGATCTGCGCCTGATGTGGAGCCAGGCGCTGACGGTCGCGCTGGTGGTGGCGAGCGGCATTGCGGGGTTCCTCACGAGCCTGAGCGCGGTCGACTCGCTCGCGGCGGCCCGCGAGAGCTTCTACGCCAGCGGCCGCTTCGCCGACGTGTTCGCGTCGCTCAAGCGCGCGCCGCAGTCCATGGCGCAGACGCTGCACACGCTGCCCGGCGTGGCCGACGTGCAGACCTCGCACGAGCAGGTGGTGCGGCTGGAGATCGAGGGCGTGGTCGACCCGATGCTGGGGCGCCTGATCGGCATCGACCCGCGCCTGCCGCGCCGCATGAATCAGGTCGTCGTGCGCCAGGGGCGGGGGCTCGACGCCGTGGAGGGCGACAGCCTGGAAGGCGCGCTGGCCGTGCTGGTCTCCGAGGGCTTCGCCACCGGCCGAGGGCTGCGCCCCGGCTCGCGCCTGACCGCCTTGCTCAACGGCAAACGCCGCGCGCTGTGGGTCGCCGGCATCGCCGTCTCGCCCGAGTACATCTTCGCCGGGCTGTCCGGGATGCCGGACCAGCGCAGTTTCGGCGTCTTCTGGGTGGACCGCAGTGCGCTGGACGCGGCCTACGACATGGAGGGAGCCTTCAACCAGGTGGCGGTCAAGCTCGCGCCGGGCGCCAGCGAACGCGCCGTGGCCGACCGGCTCACGCGAGCGCTGGAGCGCTACGGCGCACGCGAGGCGGTGGGCCGGGAGGACCAGCCCTCGCACGCGATGCTGGACGCCGAGATCAAGGAGCAGCGCGTCCTCGGCACGGTGCTGCCGGCGATCTTTCTCGGCGTGGCGGCCTTCCTTCTCAACGTCGTGGTCTCGCGCATGGTCTCGACCCAGCGCGAACAGATCGCAGCGCTCAAGGCGCTCGGCTATCCGAACATCCGGATCGCGGGCCACTACCTGCGCTTCGTCATGGTGATCGTCGGGTGGGGGATCGTGCTCGGCATCGCGGTGGGCGACTGGCTGGGCGGCGCCTTCACCCGGCTGTACGCGGAGTTCTTCCACTTCCCCTCGATGGAGCATCGCCTGGCGCCGTGGCTCGTCGTGACCGGCGTCGGGTTGACGGTCCTGACCTCGGTGGCCGGCGCGCTGCACGCCATCGCGGCCACCGTGCGGCTCTCGCCGGCCGAGGCCATGCGCCCCCCCGCGCCCGGACGCTACCGGCGCACGCTGGTGGAACGACTGGGCCTGCGAGGGCTGCCCCCCGCGCTGACGATGATCCTGCGCCAGATGGAGCGGCGGCCGGTGCGCACGGGGCTGTCCATCGGAGGCGTGGCAGCGGCCGTCGCCATCATCGTGATGGGCAATTTCGTGCGGGACGCCATCGACTACATCGTCGATTCGCAGTTCAACCGGGTCCTGCGCAGCGACGTCATCGTCTGGATGGCCGAGATCACCGACGAGTCGGCCCGCCACGAGCTCGCGCGGCTGCCCGGTGTGATCGCCGTCGAGCCGGGGCGCGACCTGGCGGTGCGGTTCGTGCACGGCCATCGCAGCGAACGAGGCTCCATCCAAGGCTACGAGACTCCGGCCGAGCTCCGCCGCGTGGTCGGCGTGGACGGCCGCGAAGTGCCGGTGCCCGAGGAGGGGCTGCTGCTCACCGACCGGCTGGCCGCCAAGCTGGGGGTGCGGGTGGGCGACCGTGTGCTCGTCGAGGCGATCGAGGGCAGCCGCCCGCAGCTGGAGCTGACGGTGGTCGCCACGGTGCAGGAGATGATGGGCCTGAACGCCTACATGAACCGCCATGCACTGAACCGCGCCTTGCGTGAAGGCCGCATCGCCTCGCAGTACTCGCTCGCCGTCGAGCGCGGTCGTGAGGCGCAGTTGCTGCAGGCGCTCAAAGGCGTGCCCCGCGTCGTGGGCACCTTCAGCAAGGCCAGTCTGTTGCGCAACATGCAGGAAGTCAGCGCCCGCAACATCCGGCTGATGAGCACGGTGCTCACCATCTTCGCCAGTGTCATCGCGGTCGGCGTGGTCTACAACAACGCCCGCATCGCCCTGGCCGAGCGCACCTGGGAGCTGGCGAGCCTGCGGGTGCTGGGTTTCAGCCGGGCGGAAGTGTCGTCGCTGCTGCTCGGCGAGATGGCGATCGGCATCGCGGTGGCCCTGCCCTTGGGCATGCTGCTCGGGCTGGGTCTGACCCACGCCGTGGCCGAGGCCCTCAAGTCCGACCAGTTTCACTTTCCGGTCGTCATCCTGCCCCGCACCTACGCCTGGGCGGCGGTGTGCGTGGTGGCCGCCGGCCTGGCCAGCGCGCTCGTGGTGCGCCGCCGCATCGACCGGCTCGACATGGTGGCGGCTCTCAAAACCCGTGAATGAAGAAGAATCAAGAAACGATGAACACCAAACGCCTGCTCATCGCCGCGGCAGTGACAGCGAGCGTCGTGGCGGTGCTCGCCTGGGCCTTCGCACCGCGACCCCAAGCCGTCGAACTCGCCACCGTGCAGCGGGGCTTGTTCGAGCGCACGATCGACGAGGATGGCAAGACCCGCGTGCGCGACCGTTATGTCGTGGCTGCGCCGCTGGCGGGCCGCCTGGAGCGCATCACCCTGCGCGAGGGCGACCGGGTCGAGGCGCAGCAGGTGGTCGCGCGGCTCGCCCCGACCCTGGCGCCGATGCTCGACGCTCGCACCCTCGCCGAGCTGCGCGAGCGCGTCGGGGCGGCCGAGGCCCAGGTGCGCGCGGCCGGCGCGCGCGCGCAGCTCGCGCAGGTGCGGCAGCGCCAGGCCGAGGACGAATGGCAGCGCAACCAGGCCCTGGCGCAGCAGGGCTTCATCTCGGAGAGCCGCCTGACCTCGGCGCGCCTGACCCGGGAAGCTGCCCTGCGCGAACAGGCTGCCGCCGCGCAGGAACTCGAGACGGCCCGGCACCTGCTGGCGCAGGCGCGGGCCGCGGTGCGGGCGACGCAGCCCGGCGACCCGGCCCCCGGCCGGCTGTTCGAGGTGCGCTCGCCGATCGCGGCGCAGGTGCTGCGCGTGCCCCAGACGAGCGAGGGCGTCGTCGCCCTCGGCACGCCCCTGATGGAACTGGGCGACACCGCCGACCTGGAGATCGTGGCGGAGTTGCTGACGTCCGACGCGGTGCAGGTGCAGCCCGGCATGCCGGCGCGCATCGAGCGCTGGGGCGGCCCTCAGGTGCTCGAGGCGCGTGTGAAGCGCGTCGAGCCCGGCGCCTTCACCAAGGTGTCGGCCCTCGGCGTGGAAGAACAGCGCGTCGAGGTGCTGCTCGAGCTGGCCTCTTCGCCGGCCGAGCGCGCCGCGCTGGGCGACGGCTACCGCGTGGGGGTGCGGCTCGTGGCGCAATCCGTGCCCGATGCGCTGCTGGTGCCCGTGAGTGCGGTGTTCCCGCATCCGGAGCAGCCCGGGCGCATGGCCGCCTTCACCCTGCGCGACGGTCGCGCCTTGCTGCGCACGGTGGAGGTGGGCGGTCGCAATGGCGTGCACGCCTGGGTGCGCCAGGGGCTGGACGAGGCAGAGCAGGTCATCGTGTACCCGCCGCCCAACGTGCACGACGGGGTGCGCGTGCAGCCGCGCAAGCGCAACCCGCGCTGATCCGCGCCCTGCCCCGCCCTCACGCGCTGGCGATCCAGCCTTCCAGTGGGTCGATCTCGGCAGGCTGGCCCCACCGCGGCTGCCGTGCCGCCCAGGCGGCCTGCATCATGCAGAGCACGGCGTCCAACAGGTCGCCCATCGCTTCGTCCACCAGCGCCTCGCGCTGCGCGTGCGTGAGCCGCAGCCGCAGTGCCAGCCGGGTGCGCCCCTGTTCCAGCGCCTCGACGATGTCCTTGCGCGCGATCAGCCGCTCGGGTGTTTGCCGCGCCTTGTCGTCGGCCTTGTAGCTTCGGTTCCCGACGAGCTCGCGCGCGAGCAGCCCAGGGTAGCCTTCCAGCGCCACGCGCGCCGGGTCACCTTCGTGAAGGCCGGGCAGATGGACGCCGGCGTCGAGCAGGGCCGGCGCGCCGGCATGGAGCATGAGCGCGACCGGCGGGTTGACCCACTTCATCGACGGCGAGGAGCCGGCCGATGCCTCGCACGCGCGGTGCGCGAACTTGGCGCCCGCCGGCCGCGCCGCACAGAAGGCGGCGAAGGTCGCGCGGATCTCGTCTCGGTCCAGGCCGCGATAGTGCTCGATCAACGGGCGCCAGTGTGTCGGCCAGCCCAGGTGAACCACCAGCTCGCGCGGCAGCCCGAAGGGGAAGTCGAGCGCCGCGACCCACGGGCCGGGCGTGGCCAGCCACCTGGCGAACGACGCCTCGTCCGGCAGCCGCTCCAGCGTGTGCAGACGCACCGCGCCGCCTTCCAGCTCGCCGCAGGCCACGGTGATCGGCTTGCGACGTGTGGGCCGGCTGGTGAAATCGACCCCCGCCACGCGGGCGGACGGGAAAGGAGGTGCACACGCGTTCATGCAGATCGACGACGGGTTCCGGGTGAAAAAGTGCAGCGCCCGCCCGGTCGGCACCCGCAGGCAGCACGTCGGCCTGGGCCGCAACCCCTATGATCGCTGCTTCCGCGGCCGCCGCCGGCCCGCGCCTTCTGCCGTCCGTCGCCGTCGTTCGAGTTCCGGTGCGACCCATGCCCGAACCCTTGCCTCCATCCGTGCCCTCTTCCCCTGCCGCTGCCTGCGCGCGCCGCCCACGGCTCGCGCGAGCGCTCCTGGGCTCGGCCGCGATCCTGGCCGTGCTCGGTGTGCTGTTGGCCGTCGGTTGGCGGCTGGCCGTGCGCGAACTGCACGACCAACTGCAGACGGCCCTCGGTCCGCGCAGCGAGGTGGGCGAGATCGTCGTCGGCTGGCAGGCCGTCGAGGTGCGGCATCTGCGCATCCGCGCGGCACGGCAGGGCCCGACGGCGTGGCCCGCCGAGGACGAGCTTCGCGCCGAGCGCGTGGTCGTGGTGCCGGATCTGCGCAGCCTGCTCAGCGCAACGGTGCGCATCCGCCGGGTCGAGATCGAGGACGGCTACGTGAGTCTGCTGCGCACCCGCGACGGCCGGCTGAAGGTACTGCCCGCCTTGCTCGACAGCGGGCGCACCGCCGGCGGGGCGCAGGGCCAGGCGGTGGCCGTGCACCTCGGTGAAGTGCGATGGGTGGGCGGCGCGTTGGAGTTCTTCGACGCATCGGTGCGCCGCCCTGCGCTCAAGCTGCGGCTGGAGCGACTGGATGCGCGCGTGGGCCCGCTCGACCTGCCGCGACTGGACAGCACCACCGGCCTGCGAATGGACGGCGTGCTCAAGGGCGTGCAGCGCGACGGTCGCGTCCATCTCAGCGGGGAGGCGGTCTTCGGAAGGCGCGAGGTGCGCTTGCATACCGACCTGCGCGGCGTCGATCTGGTCGCGCTGCAGCCCTACTTGCTCAAGGTGACCGAGGCAGGCGTCAAGCGGGGCAGCCTGGACCTGCGCATGCAGGCCACCGTGAGGCAGGAACGGCTGAACGCGCCCGGCCATGTCACGCTCACCGGGTTGGAGCTCAACGCTTCGGGCGGCGTGCTCGGCACCTTCGCCGGGGTGCCCCGGCAGGCGGTCGTGGCGGCCATGAGCAAGAACGGTCGCATCGACCTCGACTTCACACTCGAGGGCCGCCTGGACGACCCCGATTTCTCGCTCAACGAGAACGTCGCCACCAAGATCGCATCCGGGCTGGCCGAAAGCCTGGGCGTGAGCGTCGGGGGCGTCGTGCAGGGGGTGGGCGACGTCATCAAGGGGCTGTTCGGGCGCTGAGGCGGGCGCTGAGACGGGCGCTGGTCGCGGCACAGGCTCACCCCGCCCCCAGCCGGGGGAAGTGCCCGGCCGCGGCCGCCTGCGCTCCGGCACCCCGGCTCTGGCGCCTCGTCCTCAACAGCGCCCGATGATCGAGGCGGTGGCGATCAGTTCTTCGAGCAGCGCCAGCGAGGCCCGGCCCGACACCGCATAGGGGTCCAGCGTCGGCTTCTCCGAGTACTTGAGCAGCAGCGACGGGTTGACCTTCGAGAGGTTGACCTGACCCATCGTCCAGCCGGCGAAATGCCGCTCGCTGATCTCTTGGTAGTGGAGCAGGGTCACGTCGCGGTGGCGTGGATCGCGCACGATCTCGTTGTAGAGGTGGTTGACCGCCTCGCGGCCCCCTTCGAGCACCTGCATGAAGATGTCGCCGCTCCAGCACAGGATGCCGGTGATGCCCAGGGCGGGGTTGTGTTCGCGAGACTGCGCCAGGATGGATTCGATCACTTCCTGCGTGAGCGCCTCGGCGGCGCGGCTCGCGTAGAGCAGACGGATGAGCATGGCGTCAATCCCTTCGTTGGTTGAGCAGCGCGAGGAACTCCCGACGCAGGTTGGCGTCCTTGAGGAACGCGCCGCGCATGACACTGTTGACCATCTTGGAGCCCATGTCCTTGACGCCGCGCCACTGCATGCAGAAATGATCGGCCTCCATCACGATGGCCAGGCCGTCCGGTTGCATCTTCTCCTGCAGCAGATCGGCCACCTGCGTGACCGCTTCTTCCTGGATCTGGGGGCGGCTCATGATCCACTCGGCCAACCGCGCGTACTTCGACAGGCCGATGAGGTTGGAGTGCTCGTTCGGCATGACGCCGATCCACAGCTTGCCGATGATCGGGCAGAAGTGGTGCGAGCAGGCGCTGCGCACCGTCACCGGCCCGACGATCATCAGCTCGTTCAGACGCTCGACGTTGGGAAACTCGGTGACCGCCGGGATCTTGGCATAGCGTCCCTTGAACACCTCGTGCAGGTACATCTTGGCCACTCGCCGCGCCGTGTCCTGGGTGTTGTGGTCGCTCTCGGTGTCGATGACCAGGCTCTCCAGCACACCGGCGATCTTGCCCTGCACCTCGTCGAGCAGCTGCTCCAGCTCGCCCGGCCGGATGAAGTCGGAGATGTTGTCGTTGGCATGGAATCGGCGGTGCGCCGCCTTCAGGCGCTCACGAATGCGCACCGACACGGGCACGCCTTCATCGGCGGCAGAGTGGGGAGAGTGGGTCGTCATGGCAGGCAATCTCGTGTGGTTGCAAAGGATGCTAACCCATGGGGCCGGACGCTGCCGACCGCCCCGCCGGGGGGCCGGCGCCCCTTGGGAAGCGCCCCGCCCGGGCGCCGACGAACGCCGCGGCCCCGTGTGGGCATATGGTTTGCTCCACCCCTGCCGCTGGCGTCACCGACGCCCCCTGCACACCACGAGGACAACATGAGCAGCAATCACACCCTGGTGATCGGCAAGTACCGCATCTCGCCCCTGGTCAAGGCCCTGGACGACGGCACTTATCGCGCCTCCGTCTCGATCCGCTCCGGCCAAGGGCTGGCCAGCTGCGATCGCGTGATTCGCTTCACCGGCCGCTTCGAAAGCGCCGAGGCTGCGGCCCGCTACGCGCAGGAGCAGGCCATCCTCTGGACCCAGCAGCCGGTGGCCAGCTAGCCGCCCGGCTTGGCGCGGCGCCGCCCGGCCTGTAGGCGAACACTGACATCGCCGACAGGCATGCGCGAAGTGCGCATCGCGGCCCTCGTCGCTACGATGGTCTCCATCGCATCGATGACACGACGAGGAGCACACGTGATGAAAGAGCGCCAGGAGCAACGCCGGTGGATCGAACGGTGCGCCGCACGGCTGCGCGCCCGCATGGGAGCGCCCCGGGATGCGGTGCACGAATGGGCACGTGCCGCATGGCAGGCCTGCCAAGGCCGGCAATGCCCCGAACGCACGGCGGAAGCCCTGGCGGCCGCTTGCGCCGTCGACTACCGGCGCTGAAGCGCGGGCCCCTTCAGCGGCGTCGCCACCACGACGAGGTCATACGCCCGGCCCATTGGGTGCCGGCATGCCAGGCAGCGGTCGCCGCGCCGACCGCGCTCTCGGGCAGCGCTTGCCAGGCCGTGGCTCCCAGCTCGCCGGCGCGCTGGGCCGTCAGTTCGACCCGGCGTCGGGCCATTCGCAAACCCAGTTCGCCCAGCCGCTCGGGCAGCAGCCGTTCGGCGGCGGGCAGCAAGGTCGTCTCCTCATCGGCCACGTGGTGCAGCACGTCGCGCATCAAGTCGAGGAACGTCTTGTCGTAGTCGGGCTCGCTGGCCGCCATGCTGCGCAGGCGCGTGATGGCGAGCCGCATGTGGTCGTGCTCGGGGAAGCTCTTGGCGACCAATTCGGAGTCCGGGCCGAGCTCACGCATGGCCGGGTAGAAGATCTCCTCCTCGAGGTCCGCGTGGATCTCCACGGCGAGACACACATTGCGCACCAACGCCTGCTTGCGCTCGGCCGGCATGTCCGCGCGGAACTGATGGAAGGTGGCCAACGCATGCGCGTGGTCCGCTCGGATCTGCTCCGTGACGGACGGGGCGAGGGTGTGAAGGAGAGCCATGGCAGAAGACGTTTCGTGGGACCGCACCGCAAGCGGCATTCCGCGTTCAGCAAATGCCATGCCCGCGAGGCCCGTGGCTGAGCGCGCCGGCAAGGGGCTGGTACACTGCAGCCCGTCATTGGGGAGTAGCCGCCTCCTCGCCCCCCCTGGCGACGAGGAGCCTGCGTCAACATACTTGCTCGCCCGACATCCCCCCGAGCGCGGGCCGACCACGGCGGCCGCACCGAGGGCCGGGCAGGCATGGCGCAGGCGGTCCCGCGGACCTGGCAAGACCTTTGACCGCTCACGCACGGGATCGGGCCGGCGTGCGAGCGGTCGATCGTCTGCCACCGGCCCCGGACTGCTTGGATGGAATCTCTCATCGTCTCCACCGGTGTGGTGGCCCTCGCCGAAATCGGCGACAAGACCCAGCTGCTGTCGTTGCTGCTCGCGGCCCGGTTTCGCCGGCCCGCCCCGATCATCCTCGGCATCTTCGCTGCGACCCTCCTCAACCACGCCGGAGCGGGCGCGCTCGGAGCGTGGATCACGTCCTGGCTGGGGCCGCAATGGCTGCGCTGGGTGCTCGGCGTCTCGTTCCTCGTGATGGCGGTGTGGATGCTCGTTCCCGACAAGCTCGAAGCGGCCGAAGGCGCGGAGCGCCCGCGGTTCGGCGTGTTCGGCACCACCTTCCTCGCCTTCTTCCTCGCCGAGATGGGGGACAAGACCCAGATCGCCACCGTCGCCCTGGCGGCGCAGTTCGCCGCCTTCATCCCGGTGGTCGCGGGAACGACGCTCGGCATGATGATCGCCAACGTTCCGGCCGTGCTGCTCGGCGACCGCATGTCGCATCAGCTGCCGGTGCGCTTCATTCACGCCCTGGCGGCGCTGGTGATGGCGCTCCTCGGCGTGGCGACACTCCTGGGGTGGGGCGAGCGGTGGGGGCTATGACCGGGGACGGTCGCAACAGCCGCATCCCGCCCCTGAGGACGGCTCTCCATCACCAGCCGCTGAGGCGCCGCCTATTGGCTGCCCCGCGGCCCGGGGCGCTGCATCCGTCCGGGCCCCGCCCTCCGGCGCCTTGCCGACCGCCGCGCCCTCGGACAGCCCGGGGAGGTCGCCGTCGGAGGGGGGCGCCGGATACGGCCCGGTGCCGCTGTGAGGCGCCTGCGAGGCGGGCAGGAAGCGCCCGGAATGCACGTCGAACACGTACACCTCGCCCTCTTCGATCACGTAGTGCCAACCATGCAGGGCAAGACGCCGCTCGTCCACACGGCGGCTGACCATGGGGTAGCTCATCAGGCGCTCGAGTTGCAGCACGATGGCGCGCTGCTCGGTGCGCCTCAACACCTCCTGCCGCGGGCCATGGGCCTGCGGGTCCTCCAGGCACACCGGCAGCGCGGCCTCGCGGGCGAGTTCGAGCCATTCGTGCAGGTGCCGGGCTTCTTCCGGCACGCCCTCGTAGAGGGCACGCATGGCGCCGCAATGCGAATGCCCGCACACGACGATGTCGCGCACGCCGAGGTTGAGCACCGCGAACTCGATCGCGGCCGCCGTGCCGTGCCAGCCGTGCGCCCCGTCGTGAGGGGGCACGAGCGCGCCGACGTTGCGCACGATGAAGAGCTCCCCAGGCCCCGCGCCCGTCAGCATGTACGGCACGAGCCGTGAGTCGGAACAGCCGATGAAGAGCGTGGTCGGATGCTGCCCCTGCTCCACCAGCTCCTCGAAGCGCCGTTGGTAGTTCGGGAAGCTTTCGTCGTGGAAGCGGCGCAGCCGCACCAGCAGGTCGTCCATGTGGGTCTCACTGAACCAGGGGACTGGTCGCGCCGGCGAGTTCCACCCCCTCGAGCTCGGCCTCGGCAGCCAGGAGGCTCAGGTACTGGCGCAACGCCGTCGCGTAGCTCTGCTGCTGCAACGCCCGCGCGACGCCGGCGCGCACCTGCTCGTAGGGCAGCGTCTCGCCCGGCTCGCGGGCCAGCACCTCCACCACGTGCAAGCCGAAACGGCTGTGCACCAGGCGTGGCAGCACCCCCACTTCGGGCTGGCCGAACAAGGCCTGTGCGAACTCCGGCACGCAGTCGCCCCGCTCCAGCCATCCGAGCTCGCCGCCCGCGGCCCCGCTCGGGCAATTGGAATGGGCGGCCGCGGCCTCGGCGAACCGGGTGGGGTCGGTACGAACGTCCAGCAGCACCTGCTCCGCCTGCAAACGCAGTGCCTTCACGTCCACCCCGGGCACCACGGCGTACAGGATGTGGCGCGCATGCACCCGCTCGCCCTGGCGGAAGTGCGCCCGGTGGGCCTCGTAGTAGCGGCGGCAGGCCTCCTCGGAAGGCTCGGGCACCGTGAGCGTGTCGTCGAGCAAGCGCTCGATCGCGATGGAGGCTGCTTCCGTCGGCACCCCTTGCACAAGGGGCGGGTCATCGCGGTCCAGGTACCCTCGCGCCTGCGCCGCCTGGCGCAGCAACTCCGTGCACGCGCGCTGGCGCAACTCCTCCTGCGGCGGCGTTTCGCCGGCCTCGGCGATCGGCACCCCGTTCACGCGGGGCACGGCCGGCACATCGAGATCGATGCCCATGTCCGGCCCCTTCAGCGCGCGCCGGCCCGGCGGCTGCGCACCACCTGATACGGACGCAGCACATAGCCCACCGAGGCGAATCCGCTCCACACGTGCACGAGGCGGCTGAACGGGAAGATCGCGAACAGCGTCATGCCCATGAACATGTGCGCCTTGAAGAGCCTGGACACGCCTTGGAGGTGCGAGGCCGCATCGGGCTGGAAGGTCACGATGGACTGGGCCCAGTTCATCAGTTGCAGCATCGTGGCCCCGTCGCGGTGGGCGAGCGACAGCGGCAGCGTCGACAACCCGAGCAGCAGCGTGGCCAGGATCCAGAACTGCACGATGAAGTCCATCGGCCGCGAGGTGGCGCGGATGCGCGGGTCCGAGAGCCTGCGCACGACGAGCAGGAGCAGGCCCGCGAGGCACATGGCGCCCAGGATGCCGCCCACCACCACCGCCAGCACCTGCTTCTGAGCGGCGGTCACGCCCAGCGCGTTGAACACGGCCTTGGGTGTGAGCATGCCCACAAAGTGACCGAAGAACAAGCCGATGATGCCGATGTGAAAGAGGTTCGACCCCCAGCGCAGCATGCCGGTGCGCAACAGCTGGCTCGATTCGCTGCGCCACGTGTACTGCTCGCGATCGAAGCGCACCAGGCTGCCGAAAAGGAACACCGTCAGCGCGATGTACGGATAGATGCCAAAGAGGAAACGTTCGAAGGTGCTCATCTCAGCTCCCGGACACGAAGGAGGTGGAGGTGGTGCCGCCCTGGGGTGCGCGGCGGACGATATGGACAGGCTGGGCCTGCTCGGGGCGCGACTGGCCGCGCGACGAGCAGCCGCCAAAGGCTTCCGGCTCTTCCCAGGCGGCGTCCATCGGCTCGTCGGCGTAGGTGGCCCGGGCGCTCACGGCCGCCACCTCCTGGCCGCCCAGCTCGAGCGCAGCGGCGACGACCTCGGCATAGCGGCTCTTGCGCTGAACCAGGGCCCCGTGCAAGGCATTCAGGATGTGGCCGACCTCGGCAACGAAACCCCGCACGATCTCGGGAGGCTGGGTCGAGAGGAACTCCAACACCACCGGCAGGTAGTCGGGCAGTTCGTGGGCCTGCAGCTCGAGACCGGCTTGCGCGTACGTCGCGCGCAAGTCGACCATCGCCATGCCCCGGTCGCGCGACTCGCCGTGCACGTGCTCGAACAGGTGCAACGCCGTGGCGCGGCCGCGATCGAACAGCTCCACGTACGCCGCTTCGACCTCGTAGGGATCGGCCGCGGCGAGCTCCTCGACGAGCTCCAGCAACGCAGAGCGCCGGCGTGCCGCGAGCGCGGGTTCGGCGCGCAGTTGCGCGGCCAAGGCCGGCAGCGCCTCGCGCCACGCGGCATCGGGGTAGCACAGCAGCCTGGCGAGCACGCGCCATGTCAGCGGCTGTGCGGCAGTGCTTGTCTTCATGTCTTGTCCTTCAATGCAGCACCAAGAGCGGCAGCCGGCTGCGGGTCAGCACGCCTTTGGTATGCGATCCATGGAGCAGCTCGGACCAGCCATGCCGCCCGTGGGTGACCATCACGATCAGGTCGCAGCCTTCACGCTGGGCCGTCTCGACGATGGCCTCCTCCACCAACCCGGTGCACGCCGTGCGGCCCTGAAACGGGACGCCGGCGGCCCGCGCACGGGCCTCGAAGCCGGCGAGCACGTCGCGCGCATGTTCGGTGATGCGACGTTCGTGCTGCTCCAGGGTGTCGAGATACCGCACCGGCCGCTGCGCGGGCGGCGGCGGCGGCGCGGGCGGCTCGACGATGAAGCCGGTGATCGAGGCACCGAGCTTGCGTGCCAGCTCGATGCTCACCTGCATCGCGCGAGCCGCGATCTCGCTGCCGTCAACTGGAACGAGCAGATGCTGGAACATGGCCGCTCCTTTCCTGTGCGCCGCGGCGCGTCAGGCGCCCACCTTGATGGGGATGGTGCGCTTCTTTCCGTTGCCGAACAGGCTCGCTTCGCTGGCCCCGTCGGAGCACCCGTTGCCGAACGAGAAGCCGCAGCCGCCCTTCAGGTCGAAGGCGTTCTCGGCGTACTCGCGGTGCGTGGACGGAATGACGAAACGGTCCTCGTAGTTGGCGATCGCCATCGTCTGGTACATCTCACTCACCTCGTCCACCGTGAGGCCCACCTGCTCGAGGGCTGCCAGGTTCTCGCGGCCTTCGACGTGGCGGCCGCGCTGGTAGGCCCGCATCGCGAGCATGCGCTCCAAGGCGCGCACGACCGGGGCCGTATCACCGGCAGTCAACAGGTTCGCCAGGTACTTGACGGGGATGCGCAGTTCGCTGACGTCGGGGATCTCGCCGTTGATGCCGATCTGCCCGGCATGTGCGGCCGAGGTGATGGGCGACAGCGGCGGCACGTACCAGACCATCGGCAACGTGCGGTACTCCGGGTGCAGCGGCAGCGCGACCTTCCAGTCCACCGCCATCTTGTACACCGGGCTCTTCCTCGCGGCCTCCAACCAGGCCTCGGGGATGCCGTCGGCCCGCGCCTGCTCGATCACCTTCGGATCGTTCGGGTCCAGGAAGATGTCCAGCTGCGCCTGGTACAGATCGCGGTCATGCTCGGTGCTGGCCGCCTGTTCGATGCGGTCGGCATCGTAGAGCAGCACGCCCAGGTAGCGGATGCGACCGACGCACGTCTCAGAGCACACGGTGGGCTGGCCCGCCTCGATGCGGGGATAGCAGAAGATGCACTTCTCGGCCTTGCCCGTCTGCCAGTTGTAGTAGATCTTCTTGTAGGGGCAGCCCGAGACGCACATGCGCCAGCCGCGGCACTTGTCCTGGTCGATCAGGACGATGCCGTCTTCCTCACGCTTGTAGATGCTGCCGGAGGGACACGAGGCCACGCACGCCGGATTGAGGCAATGCTCGCACAGGCGCGGCAGGTACATCATGAAGGTGTTCTCGAACTGGCCGTAGATGTCCTTTTGCACCTCGTCGAAGTTCTTGTCCTTGCTGCGCTTGCTGAACTCGCCGCCCAGGATCTCCTCCCAGTTGGGGCCCCACTCGATCTTCTCCATCCGCTTGCCGGTGATGAGGCTGCGCGGCCGCGCCGTCGGCGACGCCCGCATCTCGGGGGCCGATTGCAGGTGGTCGTAGTCGAAGGTGAAGGGCTCGTAGTAGTCGTCGATCTGCGGCAGGTTGGGGTTGGCGAAGATGCGCATGAGCAGCTTCCACTTGCCGCCCTGCCGCGGCTCGATGCTGCCGTCGGCCTTGCGCACCCAGCCGCCGTTCCACTTGTCCTGGTTCTCCCACTCCTTGGGGTAGCCGATGCCGGGCTTGGTCTCGACGTTGTTGAACCAGGCGTACTCCATGCCGGGCCGGCTCGTCCACACGTTCTTGCAGGTGACCGAGCAGGTGTGGCAGCCGATGCACTTGTCCAGGTTCAGCACCATGCCGATCTGAGCACGTACTTTCATGTTCTGACTCCTTGTTCCCTCAGACCGCCCCGGTTGTCGCGACCGGCTCGTCGTCCATCCAGTCGATCTTCTTCATCTTGCGCACGACGACGAACTCGTCCCGGTTGGTGCCGATGGTCCCGTAGTAGTTGAAGCCGTAGGACAGCTGCGCGTAGCCGCCGATCATGTGGGTGGGCTTGAGCACCACGCGCGTCACGGAGTTGTGGATGCCGCCGCGCAAGCCGGTGATCTCGCTGCCCGGGGTGTTCACGATCTTCTCCTGGGCGTGGTACATCATCACCATGCCGGGGTTCACGCGCTGGCTCACCACGGCGCGCGCTGCGATCGCTCCGTTCGTGTTGAACAGCTCGATCCAGTCGTTGTCCTCGATGCCCGCGGCTTTGGCGTCCGCCTCGCTCAGCCACACTACCGGCCCGCCGCGATTGAGCGTGAGCATGATGAGGTTGTCGCTGTAGGTGGAGTGGATGCCCCACTTCTGGTGCGGTGTGATGAAGTTGAGCACCACCTCCTTCTCGCCGTTGGGCTTGCGTCCGATCACGTCGTGGATCGTCTTCAAGTCCACCGGCGGGCGGTACGCCACGAAGCCCTCGCCGAAGCTGCGCATCCAGGGATGGTCCTGGTAGAACTGCTGCCGGCCCGTCAGCGTGCGCCAGGGGATCAGCTCGTGCACGTTGGTGTAGCCGGCGTTGTAGCTGACCTTCTCGCTCTCCAGGCCGGACCAGGTCGGCGAGCTGATGATCTTGCGCGGCTGGGCCTGGATGTCGCGGAAGCGGATCTTCTCGTCTTCGCGGTGCAAGGCCAGGTGCGCATGCTCGCGGCCGGTGGCCTTGGACAAGGCCTCCCACGCCTTGACCGCGACGTGGCCGTTCGTCTCAGGCGCCAGCATCAGCACCACCTCGGCCGCGTCGATGTCGCTGTCGATGCGCGGGCGCCCTTGCGTGGGCCCCGGCTCGGTCACCGTACCGTTGAGCTCGGCCAACTCGCGCACCTCGTCCTGCGTGTTCCAGCCGATGCCCTTGCCGCCGTTGCCCAGCTTGTCCATCAGCGGACCCAGGGCCGTGAAGCGCTTGTAGGTGTTGGGGTAGTCGCGCTCGACGACGGTGATCTGCGGCGCGGTCTTGCCGGGGATCAGGTCGATCTCGCCCTTCTTCCACTCGGCCACACCGAACGGCTGCGCCAACTCGGCGGGGGTGTCGTGCATCAGCGGCGTGAGCACCACCTCCTTCTCGACGCCGAGATGGCCCACGCATACCTCGCTGAACTTCTTGGCGAAGCCCTTGTAGATCTCCCAGTCGCTGCGCGACTGCCACGCCGGGTCCACCGCGGTCGATAGCGGGTGGATGAACGGATGCATGTCGCTGGTGTTGAGGTCGTTCTTCTCGTACCAGGTGGCCGTGGGCAGCACGATGTCGGAGTACAGGCACGTCGTGCTCATGCGGAAGTCGAGCGTCACCAACAGGTCGAGCTTGCCTTGCGGTGCCCGGTCGTGCCACTTCACTTCCTGAGGCTTCGGCTCACCGCGGCCCAGTTCCTCGCCCTGCACGCCGTGGCTCGTGCCCAGCAAGTGCTTGAGGAAGTACTCGTGGCCCTTGCCGGAGGAACCGAGGATGTTGGAGCGCCAGACGAACATGTTGCGCGGCCAGTTGGCCGGATCGTCCGGGTCCTCGCAGCTCATCTGCAGCGCGCCGCTCTTGAGCGCCTGCACGACGTACTCCTTCGGGTCCATGTTGCGGGCCTGCGCGTCGCGCACCACCTGCAGCGGGTTGGTCTTGAGCTGCGGTGCAGAAGGCAGCCACCCCATGCGCTCGGCGCGCACGTTGTAGTCGATGATGCTGCCCGCGAAGCGCGCGCGGTCGGCTAGCGGCGAGAGGACCTCGTCCACGCCCAGGCGCTCGTAGCGCCATTGATCGGTGTGCGCGTAGAAGAAGCTGGTGGAGTTCTGCTGGCGCGGCGGGCGGATCCAGTCGAGCGCGAACGCCAGCGCCGTCCAGCCCGTTTGCGGCCGCAGCTTTTCCTGGCCCACGTAGTGCGCCCAGCCGCCGCCGCTTTGACCGATGCATCCGCACAGCATCAGCATGTTGATGATGCCGCGGTAGTTCATGTCGCTGTGGTACCAGTGGTTCATCGCCGCGCCGATGATCACCATGGACTTGCCGTGCGTCTTGTCGGCGTTGTCGGCGAACTCGCGCGCCACGCGAACCACCAGCTCGCGCTTGACACCGGTGATGCGCTCCTGCCAGGCGGGCGTGTAGGGCTTGTCGTCGTCGTAGCTCTCGGGGCAGTCGTCGCCCAAACCGCGGTCGATGCCGTAATGAGCGGCGAGCAGGTCGAACACCGTCGCCACGAGGGCTTCGCGCTGCTCACCTTCCTTGCCGAGAGTGATGCGCACGGCCGGCACCTTGCGCACCAGCACGTCGCTGCCTTGGTCGTTGGCCTGGAACTGGGGCGACGCGACCCCGCCGAAGTACGGGAAGCCGACATCGACCACCTCCGTGGCCTGCCGGCCCTCGAGCGCCGAGAGCTTGAGCTTCACGTCGTGCCCGTGGCGCGCCTCCTTCGCTTCGAGGTTCCACTTGCCTGCGTCGTCGCGCCCTTCCGGGCCCCAGCGAAAACCGATGCTGCCGTTGGGCAGCACGACCTTGCCCTGCTCGTCGAAGGCCACCGTCTTCCACTCGGGGTTGTTCTGCTGGCCCAGCTTGCCGTTGAAGTCGCTGGCGCGCACGTAGCGGCCGGCCACGAGCACGCGCCGACCGTCGGCAAGCGTCTGCTCCTCCAGCTGCACGAGCATCGGCAAATCGGTATAACGGCGCGCGTAGTCGTCGAAGTACGCCGACTTGTTCTGGAAGTAGAACTCCTTGAGGATGACGTGACCCATCGCCATCGCCATCGCGGCGTCGGTGCCTTGCTTGGGGTGCAGCCACAGGTCCGCCAGCTTGCTGACCTCGGCATAGTCCGGCGTGACGGCCACCGTCTTGGCGCCCTTGTAGCGCACCTCGGTGAAGAAGTGGGCGTCTGGCGTGCGCGTCTGCGGCACGTTGGAGCCCCAGGCGATGATGTAGGTGGAGTTGTACCAGTCGGCCGACTCCGGCACGTCGGTCTGCTCGCCCCAGGTCTGCGGGCTGGACGGCGGCAGATCGCAGTACCAGTCGTAGAAGCTCATGCACACGCCGCCGATGAGCGACAGGTACCGAGAGCCGGCCGCGTACGACACCATCGACATGGCCGGAATCGGCGAGAAGCCGATGATGCGGTCCGGGCCGTACTTCTTGATCGTGTAGGCGTTGGCCGCGGCCACGATCTCGTTGACCTCGTCCCAGCTGGAGCGCACGAAGCCGCCCAACCCGCGCTTGCTCTGGTAGTCACGGCGCTTGGCGTCGTCCTCGACGATGCTCGCCCACGCGTCGACGGGCCCCAGCACCGCGCGCGCCGCCCGCCAGTGCTTGAGCAGCCGCCCGCGCACCATCGGGTACTTC
Source organism: Schlegelella aquatica (assembly GCF_026013905.1). Classification (NCBI taxonomy): domain Bacteria; kingdom Pseudomonadati; phylum Pseudomonadota; class Betaproteobacteria; order Burkholderiales; family Sphaerotilaceae; genus Caldimonas; species Caldimonas aquatica. Next base: position 2,512,735 of record NZ_CP110257.1, read on the forward strand.
ACGCGGTTGGCGCTGTAGAGGTACCAACTGTAGCTCCCGCCGCGGGCGCAGCCGCGCGGCTCGTGGTTGGGCAGGTCGGGCCGGGTGCGCGGGTAGTCGGTCTGCTGCGTCTCCCACGTCACGATCCCGCCCTTGACGTGGATCTTCCACGAGCACGAGCCGGTGCAGTTGACGCCGTGCGTCGAACGCACCACCTTGTCGTGCTGCCAGCGGTGGCGATAGCCGTCCTCCCAACTGCGGTCTTCGCCGGTGGTCACGCCGTGGCCGTCGGCAAACCGCTCCTTGGGCTGCGAGAAGAAGGTCAGTCGGTCCAGAAAGTGGCTCATGGGGAATCCTTGCTTGTCTTTATGGTCAGCACGGCATCGGTGCGTTCTTGCGGCTGTAGTACCACCACGTGATCAGCACGCAGGTGATGTAGAAGCCGATGAAGAGGTACAGCGCTGCCTCCGGGCCGCCGGTCATCGCGATCGAGGTGCCGTAGCTCTTGGGGATGAAGAAGCCGCCGTAGGCGCCGATCGCGGAACTGAACCCCAGCACGGCGGCGCCTTCCTTGTTGGCGTCGCGCACGGCCTGTTCCTGCGCGGCGGGCCCCTTGCCGGCCGCCTCCCGCGTGCGCTCGGTGAGGAAGATCACCGGGATCATGCGGAACGTCGAGCCATTGCCCACGCCCGAAGCGGCGAACAGCAACAAGAAGGAGATCAGGAACAGCGTGAAGTTGCCGCCCTGCCCGCCCTTGGGCAGGAAGGCGAGCACCGCCAGCACCCCGAGACCCATCACGATGAACGTCCAGAACGTCACGCGGGCGCCACCCAGCTTGTCGGCCAGCCAGCCGCCCACCGGGCGGATCAGCGCACCGACCAGCGGGCCCAGCCAGGCGTACGACAGCGCGTTCACGCCCGGGAACTGGCTCTTGATGAGCAGCGGGAAGCCCGCCGAGTAGCCGATGAAGCTGCCGAAGGTGCCGATGTAGAGCCAGCACATCAGCCAGTTGTGCTTGCGCTTGAAGATCACCGCCTGGTCCGCGAAGCTGGCCTTCGCCTCGGACAGATCGTTCATGCCGAACCATGCGGCCAACGCAGACACGGCGATGAACGGCACCCAGATGTACCCGGCGTTCTGCAGCCACATGAGCGTCTGCGTGCCTGCCTTCTCCACGATCTGAGGCTGGCCGCCGAGCGAGCCGAACACCCCGGCGGTGATCACGAGCGGCACGACGAACTGCACCAGCGACACGCCCAGGTTGCCCAGGCCGGCGTTGAGGCCCAGCGCCGTGCCCTTCTGCGCTTTCGGGAAGAAGAAGCTGATGTTGCTCATGCTCGAGGCGAAGTTGCCCCCGCCGAAGCCGCAGAGCAGCGCCAGCAGCACGAACACCTCGTAGGGCGTCTCCGGGTTCTGCACTGCCAGGCCGATACCGATGGACGGCAGCAGGAGCGAGGCCGTGGAGATGGCCGTCCACCGCCGCCCACCGAAGATCGGCACTGCGAACGAGTAGAAGATGCGCAGGGTCGCGCCGCACAGGGCCGGCAGCGAGGCCAGCCAGAAGAGCTGGTTGGTCGAGAACCGGAAACCGACCGCGGGCAGGTTGACCACCACCACCGACCAGACCATCCAGACCGCGAACGCGAGCGTGAGCGCGGGGATGGACAGCCACAGGTTGCGTTGGGCGACGGCGCGCCCCTCTTTGGACCAGAACGCCGGGTCCTCCGGGTTCCAGTGACGAATGACATGCGAAGCCATGGAAACGCTCCTTCGAAGATCGGGGCTCAGGCCCGCGCCGGTGCCGTGCCGGCCTCGGGGCCCATCACACGGGTGCGCCGCACCTCGGTGAAGTACATCCAGATGAGAGACACCCACACCACGCCGTACAGCAGCATGAAGGCGCTCGAACGGATGCCGGTGATGTCCAGCAGTGCGCCGAACATGATGGGCAGGATGAAGCCGCCCAGCCCGCCGGCCAGCCCGACGATGCCCGAGATCGCACCGATGTTCTTCGGGTAGTCGTCGGCGATGTACTTGAATACGCTCGCCTTGCCGAACGCCCACGCGATGCCGAGCACGAACATCAAGACGGTGAAGGCGTACACGTTGAGACCGATGTGGAAGGTCTTCGGGCCTTCGAGCGTGAGGATGGTGAAGTCGGTTTGCGGGTAGCTCAGCAGGAACAGGCAGATCCAGCTCACCCACATCACCCACCACGTGACGGCATGGGCGCCGTACTTGTCGGACAGCCAGCCGCCGATCGCACGCAGCACGCCGCCGGGCAACGAGAAGCACGCGGCCAGCAGCGCCGCGACACGGATGTCGAGTCCGTACTCGCCGACGTAGTACTGCACCATCCACAACGACAGCGCCACGTAGCCGCCGAAGACGATGCTGTAGTACTGGCAGTACTTGAGGACCGTCGGGTCCTTCAGCGCCTTGAGCTGGTCCACGAAGCGCACGTTGCTGGGCACGAGGTGGGCGGGGTCGTGGTAGCTGAAGATCCAGAACAGGATCAGGGTGCCGAGCATCACTGCCGCGTACACCTGAGGCACCATCGTCCAGCCGAACGCCACCACCAGCGCCGGCGCCACGAACTTGTTGACGGCGGCCCCGGAGTTGCCTGCTCCATACACGCCCATCGCAAAGCCTTGCCGCTCCTTCGGGAACCAGCGGGCCACGTAAGGCGTGCCCACCGAGAACGAGCCGCCGGCCAGGCCAACGAACAGGCCGATCACGATGAAGTGCCAGAACTCGGTGGCATACGACATCATCCAGATGGCCGGGACGGTGGCAGCCATGAGGATGGCCATCACGATGCGACCGCCGTAGCGGTCGGTCCAGATGCCCAGCGGCACGCGCACGAGCGAGCCGGTGAGAACGGGCGTGGCCGTGAGCAGGCCGAACTCGGTGGCGTTGAGGTTGAGCGTCTTCTTCAGCGGGATGCCGATGACGCCGAACATCATCCACACCATGAAGCAGACGGTGAACGCGAGCGTGCTGACGATGAGCACCGACACGGCCTGGCGCCGGCGGGCGTCACTCGCGACAGGGGTTGCGGCCATCGTGTTTTCCTTCTTTCAAACGATGGCTCCACTGTAGGAAGAGCGCGCCTGCGCGAACATTCTCCGCTTGGGTCGAACGCTTGCTTCCAAAGAACGACAGGGCCCGCGGGCCCTGTCGTTCGAAAGAACTACACCGGCCGCTTTCGCGCCGGTGTTTGCGCTGCCTCAAGCCAGGCCGCGCCCGCTCGCATACACGGCGGCCTGCACCCGCGAGGTGAGGTTGAGCTTGCGCAGGATGCGCTGCACGTGGATCTTGACGGTCGTCTCGGCGATGCCGAGGGTGCGCGCGATCTCCTTGTTGCTCGCACCGCGCGCGATCTCGCGCAGGATCTCCGTCTCCCGCGGCGAGAGCCCTCCGTGGCCAGCGTCGGACTCGGGCTCCTCCGCTTCCTCGGCTTGTGCGGGGCTGGCGGTCGCACTGCGGAAGGCTGCAATGAGCTTTTCGGTCATCTCGGGGCTCACCACCGACTCGCCGCGCATCGCACGCCGGATGCCGTCGATGAGCATCTCGCCCTCGACCGTCTTGAGCAGGTAACCGGCCGCACCGGCCTTGAGCGCGGCCGCCAGATCGGCCCCATCCTCGCTCACCGTGAGCACGATGATGCGGCAGCCGGGATGCACCTCGCGCAGGCCGGGGATCGCGTCGACGCCACGCACGCCGGGCAGGTGGTTGTCGAGCAGCATCACGTCGGGGCGCAGCTCGGCCAGCAGGCGCTGCGCCTCTCCTGCATCGCCGGCTTGGCCCACCACCTGCAACGTGGGCTCCTGCGCCAGCAAGGCGGCCAGGCCGCGGCGGAACAGGTTGTGATCGTCCACCAGGAGGATGCGGATCGGCGCGTTCATGGGCAAGCGATCGGAAGTCCGGACGGAAGTGTGCGAAGCCTCACGATACCGTCACGACACCGCCTCCGGCAAGGTGCGCGCCTGCTCGGCCGCCGCCGTGCGCGGCGGCAGCGTCAGCAGCACCGAGGTGCCCTGCCCGGGCGCGGACTGGATCTCGATCGTCGCGCCGATGCGTGCCGCCCGTTCGCGCATGATCGCCAGTCCGACGTGGGTGGAGTCCGGCGCGCCCGAGCGGGCATCGAATCCCTTGCCGTCGTCGCGGATGCGACAGCGCCACACCGGCCACTGGTCCACCTCCACCCAGGCATGCGTCGCCTGGGCATGTTTGCGCACGTTGGACAAAGCCTCCTGCACCACGTGCAGCACCTGGATCTGCACGTCCGCGTCCAGCGGCAGCCCCGGCCCGCGCACCTCTAGGCTGGCCCCGATACCGGTCTGATGTTCGAACTTCTGCAAAGTCGTGCGCAGGGCCACCTCGATGTCGTCCGCGTGCGCGCGGGTGCGAAAGTGCAGCAGCAGCTCCCGCACGTCGGCATTGCTCTCGCGGATGCCCATCTCGATCTCGCCGAGCACGCGCTCGATGCCCTCGGCGTCGGCGCGCGCCACGGCCTGCCGCAGCAACGGCACTTGCAGCTTCAAGAAGGCGAGCGACTGCGCGATCGAGTCGTGCAGCTCGCGCGCGAGCAAAGCGCGCTCCTCGGCGATGGCCGACTCGCGCTCGATCGCGGCTGCGCGCAGGGCTTCCATCGCGCCGGCCAGGTGCTGGCCCATGGCCTCGTACAGGCCGCGCTCGTCTTCGGCCAGCACCACGTCCCCGCGATAGAACAGGTCGATCTCGCCCAGCGTGCGCTGGTGGGTGCGCACCGGCACCGTCACCAGGGTTCGGTAGCCGGCCTGCTCGCAATGCGGCAGCGCGGGGCCGGAGCGCGCTTCGCGGATCGGGATCACCCGCACCGGGGCGGCGTCGTCGCTCGTGCCGCAGTGGCACTGGCCGGCCACCAGGCACCGCTCGGCCTCGGCCATCGGCTCGGGCAGGCAGTCGTTGCCGGCCATCACGAAGCGTTGGCGGCTCGCATCGCTCCAGCGCACGGCCACGGCATCGGCCTTCGCGACGGTGCGCACCTTCTTCGCAAAGCCTTGCATCAGCGCCTCGATGGAGGTCGCCGACGACACGAAGCTCGAGATCTCGTACAGCGCCGAGAGCCGCTCGCGTTTCACCTCGAGCCGCGCGGTCTTCTCGCGCACCTTGTCCTCGAGGTCGCCGTATGCCTGCCCCAACTGCTCGGCCATGAGGTTGAAGCCCCGCGCCAGGTCGCCGAACTCGTCCTGCGTGCGGGCCTCGATGCGCTCGGAGAAGTCGCCTTGCGCCAGGCGCTGCAAGCCCCGTTGCAGGCGGGCCAGAGGCTCCAGCACGAGCAGGTAGCCGGTGTACATGAGCGCGATCGCGCTGGCGAGCGCGAGCCCCATGATCGCGAACTGGACCACGTGGAGCAGTGCCGTCCAGCGCGACAGATGGTGCTCGATCGACGAGACGAAATCGTCGACGAGGATCACGAACGCGTCGGCCTCGTCCAGCACGCGCCCGCCGTCGGGGCGGGCCGGCCCGAGCCAGCGGGCACGCAGTTCCTTCCAGCGGTCCTGCACCGCCAGGAAGCGCAGGTGGACCTCCCCGTCGCGCGGCACGAACAGCGGTCGGCGCGGGTCGTCGTGCTCCAGCAGGTCCAACCCGCGCTCGAAGCGCTCGGCCTGGGCCTGCAGGTCGGCCGGCGACGCATGGGGCAAGGCCAGCGCGAGCCGGTAGCTCATCATCCTCAGCCGCCCGGCTTCGTTGACCGCGGCCGCGCCGCCTTCGAGCTGCCAGCTCACCCACAGCGTCAGCCCCGTCGAGCCCAGAGCCAGGACCAGAAAGGTGATGCCCACGACGAACAGCTTCGTCGAGAGCTTCCAGCGAAAGAATCCCATGCGCGCTCCACGTCCCCGGTCGTCGCCGCCGCGGCCCAGCCCAACCGGGCCGGCACGGCGAACGCATCCCCGCCCGGCGGGGCTCCGGGTCAGGGGCATCGTAGGCGGCGCACATCAGGGCGACCTTGACGTTCGTCAAGGTCGGACCCTGGGCGGGATTCAGTCCTCGAAGGGAAGTCCGACATAGTTCTCGGCCAGCGACGTCGACGCCGCCTCCGAGTGCACGAGGTAGTCCAGTTCGGCCTCCTGGATCTTCTGCCCGAACTCCCCATGCTCGGGAAAGCGGTGCAAGAGGCTGGTCATGTACCAGGAGAAGCGCTCGGCCTTCCAGATGCGGCGCAGGGCTTTCTGCGAATAGTGGTCCAGGCCGGCGCTGCTGCCCTCCCGGTAGTGTTCGATCAGGGCGCGCGAGAGATAACGCACGTCCGACGCGGCCAGGTTGAGCCCCTTGGCGCCGGTGGGCGGCACGATGTGGGCCGCATCGCCGGCCAGGAACAGCCGCCCGAAGCGCATCGGCTCGGCGACGAAGCTGCGCAGCGGCGCGATGCTCTTCTCGATCGACGGCCCGGTCACCAGCCGCTCCGCGGCCACCGGGTCCAGCCGGGCGCGCAGCTCGTCCCAGAACCGCTCGTCACTCCAGTCCTCCACCTTCTCGGTGAGCGGCACCTGCACGTAATGCCGGCTGCGCGTGGGCGAGCGCATGCTGCACAGGGCGAAGCCGCGTTCGTGATGGGTGTAGATCAGCTCGTCGGACACCGGCGGGGTGTCCGAGAGGATGCCCAGCCATCCGAAGGGGTAGACCCGCTCGTACGTCTTGATCGCCTGCGCCGGCACGCTCGCCCGGCACACGCCGTGAAAGCCGTCGCATCCCGCGATGAAGTCGCACTCGATCTCGTGCGTGCGGCCGTCCTTCTCGTAGCGCACCCGCGGCCGCGCGCCGTCGAAATCGTGGATGCTGACGTGGGCCGCCTCGTACACCGTGGGCAAGCCCTCGGCCTCGCGCGCGTCCATGAGGTCGTGCGTGATTTCCGTCTGGCCGTACACCATCACCGACTTGCCGCCGGTGAGCCGGTGCATGTCGATGCGGTGGCGCTCGCCCTTGAAGGCCAGCTCGATGCCGTGGTGCACCAGCCCCTCGCGGTGCATGCGCGCCCCCACCCCGGCCTCGTCCAGAAGGTCCTGGGCGATCTGCTCGATGATCCCCGCCCTGATGCGGGCCAGCACGTACTCCTTGCTGCGCTGCTCGAGGATGAGGTTGTCGATGCCCGCCTTGTACAACAGCTGCCCCAGCAGCAGCCCCGAGGGTCCGGAGCCGATGATGGCCACCTGCACCTTCTTCATGGCATGTCTCCTTGTCTTGTATCAACGAGATTAGGCGGCTGCGGCCCGCGTGCAAATAGACGGAAAACACAAAGGCTTGGACAATCGGAACATTCGTGCGACAGGTGGCGCCCGAGGTCGGGCGCCCGCTGCCGCGCCGGGGGCACCCGCCCCGCCCGTCCCGCCATGAAGTCCGTTCCCACCTACGCGCTGTACGGGGAGCATGAGCAGCCGCTCATCCCGGAGAACCTGCATCTGGAGTCGATCGCAGAGCGCAGCCGTCTGTACGACTGGGAGATCCGACCCCATCGGCACGACGTGTTCGTGCAGTTGCTATGTCTGGGCGCCGGTGACGGCGAGGCGGTGTTCGAGGACCGGCGGCTGCCCTTCGCCGCGCCGTGCGTGATCTTCGTGCCGGCCCTGGTCGTGCATGGCTTTCGTTTCTCGCGCGACGTCGACGGGGTGATCCTGACCGTCGTGCAGCAGCAAGTCGACGCGCTGCTGCAAGCCACCCCGGGCCTGGCCGAGCGGCTGGCCCATCCGGCCTGCCTGCAGTTTCCACGCGAGGCCGACCGCCTCTGGTTCGAGCCCGTCCGCCAGCAACTGGGCGTGCTGGCGCAGGAACTCGCCGGCGATGCCCCCTGGCGCCTGACCGCGCTGGCCGCCTGCCTCACCCAGTTGCTCGTGCGGGTGGGCCGCGCGGCCGAGCATGCCGCCGGGCAAGCCGCAGGCGGCTCGGGCCGGGGCCTGCAGCACGCCCGGCGCTTTCGCGCCCTGCTGGAGCGGCACTACCGCGAGGAGCGCCGGATTCCCTGGTATGCCGAGCAGCTGGGCCTCACGCCGACCCAGCTCAACCGCATCTGCCGCGGCGTGCTCGGCACCTCCGCCCTGGGGGCCTTGCACGGGCGGCTGCTGCTGCAGGCGCGGCGCGATCTGGCCTACACCTTGCTGAGCGTCAAGGAGATCGCGCTGTCGCTCGGTTTCTCGGATGCCGCGTACTTCACCCGCTTCTTCACGCGGGCCACAGGCCTGGCCCCCACCGAATTCCGCGCCGCCGCCCGGCGGCAGTGGGGCGCCCCGGCGCCGGAGAGCGCGAACGACCGCCCTCACCGCGTCGAGTGAACGCGCGGCTGCGAACACCCGCGGCGGCGTCGGGTTCACCGCCCGCCGCCACAAAGGGTGTAGCATTGCCGCACGAACGTTCGTACGAAAAGCACTTCGGCTCTGCCGGTGCCTTCTTCCACCCTTCGTCGCCACAGCCTGCCATGTCCGACCTCCAAGCCCGTTTCGAACAAGCCGTCGCCGAGTCCAAGTCGCTGCCCGAAAAGCCGGACAACATGACGCTGCTGAAGATCTACGCCCTGTACAAGCAGGCGACCGCCGGGGACGTGCAGGGCGAGCGCCCCGGCTTCACCGACTTCGTCGGCCGCGCCAAGTACGACGCCTGGGAAGCGCTCAAGGGCCGCACCCGTGAGCAGGCGATGCAGGACTACATCGACCTCATCGAGTCCCTGAAGTGATCTGAGCGCCGGCGCCGGCAGCCTCAGCCTTCCTTCTTCGCCCGGCGCTCGGCCTCGGCCCGTGACGCCTCCAGCCGCGGCGCCTCGCGCGCCAGCAGCACGTCGAGGTTCTTCTCCACCTCGGTCTCGATGCGCTTGCGAAAGCCCGCGAGCAGCGTGCCGAGCTTGACGTACAGCTCGAAGCGGTCGCCGGCCACGGTGAGCGTCCCCTCCACCCCGGGGCGGGCGAAGCGGATGCAGTCGGCCTCGGTGCCTTGCTCGACGCGGCAGCTCATCCCGAACTGCTCCTCGGCATCCTCGGCCCATTTCGCCGCGAGCTCACGCGCCCGGGGCAACCCCAGCCGGTGTTCGCGTCGAATCGAGATCTCGCTCATCGCCTTCCCTCCGCCCGCCGGCTGCATCATCGCGCCGGCGCCGCCGCCACGCTGGGCATCGCCAGGGCCGCACGGCGTTCGTCCTGCGGCGCTTGTGCCAAGCGCCTCACCGCCGCGTAGAAGCGCTCGAAGTCGCGCCCCTCGGCCACGAACAGCCGCTCGAACCCGGGCACCAGCTCGTTGTAGGCCCCCAGCACGCCCAGCGCCGCGTTGTTGGCACGCTCGAACCACCCATCGTAGCCCGAATGCCCGCCCCAGCGCTCGGCCTTCATCCGCTCGTGTTCGGCGCGCATCTGGGCGAACAGGGCGGCCTTGCGGCTGCGTTTGTCCGTCTCGGGCAGGGGGCTCGCATACAGCGCCCGCAGTTGGTCCCGGTAGCGCATCGTGAGCGCGCGGAAATCCTGCCGCCGCGCGTCGTAGGCCGCATACTCGGCGCGCGCCTCGGCGCTGGCTTGGCTCGCCATCCAGCGCTCGATGCCCAGGCGCTCCACGGCGGTGGCGAACGACTCGTTGAAAGTCGTGTCGCCGGACGCATACGCCACCTGGTGCGCCAGTTCGTGGAAGATCATCCGCGCCAGTTCGCCTTCGGGGTAGTGGATGAAGGTGTTGAGCAGCGGATCGTCGAACCACCCCAGCGTCGAGTAGGCCGGCACGCCATAGACCATCACCTCGTAGCCTTCGGCCTGCAGCGCCTTGGCTTCGGCGAGGGCCGCCTCCCGATCGAAGTAGCCGCGGTAGCCCACGCAGCCGACCACCGGGAAGCACCAGGTCTTGAGCTGCAGGCTCAGGGGCGGTGCCGCCACCACGTTCCACACCGCGGCCGCTCGCTTGAGGTCGGCATAGCGGCGGTAGCTGCCGTTGTCCGGCAGCTTCAGCTCCCGGCTGGCGAAGTCGCGGATGCGCTGGCTGAGCGCCAGGCGCTCGCGCAGCTGCTGCGGCGTGGCGGCATCGTCGAGCCACAGCGGCACGGGTTTGGCCTCGTGCAGGAGGGCGAAATGCCCGCGCACCGACTGCGCCAAGTACCCCACGCTGCCACAGCCGGCCAGCCCGACCAGGGTCGCACTGGCGGCCACCAGCACGGCCGCCCACCCGAGGCGGCGCCACCGGCGGCGGGCAGCAGCGGGTCGGCTCGGCTCCATGTGCATCCGTCGCCCCGTTCAGCCCGCGACGCGGCTCACCTCGACCCGCACGTCGTAGAAGCACGGCGCGCGGCCGATGTCGGTGAGCCGCTGGTGCGTCACTTCGTTGACGTTGGTGCCGTCCGGCCCCAGCTTGCGCCACCAGATGCCCAACCCGTTGACGACCCCGGGCCGCGCCCGCTCCGTCACACGCGCCACGCACCGGTATTCGCCCCGGTCGTTGTAGACCCGCACCATCTCGCCCTCCCCGATGCCGCGGGCCGCCGCGTCGTGCGGATGGATCTCGAGCAGCGGCTGGCCTTCGATGTCGCGCAGGCTCTTGACGTTGACGAACGTCGAGTTGAGGAAATTGCGTGCCGGCGGCGAGATCATCGCGAGCGGGTAGCGCGCGACGAGCTCGGGCGCCGACTCCGGGCCTTCGTGGTTGGGCACGTAGTCCGGCACGCCGAAGCCCGGGGCGTCGATGCGGCAGCGGCCGCTGGGTGTGGGGAACCCGCCCTCGGCAAAGGGCGCCTGGGGCAGCGCGAGCTTGACCCAGCCCGCCTCGCGCAGCTGCGCGAAGTCCACGTCCTCGCGCGCGAAGGCTTGCCGCGCCAACGCCTCGTCGCTGTCGGCGAAGCACGGCTCGTCGAAGCCCATGCGGGCCGCGAGCTGGCGGAAGATCTCGGTGTTGGGCCGCGCCTCACCCAGCGGCGCGATCGCCGGCTCGTTGATGAGCGCGTAGGTGTGGCCGTAGCTGGTGTGCACGTCCAGGTGCTCGAGCTGGGTGGTGGCAGGCAGCACGTAGTCCGCGTAGTCCGCCGTGTCGGTCATGAAGTGCTCCAGCACCACGGTGAACAGGTCCTCGCGCGAGAAGCCGCGCACCACCTTGGGCGACTCCGGCGCCACGGCCACCGGGTTGCTGTTATAGACGACGAGCGCCTCGATCCGGGGCCCGAACGAGGGCGAGGGACCTTGGAGCAGGTCGTCGCCGATCGTGCTCATGTTGATCGTGCGCGGCCGCCGGCCTGCCAGCAAGTCGGGCCGCTGCAGGGCGGCCCGCTGCACCGGAAACCAGCCGGAACTGGACAGCAGCAAGCCCCCCGCCCGATGCCGCCAGGCCCCCACCAGGCACGGCAGCACGGCGATCAGCCGCACCGCATTGCCGCCGCCGCGCACGCGCTGCATGCCGTAGTTGAGGCGTATGGCCGCCGGGCGGGTGAGCGCGTAGTCGCGCGCCAGCGCCCGCACCTCGTCGGCGGTGAGGCCGCACACCGCGGCCACGCGCTCGGGCGGCCACTGCAGCGCACGTTCGCGCAGGGCCGGCCAGCCTTCGGTGTGGCGCTCGATGTAGTCGTGATCCAGCCCATCGTGGCGGATCAGCTCGTGCATCAGACCCAGCGCCAGGGCCCCGTCGGTGCCCGGCAGCAGTTGCAGGTGCTGGTGGCACTTGTCCGCCGTCTCGCTGCGCCGGGGGTCGATGCACACCAGCTTCGCCCCGCGCCGCTTGGCTTCCTGCGCGATGCTCCAGAAATGCAGGTTCGAGGCGATCGAATTGCTGCCCCAGATGAGGATCAGGCGGCTTTCGGCGAAGTGTTCCACATGCATGCCGACCTTGCCGCCATAGGTCGCCGCCAGCGCCTCGGAGCCCGCGCTCGCGCAGATCGTGCGGTCCAGCAGCGAGGCCCCGAGCCGGTGGAAGAAGCGCGCCGCCATGCTCTCGCCCTGCACCAGCCCCATCGTGCCGGCATAGCTGTAGGGCACGATGGCCTGCGGGTCGCGCGCGGCGATGGCACGCAGCCTTGCCGCGATGTCGTCCAGCGCCTCGTCCCAGCTCACCTCGACGAAACGCCCGCTGCCCTTGGGGCCGATGCGCTTGCGCGGCCTCAGCACGCGCTCGGGGTGGTAGGTGCGCTCGGCATAGCGCGAGACCTTCTGACACAAAGCGCCGTGCGTGGTGGGATGTTCCGGGTCGCCCTGCACCTTCACGACGCGCCCGCCTTGCACCGTCACCCGCATCGCGCAGGTGTCCGGGCAGTCGTGCGGGCACGCGGCCCGGACGATCCGGCTGCCGGCTTGATCCTTTGCGCTTTCGATCGCGTTCGCGCTGTCCATGGTCCCTCGATTCTCGACACGTGGCTGTCCCGTGCCTCGGCTGCCGCGGCAGGCCGAGGCCGCCCCAGGCCCCCGCCGGCCTGGTGCGGGCGGGCATCCATTCTTCCACGGCCGCCCGACGATGGGCGCGCGCACGAGCCCAAGACCATGAAGAACAACCGTAGACCGGCGGGCGCCACGGGCTTGTCGGGGCGTGCACACCCCGCTCGGGAGGTGCCGCTACACTGATCCCGCCCGGCGCCGTGAGCGCCGGCGCGCCGGGCCTTTCCTCGAAGGCCCCTGCGACCGTGTGGGTCGCCTACGGAGCCTGCCGATGCAACTCATCGAATCCATCCTGGCCGACAAGGCCGGCCTCGCCGCCCTTCGGCGCGACATCCACGCCCATCCCGAGCTCTGCTTCGAAGAAGTCCGCACGGCCGACGTCATCGCGCGGGCCTTGACCGACTGTGGCATCCCGATCGAACGGGGCCTGGGCAAGACCGGCGTGGTCGGCATCGTCAGGAACGGCACCTCGTCGCGCGCCATCGGCCTGCGCGCCGACATCGACGCGCTGCCGATCACTGAGCACAACCGCTTCGCGCACGCGAGCCGCCACCCGGGCAAGATGCACGCGTGCGGCCATGACGGCCACACCGCAATGCTGCTCGCAGCCGCCCGCCATCTGGCGAACCACCGCGACTTCGACGGCACCGTGTACCTCATCTTCCAGCCGGCCGAAGAAGGCGGCGGCGGCGCGCGCGAGATGATCCGCGACGGCCTGTTCGAGAAGTTCCCGATGGAGGCCGTCTTCGGCATGCACAACTGGCCCGGCATGAAGGTCGGTCAGTTCGCCATCAAGCCCGGCCCCTGCTTTGCCTCCAGCAACGAGTTCCGCATCGTCATCCGCGGCAAAGGCGCCCATGCGGCCATGCCGCACAACGGCGTGGACCCGGTGCCGGTGGCCTGCCAGATGGTGCAGGCCTTCCAGACCATCATCACGCGCAACAAGCGTCCCATCGACGCCGGCGTCATCTCGGTCACGATGATCCACGCCGGCGAGGCGACCAACGTCGTGCCCGACACCTGCGAGATCCAGGGCACGGTGCGCACGTTCACGCTCGAGGTGTTGGATCTGATCGAGCGGCGCATGGAGGAGATCGCGCGCCACACCGCCGCGGCCTTCGGCTGCGAATGCGAGTTCGAGTTCCACCGCAACTACCCGCCCACCATCAACCATCCGGCCGAGACGGAGTTCGTCCGCCAGGTGATGGCGGACCTCGTGGGGGCCGAGAACGTGCTCGAGTTCGAGCCCACGATGGGCGCCGAGGACTTCAGCTACTTCCTGCTGGAAAAGCCCGGCGCCTACTTCCTGATCGGCAACGGCGACGGCTCGCACCGCGAAGGCGGCCATGGCATGGGCCCGTGCATGCTGCACAACCCCAGCTACGACTTCAACGACGACCTCATTCCGCTGGGCGGCACCCTGTGGGTGCGGCTGGCCGAAGCCTGGCTGGCCCCCGGCCGCCGTTGAATCGCCGGGCCTGCGCACGCTTTCAGGAGGCGCGCGGGGTGCGCAACACGCCCAAGTCCTCCAACGCCAACGCGGCCTGGGCCGCATCGACGAAGTGCACGGCCTGCCAGCCCAGCTCGCGGGCCACCTCCACGTTGCGGGGATGGTCGTCGAGGAACACGCAGTCCCGAGGCTGCGCCCGAAAGCGCTGCAGCGCGGTCTGGAAGATCGACGGGTCCGGCTTGATCAGCCGCACCTCGGACGAAAACACGCCGTCGTCGAACCACTCCAGGAAGCGGTGGCGCCGCCGCAGTTCCGCCGCATACGGCGCGGGCATGTTCGAGAGGAAGTACAGCCGGTGCCCGGCTTCCTTGATGCGCCCGATCAGCGCCAGGGTCGGGGCGATCGGCTCGAGCTCGTCGGGCACCGCATCGACCACGCGCTGCACCTCCTCGCGCGAGAGCCCGGTGCGGCGCGCGACGCGCTCGACCAGTTCGTCGGCGTCGACGGCGCCGCGGTCGAACTCGCCCCAATCCCCGGCGTCATGCTGGAAGAACCTCGCCGCCCACAGCGTCGCGTCCTCGCGGGACTGCACCCGCGTCGGCAGACACTGCCTCATCAACACCTCGGGGCGCCAGCGAAAGACGACGCCGCCGAAGTCGAACACCACCTTCATCGGCCCGCCCCCCGCAGGCGCCCGATCAGGCCGGCGGTGGAAGCGTCGAGTCCGGCGGTGTCGCCCGAGGCCAGCCGCGGCAGCAAGTCGTTGCACAGCGCCTTGCCCAGTTCCACCCCCCACTGGTCGAAGCTGTTGATGCCCCACAGCGCACCGCTGGTGAACACCCGATGCTCGTACATGGCGATCAGGGCGCCCAGGCTGCGCGGCGTGAGCTGGTCCAGCACGAAGGTCGTGCTCGGCCGGTTGCCGGGGAAGGTGCGGTGCCGCGCGACGGTGGCGGCATCGAGCGCAGGCGAGGCGGTGGGCGCCTTCTCGAGCATCGCCTCCTCGGTGGTCTTGCCGCGCATCAGGGCCTGCGCCTGCGCGAGCCCGTTGGCCAGCAGCTTGGCATGCAGGTCCTCATGGCCGTGCGTCGGGCGCCGCACCAGGATGAACTCCACCGGAATGACGTCCGTGCCCTGGTGCAGCATCTGGAAGTACGCATGCTGCCCGTTCGTGCCCGGCTCGCCCCACACGACCGGCGAGGTGGCGTAGGGCAGCGGCTCGCCCTGCAGGTCCACGCGCTTGCCGTTGGACTCCATCTCGAGCTGTTGCAGGTACGCGGGCAGACGCTTCAAGCCCTGGTGGTACGGCGCGACGCTGCGGCTGGTGAAGCGGTGGAAGTTGCGATACCACACGTCCAGCAGGCCCAGCACCGCCGGGAGGTTGCGCGCGAGCGGCGCCTCGGCGAAGTGCCGGTCCATCGCATGGGCGCCCGCCAGCAGCGCCCGGAAGTGCTCGGCGCCGATGGCGATCGCAAGCGGCAGCCCGATCGCCGACCACAGCGAGTAACGCCCGCCCACCCAGTCCCAGAAGCCGAAGGTCGTCGTGATGCCGAACTCGGCGGCGGCCTTCACGTTGGTGGTGGTGGCGACGAAATGGCGGTCGATGTCGCGCCCGCCGTGCGCCAGGAACCAGGCCCGCGCCACCTGGGCGTTCGCCATCGTCTCCTGCGTCGTGAAAGTCTTGGAGGCGACGATGAAGAGCGTCTGTTCGGGCGTGAGCCTGCGCAACACCGGCGCGATGTCGTGCCCGTCGACGTTCGAGACGAAGTGGAACTGCAACTGCGGATGCACGAAGGCGTCGAGCGCCGGCACCGCCATCTGCGGCCCGAGGTCGGAGCCGCCGATGCCGATGTTGACCACGTGCCGGATGCCGCTGCTCGCCACATCGCGCACCCGCTCGGCGAACTCCAGCATGCGGTCGAGCACCTCGTGCACCTCGGCGCTGTGAGGCCCCGCCCCCGGGGGCGCGCGCAACGCGGTGTGCAGCACCGCCCGCCCCTCGGTGTGATTGATGGGCTCGCCCCGCAGCATCGCGTCGCGCCGCTCAGGCAGGCCGCACTCCTCGGCCAGCGCCACCAGCAGCTTGAGGGTGGCCACGTCGATGAGGTTCCTCGACAGATCGGCAAACACCTCGGGCGCCTCGAAGCTCCACGCCTCGAAACGGCCCGGGTCGCGGCCGAAGGCCTCGCGCAGGTCGAAATCGCGCCCGTGCGCCTCGAAATGCCCCTGCAGCGCCGCCCACACGGTCGTGCGGTCGCAACGCGGATACGCTGTCGTCATCGCTGTTCTTCTCCTTCCCTGAGTTGCAGGCCCGGCGTCGGCAGCGCGCACCGGGCTTTCGCCGCCGGCGGGCCCGGCCGCCCAGTCGCGGCTCGGGCACGTTCACGCCGCCTGGATCAACGCCTCCAGCTTGCCAGCGTCGGCGGCGAACAGCCGGATGCCCTCGGCGAGCTTCTCGGTGGCCATCGCGTCCTCGTTGAGGGCGTAGCGGAAGCTCGCCTCGTTGTAGCTGACCGCCTTGACGCTCGCCGCACGCGCAGCCGCGGGGTCCAGGCGCCGCACCACCGGCTGGTCCATCGACTGCAGCTGCTCGAGCAGCTCCGGGCTGATCGTGAGCAGATCGCACCCGGCCAGCGCCAGGATCTGCCCCACGTTGCGGAAGCTCGCGCCCATCACCTCGGTCTCGATGCCGAAGTGCTTGTAGTACTCGTAGATGCGCGTCACCGAGCGCACCCCGGGGTCGTTCACACCGGCCATCGCCTGCTCGTCCCAGGCAGCGCCGGCCTGCTTCTTGTACCAGTCGTAGATGCGCCCGACGAACGGCGAGATCAGCGTCACCCCCGCCTCCCCGCACGCCACGGCCTGGCAGAACGAGAACAACAGCGTCAGGTTGCAATGGATGCCTTCGTGCTCGAGCGCGCGCGCGGCCTGGATGCCTTCCCAGGTCGAAGCGATCTTGATGAGCACCCGGTCGCGCGCCACCCCCGCCGCGTCGTACAGATCGATGATGCGCTGCGCGCGCGCGATGGTCGCCGCGGTATCGAAGCTCAGCCGGGCGTCCACCTCGGTGGAGACGCGACCGGGCACGACCTTCAGGATCTCGACACCGAAACGCACCAGCACCTGGTCGACCACCAGGTCCATCGGCTCTCCCCGGTGGGCCTCCACGGTCTCGTGCAGCAGGTGCGCGTAGTCCGGGTGCTGCACGGCCTTGAGGATGAGGGACGGATTGGTCGTCGCATCGCGCGGCGCGTACTTCGCCAATTGCTTGAAGTTGCCGGTGTCGGCGACGACGACGGTGGATTGCTTGAGTGCGTCGAGCGAGCTCATGGATGAGATGGGGTAGTCAAGGCGCCCATTGTCGCGCGCCGGGCCCGGCGGGCTGCAGACGGGCCGGGCTGCGGCCACCAGGAAACTGGTAACAAGATTACCCTTGAAACCCGCCGGTAACCGGGCGATGGGACGCCGGGGCCACTCTGCACCACCCCAGGGGGCCATTTGACGTGCTGTGTGTTTCTCGGCATCATCGGGCTGAAACAAAATTACATCGCGCTCGTCTGCATGTGCCTGGCCCCGGCCGTGCGGTTTTCCTTCGGTTACCCATTCGACCCATGTCCTTCGACCTCGTCTTCTTCGGCGGCACCGGCGATCTCACCTGGCGCAAGCTCATGCCCGCGCTCTTCCAGGCGTTCCGTCATGGCAAGCTGCCGGCGGACGGGCGCATCCTGGCCGTCGCGCGCGACACGCAAAGCGACGAGCAGTACCGAGCGTGGCTGCGCGAGCGCTTCCAGGACGTGGACACGCCCAAGCGGCCGACGGAGGAGGAGTTCTCGCGCTTCGCCGAGATGCTGTTCTACCGCCGGATGGACCTCTCGCAGCCGCAGGACTACGCGCGGCTGAAGGAATGGCTGGAGGAGCGCCGCGCCGACACGGTGGTCCTCTACCTCGCAACCAGTCCGTACCTGTTCCCGGTGATCTGCGAGCAGCTCGGCCGCGCCGGGCTGAACGACCCGCACATCCGCGTCGTGCTCGAAAAGCCGCTCGGCCACGACCTGCGCAGCGCGCAGGAGATCAACCGCGTCGTGCGTTCCGTCTTCACCGAGCAGCAGGCCTTCCGCATCGACCACTACCTCGGCAAGCCCTCGGTGCAGAACCTGATGGCGCTGCGCTTCGGCAACGTGCTGTTCGAGCCCCTGTGGCGCCGCGAGAGCATCGCCAACATCCAGATCACGCTGGCCGAGAGCATCGGCGTGGGCACCCGCGGCGACTTCTACGACCGCACCGGCGCCTTGCGCGACATGATCCAGAACCACGCGCTGCAGCTGCTCACGATGATCGCGATGGAGCCGCCCGCCTCCAACGACGCCGACGCGATCCGCGACGAGAAGCTCAAGGTGCTGCGATCTCTCAAGCCGTTCGCGATGGAGTCGGTGTTGCGCGATGTGGTGCGCGGTCAGTACCGCGCCGGCGCGATCGACGGCAAGCCGGTGCCCGGTTATCTCGACGAGCAGAAGGTCCCGGCCGACAGCCAGACGGAGACCTTCGTCGCCCTGCGCACCGAGGTGCAGAACTGGCGCTGGGCGGGCGTGCCGTTCTACCTGCGCACCGGCAAGCGCCTGGCCGCCCGCGACGCGCAGATCGTCGTCAACTTCCGGCCCACACCGCACAACATCTTCGGCGGTGTCTCCCAGCCCAACAAGCTGGTGATCAAGCTGCAGCCCGAAGACGGCCTCGAGCTGCACCTGCTGGCCGCCAAGGGGGCGTTGCAGCACGACCTGCTCTCGCCGGTGTTCCTCGACCTCGATTTCGACAAGGCCTTCCCGACCGAGCGCGTGGGCGCGTACGAGCGGCTGCTGCTGGACGTCATCGCCGGCCGACTGAACCTCTTCGTGCGCTCCGACGAGCAAGAGCAGGCCTGGCGCTGGGTCGAGCCGATCCTCCAGGCGTGGTCGCTCGACACCAGCGGGCCGCGGCCCTATAAGGCCGGCTCCTGGGGACCGCCCGCCGCCAGCGCGCTGGTGGCACGAGACGGCTTTGCGTGGGCCGAAGAACAGTGATTGCCCCATGACGAGAACGCGGCCGCCGATGCCGCCCTGCTGAGGACGCCATGCTCGACCGTATCAAGGCCTCCATCCCCGCCCTGCCCCCCGCCGAGCAGCGGGTGGCCAAACTCGTGCTTGCCGACCCCCGCAGCTTCGCCAGCCTGCCGGTGGCCGAACTCGCCGAGCGCGCCCACGTCAGCAAGCCCACCGTGGTGCGCTTCTGCCGCAGCGTCGGTTACGACGGCCTCGCCGACTTCAAGCTCAAGCTCGCGGGCAGCGTCAACGAAGGCGTCCCCTTCGTGCACCGCGCGGTCGACGAGGATGACAAGCCCTCGGACATCATCGTCAAGGTGATCGACAACGCGGTGTCGGCGCTGCTGAAGTTGCGCAACGATGCCGCCGGCCACGCCTTCGAACGCGCCATCGAGGCCCTCGCGCAGGCGGGCAAGTCCGGTCGTCGCATCGAGTTCTATGGGGTCGGCAACTCGGGCATCGTCGCGCAGGACGCGCAGCACAAGTTCTTTCGCCTGGGCGTGAACACGGTGGCCTGCAGCGACGGACACGTGCAGGTCATGAGCGCGACGATGCTCAAGCCCGGCGATTGCGCGGTCATCATCTCCAACTCCGGCCGCAGCCGCGACCTGCTCGACGCCGCCGAGATCGCCCGCAAGAAGGGCGCCACCAGCATCGTCATCACCGCCAGCGGCTCGCCGTTGGCGCAGCAGGCCCAGATCCTTCTGGCGGCGGACCATCCCGAGGACTACGACCGCTACAGTCCGATGGTCTCGCGGCTGCTGCACCTGACGATCATCGACATCCTCACCACGGGCGTGGCGCTGAGGCTGGGCGAGCAACTGCGCCCCGTGCTGCAGGAGATCAAGCGCAACCTGCGCGCCAAGCGCTACACCGAGGAAGCCTGATCCCGGCCCTCAGGCCACCGCCTCGGGCAGCAGCTCGGCCACGCCATAGAGCGCGGCCAGCGCGCGCAACTTCACCGGCAGGTGCAAGACCTCCAGCCGCTTGCCGGCTGCCTTGACCTGGCGCGCGCACTCGAGCAGCACGGCCAGCACCGACGAGTCGAACTGCGCGAGCGCGCTGGCATCGACCACCAACCGTGCCCCGGCCTCGCGCCGCAGCGCCTGCGTGAGCATCTGCAGGGTGTCGTTGGCCTCGTGCACCGTCACCGTGGCAGGCAACAGCAACATCGCACCTCCGGTCAGCTGCGGCCGTTGGCGCTGGCGTTCGTCGCGCCGTTGCCGGCCGCGCCGCTCTTGTTGCGCTCGGCCAGGCGCGCGATCAGGCCATCGATGCCATGCTGTCCGATCTCCTGCGCGAAACTGCTGCGGTAGTTCTCGACCAGCCAGATCCCCAGCACGTTCACGTCGTAGATCTTCCAGCCGTTCGGCGTCTTTTCCAGCCGGTAGTCGAGCTGCACCGGCTCCTTGCCCCCGCGCACCTCGGTACGCACGATGACTTCCTTGTCTTCGGGGTCCGCCCGCAGCGGCTTGACCACCACCTGGTAGTCACGCACCTGATTGACGGCTCCCGCATACGAGCGGATTAAGAGCTGCTTGAACTCCTCCTGCAGCCGCTGCTGCTGCTCGGGCGTCGCCTGGCGCCAGTAGCGGCCCACCGTGAGCGCGGTCATCCGGCGGAAGTTCACGTGCGGCATGATCTTCGCATCGACGAGCTCCATGATGCGCGGCAGGCTTCCGGCTTGCACGGCCCTGTCCTGCTTGATCGTCTGAAGCACCTCGTCGGACAGGCGCTGGATCAGTGCATCGGGCGCCTCCTGCGACTGTGCATGACCCGTCAGGGTCGCAAAGGCAAGGAACGCTCCCGCGCACCATGCCACGAATCCTCGGCGATTCAGCATCGTTGTCGTCCTTTCTAGCTCCGGCAGGCGAGCGCCTGCCATACCTGACACCGTATTCTTGAGACCGACACCCGCACGAATTGGTTCGACGTGCCGGTAGCAGCGG
Organism: Schlegelella aquatica; assembly: GCF_026013905.1. Taxonomy (NCBI): domain Bacteria; kingdom Pseudomonadati; phylum Pseudomonadota; class Betaproteobacteria; order Burkholderiales; family Sphaerotilaceae; genus Caldimonas; species Caldimonas aquatica. The sequence goes on from NZ_CP110257.1 coordinate 2,533,547, forward strand.
AGGTTCCAACGGTGACCAGCCGCAACAGGCGCTCCCCCGCCTGTGCGAGCACCCCGGCATCCAGGCACGGATTCAGGGCGCGGCCCGGTTCACTGCGCAGCGCCCTGCTCCTTGCCCGGCGGCTGGCCCTGCTCTTGCTCGTCGTACTCCTCGTCGTACTCGTCGTCTTCCGCTGGCGGATTGCCGTCATACACCGCATTGCGGCGCCGCTGCAGGTACGCATCGCGCACGAAGAGATACGGGTCGAGCGCGACCTGCTCCAACAGCCGGGTGGCATCGAGCAAGGCGGCACGCCGCTCCACCATACGCAAAGCGGTCAAGCCGACGGCGGCCTCCTCATCCCCGACCAGCCCCGCGGCCGACGCCCGCATGTCCAGCGGCAGCGCCGCGGTATCGCGCAGCGTCGAAGGTCCGAGCAGCGGCAGCACGATGTAGGGGCCCGGACCCACGCCCCAGCGCCCCAGCGTCTGACCGAAGTCCTCCTCCTGACGCTCGATGCGCGCCTCGGTGGCGATGTCCAGCAGCCCGCCCCACCCGAACACCGTGTTGATCCCGAAGCGCATGGTGTTGCGCAAGGCGGGCTCCAGCTTGAGTTGCAGCAGGCTGTTGATGGCGGACCAGGCGTCGCCGATGTTGGAGAAGAAGTTGGACACGCCGGTGCGCACGGGACGGGGCACCACGTCCCGGTAGGTTTGCGCGACCGGTTTGACGACCGCCTTGTCGAGCGCCTCGTTGAAGGCGTAGACCTTGCGGTTCATCGGCTCGAAGGGGTCGCCGGGGTGGGTGGTGGCACACCCGGTCAGCCACGCGCAAAGGACCAACGCCGCCAGACGCCGCGCCACGCGGACCGCGGAGGAACTCGCTCGCTCGCCCCCCATCACTTGCTCCTGTTGCCTTGAGGCGCAGCGGGTGCGTCGGCCGCACGGTTGTACAGGAACTGGCTGATGAGGTTCTCGAGCACGACCGCCGACTGCGTCTGCGTGATGACATCGCCGGCGGCCAGAGTCGCTTCCTCGGCCCCGGGCTCGATGCCGATGTACTGCTCGCCCAGCAAGCCGGACGTGAGGATCTTGACCGAGCTGTCCTTGGGGAACGAGTACCGGCGCTCCAACTCCAGCCGCACCGTGGCCTGGTAGGTCTTGTCGTCGAAGCCGATCGCCGCGACGCGCCCCACCACCACGCCGGCGCTCTTGACCGGCGCCTTGGGCTTGAGCCCGCCGATGTTGTCGAACCTGGCATCGACCGTGTAGGTGTCCTCGAACGAGAGGTTCAAGAGGTTGCCGGCCTTGAGCGCCAGGAACACCAGTGCCGCCGCGCCGATCAGCACGAACAGCCCGACCCACACATCATGACGCGACTTCTGCATCGTTGACTCCCCGCCTCGGCACCTTCCGATGGCGATCAAATCGAGAACATCATGGCCGTCAGCACGAAGTCGAGTCCCAGCACGGCCAGCGAGGCCATCACCACCGTGCGGGTCGTCGCCCGTGCCACACCTTCCGGCGTCGGCTTGCACATATAGCCTTGCAGCAGCGCGACGAAGGTCACCGTGACGCCGAACACGACGCTCTTGATCACGCCGTTGCCGACATCCAGCCAGACGTCCACCCCTCCTTGCATCTGCGACCAGAAGCTGCCCGGGTCCACACCGATCAGCAGCACACCGACGACCCAGCCCCCGATGATGCCGACCGCACTGAACACGGCTGCCAGCAGGGGCATCGCGACGAGGCCGGCCCAAAAGCGCGGCGCCAGCACCCGGTGCAAAGGGTCCACCGCCATCATCTCCATCGCGGTCAACTGCTCGCCCGCCTTCATCAGGCCGATCTCGGCCGTCAGCGACGTGCCGGCCCGGCCGGCGAACAGCAGCGCGCTCACCACCGGGCCCAGTTCGCGCACCAGCGCGAGTGCCACGAGCAGCCCCAGCGCTTCCTCGGAGCCGTAGCGCTGGAGCGTGTAGTAGCCCTGCAGCCCGAGCACGAAACCGACGAACAGGCCCGAGACGGCAATGATCGCGAGCGAGTAATTGCCGAGGAAGTGGACCTGGTCGACGACCAGCCGCGCCCGGGCCAGTGCGGCGGGCAACGACCCGAGCAGACGCAGAAACAGCCGGGTCGCATGCCCGATATCGGTCAGCTTGCCCCGCACCGCCGCCCCGACGCGGGCCGGATTCAGCCACGCCAGCACGTCACCACCTCATTCCGAAGTCATCCGCCGGCTCCGCGGCGGGGTAATGAAAGCGCACCGGCCCGTCGGCCTGGGCGTCGACGAACTGGCGCACCAGCGGGTCGGTCGAAGCGCGCATCTCGGCGGGCGTGCCTTGGGCGGCGATGCGCCCCTCGGCGAGAAAGACGACATGGTCCGCGATCAGGAAGGTCTCGTCCACGTCGTGGGAGACGACGACGCTCGTCACGCCCAGGGTCTCGTTGAGCTGCCGGATGAGTCGCGCCGCCACCCCCATCGAGATCGGATCGAGGCCGGCGAACGGCTCGTCGTACATGATGAGGTCCGGGTCGAGCGCCATCGCGCGGGCCAGCGCCACCCGTCGCGCCATACCGCCCGAGACCTGGCTCGGCATGAGATCGCGCGCGCCGCGCAAGCCCACCGCGTTCAGCTTCATCAGCACGAGGTCGCGGATCAGCGGCTCGGGCAGCCGCGTGTGCTCACGCAGCGGAAAAGCCACGTTCTCGAACACCGACAAATCGGTGAACAACGCACCGAACTGAAAGAGCATGCCCATGCGACGCCGCACGGCATAGAGCTCGGACCGATCGAGCGTGCCCAGGTCGCGCCCGTCGAACAGGACCTGCCCCTCCTGCGGCCGCACCTGGGCGCCGATGAGTCGCAGCACCGTGGTCTTGCCGCCGCCGGACGCCCCCATCAACGCCGTGATCTTGCCCCGCGGCACGACGAGGCTCACCCCATCGAGGATGCGCCGGTCGTCGTAGCCGAAGCGCACATCGCGCAACTCCACGAGGGGAGGCGCCGAGGCGTCGGGGGTGGAAATCGCAGCAGCCATGGATGCGGGACAGGAAAACAAAAACCGGCATGGGACACGCCGGCGATTGCGGATGATAGGGGAAAACACTGCAACACCCCGGCCGCGCCCCACTTCCGGGGGGTGTCGGCGCCGCGCGCCGCGTGGCGCCCGGCCCACACCGCACCGGCCCCAAAAACCAAGAAGGCGGCCCTCGGGCCGCCTTCGTGGCGCATCAGGGCGCAGCCTCAGCGGGGCAGATCGCTGGCCCCCATCAGGTATTCGTCGATCGCGCGCGCGGCCTGGCGCCCTTCGCGGATCGCCCAGACCACGAGCGACTGCCCGCGCCGCATGTCCCCGGCGGCAAACACCTTGTCCACGTTGGTGCGGTAGCCGCCAACGAATTCCGTGCCGGCCTTGGCGTTGCCACGGGCGTCCTTCTCGACGCCGAACGACTCCAACACCGACGCCACCGGGCTCACGAAGCCCATCGCGAGCAGCACCAGGTCGGCAGGGATGACCTGCTCGGAGCCGGGCACCTCGGTCATCTTGCCGTCCTTCCACTCGACGCGCGACGTCTTGATCCCCTTGACGCGGCCGTTCTCGCCGATGAACTCCTTCGTCGCGATCGCGAACTCGCGCTGGCAGCCCTCCTCGTGGCTCGACGAGGTGCGCAGCTTGTAGGGCCAGTACGGCCACGTCAGCAGCTTGTCCTCCTGCTCGGGGGGCATGGGCATCAACTCGAACTGCACGACGCTCTTGGCGCCATGGCGGTTGGAGGTACCGACGCAGTCGCTGCCCGTGTCGCCGCCGCCGATCACGACGACGTGCTTGCCGGTGGCCAGGATCTGGTCCTTGAGCTTGTCGCCGGCGTTGACGCGGTTCTGCTGAGGCAGAAACTCCATCGCGAAATGGATGCCCTGCAAGTCGCGCCCCGGCGCCGGCAGGTCGCGCGGCTGCTCGGCGCCGCCGGCGAGCAGCACCGCATCGAACTCCTTCATCAACTGCTGCGGCGTCACCGTCTCCTTGGCCAGGTTGGTGACCTTGGAGCCCTCGGGCAGCTTGCCCACCAGCACGCCGGTGCGGAAGGTCACGCCCTCAGCCTCCATCTGCCGGATACGGCGGTCGATCAGCGACTTCTCCATCTTGAAATCGGGGATGCCGTAGCGCAGCAGGCCGCCGACCCGGTCGTTCTTCTCGAAGACCGTCACGTCGTGGCCCACGCGCGCGAGCTGCTGCGCCGCCGCCAGCCCCGCGGGCCCGGAGCCGATGACCGCCACCTTCTTGCCGGTCTTGGCCTTGGGCGGCTGCGGCGCCACCCACCCCTCGGCCCAGGCACGATCGATGATGGCGCGCTCGATCGACTTGATGCCGACCGGCTCGTCGTTGAAATTGAGCGTGCATGCCGCCTCGCACGGCGCCGGGCAGATGCGCCCGGTGAACTCCGGGAAGTTGTTGGTCGAGTGGAGGACCTCGATCGCCTGGCGCCACTGGTTGCGGTACACCAGGTCGTTGAAGTCCGGGATGATGTTGTTGACCGGGCAGCCGTTGTTGCAGAACGGAATGCCGCAGTCCATGCAACGCGCACCCTGCACCCGCGCCTCGTCTTCCTTGAGGCCGATGACGAATTCCTTGTAGTGCTTCAGGCGCTTGTCGACCGGCTCGTACGCCTCTTCGATGCGGTCGTACTCCAGGAAGCCCGTGACCTTACCCATTTCTCGCTACTCCTCGCGTCCTTGTATCCAGGCCCCGGCCGGCGCCCCCCGCTGCGGGGGCGGCGCGACCAGGGCAGCCCGGTCCGGGCCTCAGGCCTTGGCCTTCGACTTGGCCGCCGCCTTCTCCGACCCCTTGGCCTTGGCGATCGTGGCCTCGGCTTCCTTGCTCGCGTTCAGCTCGCCCAGCGCACGCTTGTATTCGTGCGGGAACACCTTGACGAACTTGGCGCGCGCCGTCTCCCACTGGTCGAGGATCTCGCGCGCGCGCAAGGAGCCCGTCCAACGGTGGTGGTCCTCGATCAGCTTGCGCAGCAAGGCCTCGTCGGTCTGGCCCTTGTGCCAGATCGCGCGATCGACGGTGGCTTCCTGCTCCTTGGCGGGCAGCACCCGCTCCAACGCGACCATCGCGGTGTTGCAGCGCTTGGCGAACTGGCCGTCCTCGTCATAGACGTAGGCGATGCCGCCGGACATGCCCGCCGCGAAGTTGCGGCCGGTCTTGCCCAGCACCACCACGGTGCCACCGGTCATGTACTCGCAGCCGTGGTCGCCCGTGCCCTCCACCACCGCGGTGGCGCCCGACAGGCGCACCGCGAAACGCTCGCCCGCCACACCGCGGAAGAACGCTTCGCCGCTGGTGGCGCCGTAGAGCACCGTGTTGCCCACGATGATGTTCTGCGTCGCGTCCCCGCGGAAGTCGATGCTCGGGCGCACCACCACGCGGCCGCCCGACAAGCCCTTGCCGGTGTAGTCGTTGGCGTCGCCGATGAGGTACAGCGTGATGCCCCGTGCCAGGAAGGCGCCGAAGCTCTGGCCGCCGGTGCCCTCCATCTGGATGCGGATGGTGTCGTCCGGCAGGCCCTCGGCGTGACGGCGCACGAGCTCGCCCGAGAGCATCGCGCCCACCGTGCGGTTCACGTTGCGCACCGCCTCGATGAACTGCACCTTCTCGCCCTTTTCGAGCGCGGGGTTCGAGCGCTCGATCAGCCGCAGGTCCAGCGCCTTGTCCAGCCCGTGGTCCTGCGATTCCACGTGATAGCGCGGCACCTCGGCCGGGACCTGCGGCTGGTGGAAGACCCGGGTGAAGTCCAGCCCTTTGGCCTTCCAGTGCGACAGCCCCTTCTTCATGTCGAGCAGGTCGGTGCGTCCGATCAGGTCGTCGAACTTGCGGATGCCCAGCTGCGCCATGATCTGGCGCGCCTCCTCGGCGACGAAGAAGAAGTAGTTGACGACGTGCTCGGGCTTGCCCTGGAACTTGCGGCGCAGCACCGGGTCCTGGGTGGCCACGCCCACCGGGCAGGTGTTCAGGTGGCACTTGCGCATCATGATGCAGCCTTCGGCCACCAGCGGCGCCGTGGCGAAGCCGAACTCGTCGGCGCCCAACAGCGCGCCGATGACGACGTCGCGGCCCGTCTTCATCTGCCCGTCCACCTGCACCCGGATGCGGCCGCGCAGTCGGTTGAGCACGAGCGTTTGCTGCGTCTCGGCCAGGCCCAGCTCCCAGGGCGTGCCCGCGTGCTTGATCGACGACCAGGGCGAGGCACCCGTGCCGCCGTCGTGGCCGGCGATCACGACGTGATCCGCCTTGGCCTTGGCGACGCCCGCCGCGATCGTGCCCACGCCCACTTCCGACACCAGCTTCACCGACACGTCGGCACGCGGGTTCACGTTCTTCAGGTCGTGGATCAGCTGGGCGAGGTCCTCGATCGAGTAGATGTCGTGGTGCGGCGGGGGGCTGATGAGGCCCACTCCCGGCACCGAGTAGCGCAGGAAGCCGATGTACTCCGACACCTTGCCGCCGGGCAGCTGACCGCCCTCGCCGGGCTTCGCGCCCTGGGCCATCTTGATCTGGATCTGGTCGGCCGAGACGAGGTACTCGGTGGTCACGCCGAAGCGGCCGGAGGCGACCTGCTTGATCTTCGAGCGCAGGGAGTCGCCCTCCTGCATCACGTAATCGGCCTCGATCACCTTGGCGCCCAGCACGTCGGACACCTTCGTGCCCGCCTGGATCTTGATGCCCTTGAGCTCGTTGCGATAGCGCGCCGGGTCCTCACCACCCTCGCCGGTGTTGGACTTGCCGCCGATCCGGTTCATCGCCAGCGCGAGCGTCGTGTGCGCCTCGGTCGAGATGGAGCCCAGCGACATCGCGCCCGTGGCGAAGCGCTTGACGATCTCGGACGCCGGCTCGACCTCGTCGAGCGGAATGGCGCGGCTCGGATCGACCTTGAACTCGAACAACCCGCGCAGCGTCATGTGACGGCGCGACTGGTCGTTGATGATCTGGGCGTACTCCTTGTAGGTGTCGAAGCGGCCGCCCCGGGCCGCATGCTGGAGCTTGGCGATCGCATCCGGCGTCCACATGTGCTCCTCGCCGCGCACCCGCCACGCATACTCGCCGCCCACGTCCAGCATCGTCTGCAGGATCGGGTCGTCGCCGAAGGCGGCCAGGTGCATGCGGATGGCCTCTTCGGCCACCTCGAACACGCCGATGCCACCGACCTGCGAGGCCGTGCCACGGAAGTACTTCTCGATGAGGTCGCGGCTCAAGCCGATCGCCTCGAAGATCTGGGCGCCGCAGTACGACATGTACGTGCTGATGCCCATCTTGGACATGATCTTCGACAGGCCCTTGCCGATCGCCTTGATGTAGTTGTAGATGGCCTTCTCGGGCGAGAGCTCGCCCGGCAGGTCCTTGTGCATCGCGACGAGCGTCTCCATCGCGAGGTACGGGTGCACGGCCTCGGCCCCGTAGCCGGCGAGCACCGCGAAGTGGTGCACCTCGCGCGCAGAACCCGTTTCGACGACCAAGCCCGCGGTCGTGCGCAGGCCCTCGCGCACGAGGTGCTGGTGCACGGCCGACAGCGCCAGCAACGCCGGGATCGCCACGTGGTGGCGGTCCATGTAGCGGTCGGTGATGATCAGGACGTTGTGGCCACCCTTGATCGCGTCGACCGCCTCGGCGCACAGCGACGCGAGCTTGGCCTCGACCCCTTCACGCCCCCACCCGAGCGGGTAGGTGATGTCGAGTTCGTAGCTCTTGAACTTGCCGCCCGTATGCTTCTCGATCTGGCGCAGTCGTGCCATGTCCTCGAAGTCGAGGATGGGCTGCGAGACCTCCAGCCGCATCGGCGGGTTCACGGCGTTGATGTCGAGCAGGTTGGGCTTCGGTCCGATGAAGGACACGAGCGACATCACGATCGCCTCGCGGATCGGGTCGATCGGCGGGTTGGTGACCTGCGCGAACAGTTGCTTGAAGTAGTTGTACAGGGGCTTGTTCTTGTCCGACAGCACCGCGAGCGGCGAGTCGTTGCCCATCGAGCCCACGCCCTCCTCGCCCGCCTGCGCCATCGGCGACAGCAGGAACTTGATGTCCTCCTGCGTGTAGCCGAAGGCCTGCTGGCGGTCGAGCAGCGATTCGGGGAACTGGCCGGGGCCTTGGGCCTGCGCGGGAATCGAGTCGAGCTTGATGCGCACGTTCTCGATCCACTGCCGGTAGGGCTTGGCCGAGGCGTAAAGGTTCTTCAACTCCTCGTCGTCGACGATGCGGCCCTGTTCCAGGTCGATCAGGAACATCTTGCCGGGCTGCAGACGCCACTTCTTGACGATCTTGCTTTCGGGAATCGGCAGCACGCCCGATTCGGACGCCATCACGACCAGATCGTCGTCGGTGACGATGTAGCGCGCCGGGCGCAGGCCGTTGCGGTCCAGCGTCGCGCCGATCTGCTTGCCGTCGGTGAACACCATCGCCGCGGGGCCGTCCCACGGCTCCAGCATGGCGGCGTGGTACTCGTAGAACGCGCGGCGGCGCTCGTCCATCAGCGTGTGCTGCTCCCAGGCTTCCGGGATCATCATCATCGCCGCGTGCGCCAGCGGGTAGCCGGCCATGACCAGCAGCTCGAGCGCGTTGTCGAACGTGGCGGTGTCGGACTGGCCCTCGAAGCTGATCGGGTAGAGCTTGGGCAGGTCGTCCCCGAGCACCGGCGACTTCATCACCCCCTCGCGGGCGCGCATCCAGTTGAAGTTGCCCTTGACGGTGTTGATCTCGCCGTTGTGCGCAACCATGCGGTACGGGTGGGCGAGCGGCCACTCCGGGAAGGTGTTGGTCGAGAAGCGCTGATGCACGAGCGCGAGGGCCGAGACGACCCGGGGGTCCTGCAAGTCCTTGTAGTACTGGCCCACTTGGTGCGCCAGCAGCAGGCCCTTGTAGATCACGGTGCGGCAGCTCATGCTCGGCACGTAGTACTCGCGGCTGTGCGTGAGCTTGAGCTTCTGGATCGCGGCCGAGGCCGTCTTGCGGATGACGTAGAGTTTGCGCTCCAGCGCGTCGGGCACGATGATGTCCGGGCCGCGGCCGATGAAGATCTGTCGGATCACCGGCTCCTTCTCGCGCACCGCGGGCGACATGGGCATCTCGCGGTCCACCGGCACGTCGCGCCAACCGAGCAGCACCTGGCCCTCGGCCTTGACCGCCCGCTCGAGCTCCTGCTCGCAGGCCAGGCGCGAGGCGTGCTCCTTGGGCAGGAAGATCATGCCCACGCCGTACTCGCCAGGGGGCGGCAGTTCCACGCCCTGCTTGGCCATCTCGGCGCGGTAGAACTCGTCGGGGATCTGGATCAGGATGCCCGCGCCATCGCCCATCAGCTTGTCGGCGCCGACCGCGCCGCGGTGGTCGAGGTTCTCCAGGATCTTGAGACCCTGCTCCACGATGCTGTGAGCCTTCTGCCCCTTGATGTGCGCGACGAAGCCCACGCCGCACGCATCTTTTTCCAGTGAGGGGTTGTACAGGCCCTGCTCGGCCAGCGCTTGGATCTCTTCGGGGGCAGCGACCCCCTGCACGGCCTTCTCCATGGCGCGCTCCATGTCAAAGTTAGGGATTACGCGAGGATAGCCGCTGACTCCACCGCGTCAACAATTATTAATTGGGGTCAGACACTCCTTTGTTTTCGGCACCATCTCTGTGCGTGAACAAATAGGGACACGTTGACTTCGGGCGGTCCGCCGTCTAGCGGGACGGCTGTCCTGGTGCCTCGCCGGCTTGCTTGCGTGGCCGGCCCCGCGGTCGCGGCTGGGCCCGCCGCTCGGTGGTGCGCTCCACCTCGGCGACGAAGGCTGCGCTTCCCCAGGCCCACCCTTTGAGCGCACAGGACTCCAACGCCTCTGCCTCGGCCCCGGACACCCCTTCCTCCAGGCGGCGCGCGTAGGCCGCCTCGCGGTCGAAAGGCGTGTTGCCCAGGGCCCAGAACGGGGCGGCGTCATGGATGAGGGTGTCGTGCCGGCGGCCGAGGTGGTGGGCGAGACTGCTCCAGCGCCAGGCGTCGATTTGGCCGACCAGCCCTCTGCGCTGCGGAAGGGTTTCCACCGCCAGCATGGCCGTCACCAAGCGCGCCGGCTCCACCACCCCCGCTCGAAACCGGCCGTCCCACAAGGTGCCGGTGCGCGCGTGCCGGCGGTTGAAGGCGGCGGCGTAGCGCCGCCCCACGGCTTGCATCGTCCGGCTCAAGCCATCGGGCTGGCTGGGCGTGAGCAGCATCCACACCTCCCCCGGCAGGAGCACGTAGGCATGGAGGGCCGTGCGCAGGGGGAGCACCGCCTCGCGCAGGGCGGTCAGGTAGAGACGGTAGTCCTCTTCGTCGAGGAAGACGGGCTGCCGGTTGTGCCCCCGCTGCACGACGGCGTGGGGCAGGCCGGGCGCGGCCAAGCGGGCAAGTCGGGCCATGGGATGAGAAAATGTTTTCTGACCCCATTATGCCGGGTGAGTGCCGCGCGCTGAGGCTCTCAGAACAGGCGCAGGCCGGTCAGGCGCTCGTGCTCCCGGATTGCGAACCGGTCGGTCATGCCCGCGATGTAGTCGGCGATGGCGCGCGGCAAGTCCTCGGCGGCCGCATAGTCCGGGGGCATTTGGGACGGATCGTCCCGGTAGGCGGCGAAGAGCTCCCGGACCACACGTTGCCCGCGGCCGGTCGTTTCGACGACCTGCGGGTGGCGGTAGAGATGGGTCCGGAGGAACCGCTTCAGCACCTGGAGTTCGGCCGCCATCGGGTGCGAGAACCGTACCAGCGGAGGGCAGCGGCGCGCCGCGTCCGCCGAGCCGGGCTGGTGTTCGGCCAGGGCCGCCCGGGTGGCGTCGATCACGTCGTAGACCTGCCCGGAAAGCATCCGTCGGATGGTTTCGAACAGCAGCCGTCGCCCTCCCAGCCCCGGATGCTCGCGCAGCGCGTCATCCCGGTAGCGCACGAAAATCGGCACCGCCTCCAGTTGCTCCATCGTCAGCAGCCCCGAACGCACACCGTCGTCCACGTCGTGCGCGTTGTAGGCGATCTCGTCCGCGAGGTTGCACAGCTGGGCCTCCAGGCTCGGCTGCGCGCGCTCCAGAAAGCGCCGGCCCACGTCGCCCAGGCGCTGCGCGTCCGCGCGCGAGCAGTGCTTGAGGATTCCCTCCCGCGTCTCGAACGTCAGGTTCAGCCCGTTGAATGCGGGATAGCGCTCCTCGAGTTCGTCCACCACCCGCAGGCTCTGCAGGTTGTGCTCGAAGCCCCCGTACTCACGCATGCACTGGTGCAACGCGTCCTGACCGGCGTGTCCGAACGGCGTGTGCCCGAGGTCATGGGCCAGGGCGATGGCTTCCACCAGGTCCTCGTGCAGACCCAATGAGCGCGCAATGGAGCGCGCCAGTTGCGCCACCTCCAGCGAATGCGTCAAGCGCGTGCGAAACAGGTCGCCCTCGTGGTTGAGGAACACCTGCGTCTTGTACACGAGACGTCGGAATGCCGTGCTGTGCACGATGCGGTCGCGATCGCGCTGGTACTCGTTGCGCGTCGGGGCCGGGGCCTCGGGATACCGGCGCCCCCGGCTCGCACTCGGGTCGCTGGCGTAGGGCGCAAGCATGGGCGTCAACCCGTGTGGGCCTCGATCACCTCGGCGACCACCTCGTCCGGCGCGGCGCGCACACCGGCGCGACCGAGGGCCTCGATCACCACGAACCGGATCTCGCCGCCTTCGGCCTTCTTGTCCACGCGCATGAGATCGAGGTAGCGGTCCGTCCCCAGCTTGGGGCCCCGCACCGGCAGGCGCGCGCGTTCCACCAGCCGCACCATCCGCTGGAGGAATGACGGCGGCATGAGCCCGAGCCGCACCGACAGATCGCTCGCCATGACCATGCCGCAGCCCACGGCCTCGCCGTGCAACCACTCCCCGTACCCGAGGCCCGCCTCGATGGCATGTCCGAAGGTATGGCCGAAGTTGAGGATCGCCCGCAGCCCGCCTTCACGCTCGTCCTGCCCCACCACCCAGGCCTTGATCTCGCACGAGCGGCGCACGGCATGCGCCAGAGCCTCTTTGTCCATCGCAAGCAGCGCGTCCAGATGGGCTTCGACCCAATCCAGGAACGCCGCGTCCGCGATAGGACCGTACTTGATCACCTCCGCAAGCCCGGCCGAGAGTTCCCGCGCCGCAAGCGTATCGAGCGTGTCGAGATCGGCCACCACCTGAACCGGCTGGTAGAAGGCACCGATCATGTTCTTGCCCCGGGGGTGGTTGATGGCCGTCTTGCCACCCACGGACGAATCCACCTGCGCCAGCAGCGTCGTGGGTACCTGCACGAACGGCACACCGCGCATGTAGCACGCGGCTGCGAATCCGGTGAGGTCGCCGATCACTCCGCCGCCCAGGGCGAACAGCACCGTCTTGCGGTCGCATCCAGCGGCGAGCAGCCCGTCGAACACCCGGTTGAGCGACTCCCAGGTCTTGTACGCTTCGCCGTCCGGCAGACTCACCTGCAGCACCCGCCGGAAACGCGTGCCGAGGGCATGAGCGAGGCGCTCCGCATACAAGGGGCCGACCGTTTCGTTCGTCACGATGACGGCCGAATGCGCCTGAGGCACCGTTGCCCAGACGGACGGGGCACCCAACAGGCCCGGGCCGATGTGGATGTCGTAGCTGCGATCGCCCAGCGCGATGTGAACGGTGCCCGCCTCCGAGGGGCGGGCCGTGGAAGCGAGGAGACTCATGAGCCAAGTGTAACGGGGCCCCGTGGCCCCTCGGAACGTTCCCGGGGATGGGCCGTGCGAAGCGACCCCGCCTTGCTTCGCCAGGGCCCCCGGTCCCCCCGCGAGGCCGGGACGGGCGGCGCAAGGCAAAGCCGAACTGGCGTCCCGGAGCAAGGAGCAGCCCGGGCATCGGCCGCTCACCGCGGCAGGACGACGGACGACGGCACCCGCCGCGCATCGAGGATGCCGGCCAGTTCCAGTTGCATCAGGATCATGTTGACCAGCGTCGTGACCGAAGGTCGCCCGGTCTCGATGATGAAATGCGCCGTCTCTCGATACAAAGGATCGCGCTGCGCGTACAACTCGCGCAGCTTCGCCAGCGGATTGGCGACTTGCAGCAGGGGGCGCTGCGTGTCATGACGAAGACGGCGGAAGAGCTCCTCGGGAGAGGACTGCAAATAGAAGACGGTGGAGCCTTGGCGAAGGATCTGCCGATTCACAGCACGGAGCACGGCCCCTCCCCCCGTCGAGACGACGGCATTTCCGCCATCGCGCATGACCTCGCCCAGCACCTGAGACTCCACATCTCGGAAGGACTCCTCGCCATGCGCCTCGAAGTAGGACTTGATCGTCTGGCGCAACCGGCGTTCGATGAGCGCGTCGGTGTCAACGAGGGGGAAGCCGAGCCGACGGGCGAGCTGGCGTCCGACGGTCGACTTCCCGCTGCCCGGCATGCCAACGAGAGTTAGCACCATCGCGCCTGGCTGGGAAGTCACGCGCCCTCCGTAGGCCGAAAGAACCGACGCTCAGGGCAGGACAACGCCGGTGTTGGCCTCATAACTACCAAATTTGGCCACCACGGTGAGGCTCGCACCCGAACAGCCCGTGCCGCTTGGCGTCAACCGGTGGTAAGTGGGTCCCACGGCACCGACACTCACCTCAGCGGGTGAGACTTGGACCGTGCACCCCGTGGGGGCTCCCTGCACGCTCACCGTTGTGCCCGCCGGTGCAGCGGTGGGATTCGTTCCAAACTCCGAATACACGCGGACAAAGGTTCCGGGGTCGCCCGTTGGGGACGAGGCCGGAGCCACGCGAAGCGCCCGGGGGTCGGAAACGGGCAGCATCATCCAGGTTCGGATGAGCGTCTTGCCCCACTTGCCATCACAAGTATTCGGCTCGGAAAGAGGGATCGACTGCAGGTTCAGGTAGCTGCCATAGCCCGTGGGCGGATCGCAAGCCGCGGTCCCGAGCCCCATGGCACCGGTGAGCGACGTGCCGACATTCAGTTCGTCCACGCCGAATTCGTAAGCCAGGCTCTCGTTATCGTCTCGGAAGAGTCGCCCGCTGTCCCAGAAAGGCTCGCCCGCATCGTAACGGCCGTTGCCATTGAGATCCACGTAAGCCTCTTCTCCCTCGAGCCATGCAAGGATGGAAACATAGCCGTCCGCAGGGCGGCGGTTCTGCGTACTGAACGTGACGCTGCACTGAGAAATCGTCGAACCGTTCACCGTCACCCCCGTGAGCTGGCACGATTTCTGGATCTGCCCGCCCTCGGTGGAGAACTGGACAACGGTCCCTTCTGGGACCGGGTTCCCGGCCGTGTCCGTCACCCTGACCGACACCGTGGTCTGAGCCCCGTCTTGAGACCAGTCCAGCGCGTACTTCTCCGCCGAGATAGAGATGGACTTCTGGCTCGGCACACCCGTGCTGACGTCGGAGACAGCACCTCCCCCGCCTCCGGTTGAGCCACCTCCTGCAGAGCCTCCCCCGGACGACCCGCTTCCGTCACCGAAGATCGGCGCGCCAGCACTGCCCCCGCCTCCTCCGCATGCCGCGAGAATGGCAAGCGTCAACACCGCTAGGCAGGCACGAAACCGTTTCATTGACCCTCTCCCTCAGCAAAACTACAACCGACCGTTCTCAAACTTCGTTTGCGATCCGCGGCACGTATTCGCTCAGCGCGCCGCCGTCCGCTCCGAGATCACGCGCGGCGTCAGGAACACCAGCAACTCGGTTTTGTCCGCAACCTTGCCGCGCGTCTTGAAGAGGTGGCCAAGCACCGGGACGTCGCCGAGCAGGGGGACCTTGGAGACCTCGTCTCGGTCGACCTGCTCGAAGATGCCGCCGATCACCACCGTGCCGCCGTTCTCCACCAGTACCTGGGTCTTCACGTGCTTGGTGTTGATCGCGATGCCCGCAGGCGTGGTCTCGCCCCGGCTGTCCTTGTTGATGTCCACGTCGAGGATGATGTTCCCCTCCGGCGTGATCTGCGGCGTGACCTCGAGCTTGAGGTTGGCCTTGCGGAAGGCGATGGCCGTCGCCCCGCTGGACGTGGCCGTCTGGTACGGGTACTCGGTGCCCTGCTCGATCAGCGCCTTGACCTGGTCAGCGGTGATGACGCGCGGGCTCGAGACGATACGGCCCTTCCCTTCGGCCTCGAGAGCGGACAGCTCGAGGTTCAGGAACCGGTTGGCCGTGGAGCTGAACAGCGACAGCGCGAACGATGCCGGGTTGCGGCCGCTGATGTTGTTGGCCGGCAGGTTCACGAAGTAGGTGTTGGGGATGTAGCTCTCCTCGGTGAGCTCGGCCTGACGCGTCTGCTCGCCGACCCCGAGGTAATTGCCGGTCACCGCGACACGGTTGCTGCCGCCCACGCCCCATCCCGGCGTGCCGCCGCGCAGACCGCGAAGGTCGGAAGCCCCGAGCTTCACGCCGAGCTGTCGCCCGAAGGTGTCGGCCGCCTCGACGATGCGCGCCTCGATCATCACCTGGCGCACGGGAATGTCGATCTTCGCGATGAGCTGCTGGATCTCCTCCAGCTTGGACGGGATATCCGTCACGAAGATCTGGTTGGTGCGCGTCTCGAAGATCACGGAGCCGCGCGGCGTGAGGATGGGCTTCGCATTGCTGGTGGACGAGCCCGCCCCCATCGTCTGCCCCATGAGGCCCTTCGCGACCTCCTCCGCCTTCGTGTAGTTGAGCTGGAACGATTGCGTGCGCAGCGGCTCGAGCTGGGCCACCTGCGCCTTGGCTTCGAGATCGAGCTTCTCCTTCGCCGTGATCTCGTCCTTCGGAGCGATCCACAGCACGTTGCCCGACTTGCGCATGCCCAGGCCCTTGGCCTGCAGGATGATGTCCAGCGCCTGATCCCACGGCACGTCCTTCAAGCGCAGCGTCACGTTACCCGTCACCGAGTCGCTGGTCACGATGTTGAAGTCGGTGAAGTCGGCGATCACCTGCAGCAGAGAGCGGACCTCGATGTTCTGGAAGTTGAGCGAGAGCTTCTCGCCCTGGTAGCCGGGGCCCTGCACCAGCTTGTTCGGGTCTTGCTTCTGCGGGCGCACCTCCAGCACGAACTGCGTATCGCTCTGGTAGGCACTGTGCTCCCAATTGCCGCGGGGCTCGACCACCATGCGCACCCGGTCACCCACCTGGGAGGTGGTGATCGTCTGCACGGGGGTGCCGAAGTCCGTCACGTCGAGACGGCGGCGCAGTGGCTCGGGCAGCGTGGACCGCAGAAACTCGACCACCAGGCTCTTGCCTTGCTGGCGGATGTCCACGCCGACCTGGTTGTTCGGCAGTTCGACGACCACGCGTCCGGCCTCGTCCTGGCCGCGGCGGAAATCGATGTCGCGCAGGGCGAGCGGGGTGCGGTTGAGGCTCTCGGCGAAATGCACGGGCTCGCTGGGGCTCGGCGTGGCGGCGGCTTGCGCGGACGGCTGCAAGACCAGCAGCAGCGCGTTGCCCTGGAGCTGTGCCGTGTAGTTGGCCGGCTGCTTGAGATTGAGCACCAGACGGGTCCGGCCACCGGCCTGGGCGACGTTCACCGAGCGCAGATTGCCCTGGTTGATCTCCACCGAGGAGCGGCCGAGCGCGTTGTCCACGCCTTGCAGGTCGATCGCGATGCGCGGGGGCGTCTGCACCGTGAAGCCCGACGGCACGGCAGCCAGCGGCTGGGCCAGTTCGATGCGGACCACCTCGGAGCCGGCCTGCTGGGTGCTGTTGATGGACTGGATCGCGTTTTGCGCCCAGGCGACGAGCGGTGCGACGAAGATCGACAGGCCGAGCGCGGCGGTTCTCATGGTGTTCATCATCGTGTTCTCATGCATGCTCTTCATCGCGCTTTCTCCTGAAGCTGCAGGCTGGTCATGCGCTCGATCCATTCGCCCGCAGCGTCCTGCACGATTTCGCGGAGGGTGATTTCCGTCTCGGTGATCTTGGTGACCCGGCCGTAGTTCTGTCCGACGTAGTCGCCCACCTTCACCTGGTAGAGCAGGTTGTCGACTTTGAGCAATGCGTACTGGCGCCCTTGCTTTTGCAGGCTGCCGACCATGCTCATGCTGTCGAGCGGGTAGGCCTCCAGCGGCTCCTTGCGCCGGTTGATCTCCGCGGCCAGCAGCGAATTGGGCTGGCGCGCCTCCTGCTTGAGCGCGACGGTGAGCTTCTGGGTGCTGAAGGGGTCGACATTACCCGCCGCGACATAGGGCTGCGGGTCGAACTTCTTGGGAGGGTCGAGCGGCTTGACGCTTGGCCGCACCTCGCGCTTTTGCTGCTCCATCCAGGCTTGGAGCTCGTCGATGTCGCTGCCGCAGCCGGCGAGGCCGAGCAGCGTGACGAGCATGGCGGCGGCCACCGGCCGCGTCGTCATCCTCATTTATTGCCTCCGCTCTTGGCCTTGTCCTTCTGTGCGGCAGCCTTCTGCGCGTCGCGTTCCGTCTGGTCCAGGTAGCGGTACGTGCGGGCCGTCGCCTCCATCACCAGGGAGCCGCTGCTCGCCGCGGCGGCGTTGTTGCCCTCCCGAGGCACCGTGATCGTCAGCCCGTGCAGCGTGACGATGCGCGAGAGGTTGGCGATGTCCGCGGCGAATGCACCCATGTCGTGGTAGCGCCCCGAGACCTTGATCGCGATGGGCAGTTCGGCGTAGTAGTCCTTGACCACCACCTGACCCGGACGGAACAGCTCGAACTGGAGCCCGCGGCCGATGCCTGCCTGGTTGATGTCGGACAGCAGCGCGTCCATCTCGGCCTTGCCGGGCAGCTGCTTCTCGAGCTGGGTCACGTACTCCTGCACCTGCTGGCGCTGCTTGCGCAGCTCTCCGAGGTTGATCGCCTGCGCCAGCTTGCTGCGGTACTCGTCCTTCAGCGCGGGCTCGCGCTGCCGTTCGGACTCCAGGTTGTCGGCTTCGGCAGACAGCACGAGGAACCAACCCAGCACGACGACGAAGATCGCCGTGGCAAGCCAGGCGGCGGCCCGGGGCAAGACCGGCCACTGGCCCGGTTCGTTCGGGTCCAGGCCACGGAACTGCGAGGCGATCTCGTCCGACAGTTCGCTCAGATTCACGTTGAGGGAGCCCTTAGCCATGCACCCACTCCATCACGATTGCCGCGCCGGCGCACCGGCCTCGCGCACCTTGCCGGCCGGGGCCTGGGGCTCCTGCTGGGGCCGCTTGACCGACACGCGCATCGAGAACTCGAAGAGGCGCTTCGTCTCTCGCGCCCCCGTCTGCACGTTGGCCGCCTTGATCTCGACCAGTTCGGGGCGCTCCAGCCACTCCGAGTGGTAGGCCGTGTTGCGCAGCAGCTCCGACACCCGCTCGTTCGTCTGCGCGACGCCCACCAGCATCACCGACCCCGCGTCCTGGCGGATCTCGCGCAGGTAGACGCCCTCCGGCGTCTGCTTGACCAACTCGTTGAACAGGTGCACGGGGACGTTGCGGTCGGTCTGCAGGTCCTCGACCGCGCGCTGCCGGGCCTTCAACAGGTCGATCTCGGCGCGCAGGTTGGCGATGTCCTTGATCTCCTCGTCGAGCTTGCGGATCTCGGCACTCAAGTAGGCGTTGCGCTCCTGCTGGTTGGCGATCTGCTGCTGGAGGACGAGATACCAGGCGCCGACAACGGCCAGCCCGCCGACGGCGGACAACCCAAGCGCCATGAAGAACGCCTGCTTGCGGCGGCGCCGCTTTTCTTCCCGGTGGGGAAGCAGGTTGATCAGGATCATTGCAGGAATCTCCGCATCGCCAACCCGCAGGCGGTGAGGTACGAAGGCGCTTCGCGGCGCAGCTTGCTCTCGCGCACGCTCGAGCCGAGCTTCATGCCTTCGAAGGGATTGACGATCATCGAGGCGAAGCCCGTCAGCTCGGTCACGCGCTCCTTGAGCCCCGGCAGGGCAGCGCTGCCGCCCGCGAGCATCACGTAATGCACCTTGTGGTGCGGCGTGCTGGTGAAGAAGAACTGGAGCGCACGCCCGACCTCCTGTGCGAGGCTGTCGACGAAGGGAACGAGCAGGGACTGCTCGTAGTCCTCGGGCAGGTCGCCGGACAGCTTCTTCTGCTCGGCCTCCTCGAAGGAGAAGCCGTACTGCCGGGAGATGAGCTGGGTGAGCTGCGCGCCGCCGAAAGCCTGGTCACGGTCGTAGAGCAGTTCGTCGTCCCGCAACACCTTGAGGCTGGTCGTCTCGGCTCCGATCTCGAAGAGA
Organism: Schlegelella aquatica; assembly: GCF_026013905.1. NCBI lineage: Bacteria > Pseudomonadati > Pseudomonadota > Betaproteobacteria > Burkholderiales > Sphaerotilaceae > Caldimonas > Caldimonas aquatica. The sequence continues at coordinate 2,552,695 of NZ_CP110257.1, forward strand.
GCGACCAGAGAATCCTTTCCACCGCTGGGAAGGTTGGCGACCAGACGTCCGACCGCCAGACGGGAGGCGTGGGATTCGATGTCCAGCACGACCGGCTTCAGGCCGGCCGCCTCGGCCAGCCCCTGGCGATCCTGGACCCGGTCCTTCCGGGAGGCCGCGATGAGGACCTCGACGTCGCCCGGGGAATTGGGACTCGGCCCGATGACGCAGAAGTCCAGACTCACTTCGTCCAGGGAGAAGGGGATGTACTGGTTGGCCTCGGTCTCGACCTGGACCTCCAGCTCCTCTTCGCGCAGCCCGGCAGGCAGTATGATTTTCTTGGTGATGACGGCCGACTGCGGCATCGCCATCGCGACGTGCTTGGTGCGGGTGCCGCTCTTGACGACCACCCGACGCACGGCGTCGGCCACCTCGTCGAACTTCTCGATCTGCCCGTCGACGATCCAGCCCTTTTCGAACGGCTCGGATGCAAACCGCTCGACCACATACTCGCCAGCGGAGTTCTGATTGAGCTCGACCAGCTTGGCGCTGGACGAGCTGATGTCGAGCCCGAGCAGCGGCGCGTGCTGTCGGCCGAACAAAGCATCAAGGAAGCCCACACCGTCCCCCACGCGCAAAGAAGTGCGCCGGATTGTTAATAAGTTACTTCAATGCTAGCAGTAAGCCCCTTGTGCAACAAAGATTTTTTCACGGTTTGGGCGTTTGTTTCGGCGGCTGTGACGCGCTTAAAACACGGCGATCAGGGGTGACCCTGACGGCTCGGCGCAATTCGAAACAGGACGTTTCAAACCCGGCCGGCGGGCGCCCGGACGGGGGAATCGGGCTTCCTATAATCCACTCCTATTCCTGGGAATCTCATGTCTGAATCCGAGCGTCCCGCGCGAGCGCGCTCCGCGGGCTCCGCGTCCTCTTGGACGCGTGCTGCAGGCCGGGCGGTGGGCTGGCTCTTCGGCTTGGCCCTGGCCGGGGCGTTGTCCGCCTTCATGCTCGTCGCCATCGCGCTGGCGGTGGCGTATCCCAACTTGCCTGAGCTCGACGGCTTGATGGACTACCGTCCGAAGCAGCCGATGCGGGTGTATGCCGCCGACGGTGAGCTGATCGGCGAGTTCGGCGAGGAGCGGCGGCGGTTCGTGCCGATCGAACAGATCCCCAAGGTGATGCAGCAGGCGGTGCTTGCCATCGAGGACGCGCGCTTCTACGAGCACCGCGGCGTGGACTACGTGGGGATCATCCGCGCCGGCTTGGCCAACGTGGGCGAGGCCCGCAGCCAGGGCGCCTCGACGATCACGATGCAGGTCGCTCGCAACTTCTACCTGTCGAGCGAGAAGACCTTCACGCGCAAGATCTACGAGATCTTGCTCGCGCTCAAGATCGAGAGCTTGCTGTCCAAGGATCAGATCCTCGAGCTGTACATGAATCAGATCTACCTCGGCCAGCGGGCTTACGGCTTTGCCGCGGCGAGCGAGATCTACTTCGGCAAGCCCCTAAAGGAGATCTCCATTGCCGAGGCCGCCATGCTGGCGGGGCTCCCCAAAGCGCCTTCGGCCTACAACCCGATCGTCAACCCCAAGCGGGCGCAGATCCGCCAGCAGTACATCCTCGACCGGATGTTGGACAACGGGTTCATCACGCCGCAACAGCACGCGCAGGCGAAAGCCCAGGTGCTGCACTACCGGCGCAACACGCCCGTGCCGGTGCACGCCGAGTACATCGCCGAGACGGCGCGCCAGCTGGTCTACAACCAGTACGGCGAGGACGCCTATACCCGGGGCTTGAACGTCTACACCACCGTCCAGTCCGACGAGCAGATGGTCGCGTACCGTGCGTTGCGCAAGGGCATCATGGACTACGAGCGGCGGCAGTTCTACCGCGGACCGGAGGCCTATATCGACCTGCCTAAGGACCCGGACGAGATCGACGCCCGCGTGGCCGAAGCCTTGGTGGACCACCCGGACAACGACGAGGTGCGGGCCGCGGTCGCGCTCGAAGTGAGCCCGAAGAAGGTCGTCGCCATGCTGCAAGACGGGCAGACGGTGACGATCACCGGCACCGGGCTGAAGCCGGCGCAGTCCGGCCTGAGCGAAAAGGCCAACCCGAAGGTGCAGATCCGCCGCGGCGCAGTGATCCGCGTCATCCGCATCGACAAGGACACTTGGGCCATCACTCAGCTGCCCGAGGTCGAGGGGGCCTTCGTTGCGCTCGACCCGCGCACGGGCGCCATCCGGGCCATGGTGGGGGGCTTCGACTACGCGAAGAACAAGTTCAACCACGTGACGCAGGCGTGGCGGCAGCCGGGCTCCAGCTTCAAGCCCTTCATCTACTCGGCTTCGCTGGAGAAGGGCTTCACCCCGGCCACCGTCATCAATGACGCACCCCTCTTCTTCGGTGCCGACACCACCGGCAGCCAGCCCTGGGAACCGAAGAACTACGACGGCACCTTCGACGGGCCGATGTCGCTGCGCCGGGCGCTGGCCAAGTCGAAGAACATGGTGTCGATCCGCCTGCTGCAGGCCATCGGGCCCAATTACGCGCAGGAGTGGATCACGCGCTTCGGCTTCGAGGCCGACAAGCACCCCGCCTATCTGACCATGGCGCTCGGGGCGGGCTCCGTGACGCCGCTGCAGATGGCCTCGGCCTATGCGGTGTTCGCGAACGGGGGCTACCGCGTGGCGCCTTATCTCATCACCCGCATCACCGATGCGCGCGGCCAGGTGCTCACGCAGCGCGAGGCTCGCATGCCGGACGAGTCGATGCGCGCCATCGACGCGCGCAACGCCTTCGTGATGAGCAGCCTCTTGCAGGAGATCACCCGCTCAGGCACCGCGGCGAAGGCCCAGGCCACGTTGAAGCGGCCCGACCTCTACGGCAAGACGGGCACGACCAACGACTCGATGGATGCGTGGTTCGCAGGCTATCAGCCCAATGTGGTGGGCGTGGTGTGGATCGGCTACGACACCCCGCGCAAGCTGGGCGACCGCGAGACGGGTGGCGGCCTGGCCCTGCCGGTGTGGATCGACTACATGCAGCAGGCGCTCAAGGGCGTGCCGGTCCAGGAGTACACCCCGCCCGAGGGCGTCGTGAACCTGGGCGGCGAGTGGTTCTACGAGGAGTTCACCCGCGGCGCGGGCGTCGCGAGCCTGGGGTTGGAGGACAAGGTGCCGGCCACTCCCAGCGAAGACGAGCGCCGCAGCATCCTCGATCTGTTCAAGAACTGACCGCGGCCGGGCGCCGCGCTGGCCGGGGCGCGAAGGCCCGGGCTGCGAAGGCAGGCAGGCGCGGGCGGCCTGGCTTGGCCCGCTCTCAGGCCGGCGCGCCGAACGCCACGCGCCGGCCCGCGTGCTCGCTCGCGCAGCGCGAGAGCACGTCGAAGAAGTCCTCGCCGGTGCGCGTGTCGCGCCAGCGCCCGTCGACGTACTTGTAGTGGTAGCCCCCGGAGCGCGCCGCCAGCCAGATCTCGTGCAGCGGCGGCTGGGTGTTGATCACGATCTTGCTGCGGTCCGGAAACGTCAGCTCCAGCAGCCCCCCGGTGCGGCTGGTGTCGATGTCCAGACCGTCTTGCTGCAGCAGCTCGTCGGCGCGTGCCTCGACGGCGGCCAGCACGGCCATCGCCTTGGCGTGGTACTCGCTGTCGCTCAAGGGAGTGGGGGTCAGTGTCATGGGTGGCACAACCTACAATCGCGGGATGCTGTCTCGCGCGTCGACGATTCTAGTCCTGGCTGCCACGACCCTTCTGGCCGTGGGCCTGGGCGGTTGCGGTCAGAAGGGCCCCTTGTACCTGCCATCGCCCGGGACTGCTGCTGCCTCCACCTCCTCGCCGCCTGCGCAGGCGGCGTCGGCCCCTGCCCCCGCACCCGCTGCCTCCCGATGACCTTGCCCGGATCGCCTTTCGTCGCCTACCGCGACGCAGCCTTGCACCTCGACGGGGTGCCCCTGGACGCGCTCGCCGACCGCTTCGGCACGCCGCTGTACGTGTACTCGCAGGCGGCCATGCTCGCGGCGCTTGCGCCCTATCAGCGTGCGCTGGCGGGCCGCAAGCACCTCGTGTGCTACGCCATGAAGGCGAATTCGAACCTCGCGGTGCTGCAGACCTTCGCGCAGGCCGGCTGCGGGTTCGACATCGTCTCGGGCGGCGAGCTCGAGCGCGTGCTGGCCGCCGGGGGCGATGCCGGGAAGGTGGTGTTCTCCGGAGTCGGCAAGACGCGCGGGGAAATGCGCCGGGCACTTGCGGCGGGCGTGCGCTGCTTCAACGTGGAGAGCGAAGCCGAATTGGAGGTGCTGTCGGAGGTGGCCGTCTCGCTCGGGCGCCGCGCGCCGGTGAGTCTGCGCGTGAATCCGGACGTGGACGCCAAGACCCACCCCTACATTTCCACCGGCCTCAAGGGCAACAAGTTCGGCATCGCGCACGACCGTGCGGTGGCGGCCTACCGTCGGGCCGCCGCGCTGCCGGGGCTGGAAGTGGTGGGCATCGACTGCCACATCGGCTCGCAGATCACGCAGACCTCGCCCTATCTGGACGCGCTGGAACGCGTGCTCGACCTGGTCGAGGAGGTCGAAGCCGCGGGTGTGCCGATTCACCATCTCGACCTCGGCGGCGGGCTGGGAATCCGCTACACCGATGAGGAGCCTCCGGGCGCGGACGCGATGATCGCCCAGTTGCTCGCCAGGATCGAGGCGCGCGGGCACGGTCACCGGGAGGTGATCTTCGAGCCGGGACGCTCCTTGGTGGGCAATGCCGGTGTGCTGGTGACCGAGGTGCTCTACCTCAAGCCGGGCGCGCAACGCAACTTCTGCATCGTGGACGCCGCGATGAACGACCTCATGCGACCGGCGATGTACGAGGCCTACATGGCAACCGCCGCATGCCGCCTGAGAGACGAAGCGCCCGTCCGCTACGACGTGGTGGGCCCGGTGTGCGAGTCGGGCGACTGGCTGGCCCGGGACCGCGACCTGGCAGTGCGTCAGGGGGACCGGCTCGCGATCCTGTCGGCCGGCGCCTACGGCATGAGCATGGCGAGCAACTACAACACGCGCGGCCGCCCCGCCGAGGTGATGATCGCCGACGGCCAAGCGCACCTGATCCGAGAGCGGGAAACGCCGGCCGAGCTCTTCCGCGGCGAACGTTTGCTGCCCACGCCATAGCGCCGCCCCGGGCGGGCGCCGCAGGGCCCGCCTCCCTCAGCGACCGGCGCGCCGACGTCAGCGCTTCAAGACGACCAGCCCCTTGAGGTACTCGCCTTCGGGGAAGTCGAGCGTCATGGGGTGGTCGCAGGCGGCGCCGAGCCGGGCATGGATGAAGCCGTCGACGCCCGCGTCGATGCCTGCGCCGGCCACGATCTTGTGGAACAGCTCGGTGCCGATGCCGCCGGAGCACGAGAAGGTGAACAAGAGGCCGCCGGGCTCGAGCAGCTTCAGGGCCAGGCGGTTGATGTCCTTGTAGGCCCGGGCGGCGCGCTCGGCGTGCGCGGCCGTCGGCGCGAACTTGGGCGGGTCCAGCACGATGGCGTCGAAGCGGCGGCCCTCTTTCAGAAGGCGCCGCAGGCTCTCGTTCACGTCGGCATCGAGCGCCTCGTGACGGGCGGCCTCGAAGCCGTTGAGCTCGACGTGCGCCTGGGCGCGGGCGAGCGCCGGAGCCGAGGAGTCGATGCTCGTGACCTGCCGGGCGCCACCCGCCAAGGCGGCGACGCTGAAGCCCCCCGTGTAGCAATAGCAGTTGAGCACTCTCTCAAGGCCGAAATGCCGCACCGTCTCGGCGAAGAACTTGCGGTTGTCGCGCTGGTCGAGATAGAAGCCCGTCTTGTGACCTTCGGCCACGTCCAGCGTCAGACGCCATTCGTGCTCGCGGATCGTCACCGTCGTCTCGCCGCCTCCGCGCAGCCAACCGGTCGCCGCAGGCAAGCCTTCGAGGGCGCGCACCCCCGAGTCCGACCGCTCGTACAGTCCCCGGGCCGCGGTCAACGTCATCAGCAGGTCGGCGATCACCGGCTTCCAGCGGTCCGTCCCGGCGGACAGGAACTGCGCGCTCAGGACGTCGCCATAGCGATCCACGATGAGCCCGGGCAGGCCGTCGGCCTCGCCGTGGACCAGGCGCACGCCATCGCTGGCGATCGGCATGCGCGCCCGCGCCGCGAGGGCCGCGCGCAAGCGCCGCTCGAAGAACGCGGCGTCGATGCGCTCGGCCTCCTCGAAGCTCCAGGCCCGAACACGGATCATCGAGGTGGGGCTGTACGCGGCCCAGGCCAGGAACCGCCCGTCGTGCGCGACGACGCGCACAGTCTCGCCGGGGTCGGCCTTGCCCTTGTCGATGCTGCCCTGGAACACCCAGGGATGCCGGCGCAGGAGCGAGCGCTCCTTGCCTTCGCGCAATGTGATGACTTTCATGAGAGGAACGTCGGTTCAGCGGGCCTTCTTCGCGCGGGGATGGGCGGCGTCGTAGACCTTGGCGAGATGCTGGAAGTCCAGCTTCGTGTAGACCTGTGTGGTGGCGATGCTGGCGTGCCCGAGCAGTTCTTGCACAGCCCGCAAGTCGCCGCTGGACTGCAGCAGGTGCGAGGCGAACGAGTGGCGCAGCATGTGCGGATGCACGTGGGTCGGCAAGCCGGCCTCGATGGCGCGGCGCTTCAGGCGCGCCCTCACCTGCTGGGGCGTGAGCCGCGTGCCGAGCCGGCCCAGAAACAGTGCGCGAGGGTCATCGCGCACGAAGCGGGGCCGCTCGGCGAGCCACGCTTGCAGGGCGCGCACGGCGGCACGGCCGATCGGCACGCTGCGGCGCTTGCTGCCCTTGCCCCACACGTGCGCCTCGGCGGCCTGCAGGTCGATCCAACCGCGGGCCTGCTCGCCGGGCGTCGCGTCCAGCGCCACCAGTTCGCCGATGCGCAGTCCGCAGCCGTACAGCAGTTCGACGATGCAGGCATCGCGCACTTCGAGCGCCGGGTCGTGGACCTCGGGGGCGCGATGGTCGGCCAAGCGCATGGACTGATCGACGGACAAGGCCTTGGGCAGCGGCTTGGGTGCCTTCGGTGCCCTCACGCCTTCCACCGGGTTCTGCGACACCCAGCCCTCGCGCCCCATCCACCGGTACAGCCCGCGCCAACTGCTCAGCACCCGTGCGATCGTGCGGCCCGAGCGGCCCTGGCCGTGCAAGGTGGCAGACCACCGGCGCACGTGGTGGATCTGCACCGCGTCGAGCGGCACTGCGTCGCGCCGGGCCAGCTCGTCCAGCGTGCTCAGATCGCGCGCGTAGGTCTGGAGGGTCAGCGCCGCCATGCGGCGCTGCACCCGCAGGTGCTCCAGGTAGGCCTCGATGCGCGCGTCCACAGGAGGAAGCGGCCGCTCAGGCCTGCGCCAGCAGACGCGACAGGCCCGCGCTGGCCAACTCGCCGACGCGCACGAGGAAGTCGGTGCCCATGTCCGCGGTGTAGCGCGTCGGGTCGGGCGAGCCGAGCACGAGCAGCCCGAACGCTGCGGGCACCGAAGGGTGGCGCAACGGCACCAGCGCGAGCGACATCACCGTGCCCGGATCGGCGAGCCACGAGACCGGCTCGAACCCGGAGTTGATGCCGCAGTACGGCAGCGTGAGGCTGGTGACGAAGGACTTGGTGTCGTCCTTCACGCCTTGCGCGAATTCGCGATCCGCGTACTGCGGCGCCACGCCCCACACGCGGATGGCCGCCTGCGGGATGAGGAACTGGCTCTTCAGCTCCTCGACGATCACCTCGGGAATGCGCACCGGGTCGGTGGTGAGCATGATGCTGCGCGTCCAGCGGTGCAGGCGGTCGGCGATGGCCGTGTTCTCCTGCCCGTGTCGGATCATCTCGACGATCTTGAGCTCCAGGCCCTTGATCTTCTCGCGCAGCATTTCCATCTGCCGCTCCTGTAGCGAGACGGCCCGATGCCCGTGAGGACTGGTGAGCTGGATGGAGGCGAGCAACTCGGCATGGCGCTCGAAGAAGCCCGGGGTGTTGGCCAGGTAGTTGGCGATGTCTTCTTCGGTGATGCCTTGGACGTTCATGGCTGAAGCAAGAGGAAGGAAAGAATGGGCGAGCGTCGTCTCACAGCTCGATCTCGCCCTCGAACACGGTGACGGCCGGCCCCGTCATGAAGACCGAAGTGCCGCCGCCCGACCATTCGATCGAGAGCCGGCCCCCGCGGGTGTCCACGTCCACGCGCCGGTCGAGCCAGCCGAGGCGGATGCCCGCGGCCACGGCGGCGCAGGCACCGGTGCCGCAGGCCAAAGTCTCGCCCGAACCGCGCTCGTACACCCGCAGTCGGATGTGAGTGCGCGAGACGATCTGCATGAAGCCGGCGTTGACGCGGCGCGGAAAGCGAGGGTGCCCCTCGATCAGCGGCCCGAGGCGCTCCACGGGGGCCGATTGCACGTCGTCCACCCGTTGCACGGCGTGCGGATTGCCCATCGAGGCCACGGCCACCCACACCGGGGTGCCGTCGACCTCCAGGGGCCACAGTTCGCCCTCGCCCTCGAGGCGGGGTTGGAGGCCCGCCGCATCGAAAGGCACGCGCTCGGGCGCGAAGGCGGGCGGACCCATGTCGACCGTGACGCGGCCGTCGGGCTGCAGGCTGGGTTCGATCACTCCCGACAGCGTCTGCACGCGGATGCGGCGTTTGTCGGTGAGCCCGCGGTCGTGCACGAACTTCACGAAGCAGCGAGCGCCGTTGCCGCACTGCTCGACCTCGCTGCCGTCGGCGTTGACGATGCGGTAGCTGAAGTCCACCTGCGGCGACGGCGCCGGGCCGACGATGAGGATCTGGTCCGCGCCGACGCCGAAGCGCCGGTCGGCCAGCCGCTGGTACTGCTGCGGCGTGAGCTCGATCGGGGCGCGGGTGGCGTCGAGCACGACGAAATCGTTGCCCGCGCCTTGCATCTTGGTGAACCGCAGCTTCATGCGGCGATTATCGCCGCAGGGCCCGGCGGTCGCCCTGCGGCAGCCGTGTCCACGGCAACCAGAGTCGTCGCTCAGTACAGCCCCGGCTCGCCGGGCGGCCGGGTCTTGAACCGCTTGTGCACCCACAGGTACTGCGCCGGGTTGCGTTCGATCTCGGACTCGATCCAGCGGTTCATCGCCAAGGCATCGGCCATCGGATCGTCGCTCGGGAACCCCGACCAGGGCGGCAGGAAACGCACGCGGTAGCCGCGTCCGCGGGGCAGGATCTCGGCCACGACGGGCTGCACCACCATGTCCAGTGCCCGCGCCATGCGCGAGGGCGCCAACAGCGTGGCGGCCGGCACCCCGAAGAAGGGCACGAAGGCGGCATCTTGCATGCCGAAGTCCATGTCCGGCAGGTTGAAGAAGGGCCGGCCCTGGCGGATGCAGCGGATGAGCGGCCGCGAAGACTCCTGCCGCGCGAAGATCTCGGCGCGCCCGAAGCGCAGCCGCCCGCGGCGGATCACCTCGTCGAACACCTTGTTGCTCTGCGCCTGGTAGATGGATGCGGCGTGTTTGCGCACATGCAGCTGCTCGGCCACGCCAGCCACGTCGAGCCCGACGAAGTGCGGCACGAGCCACATCACCGGCTTGTCGCTGCGGTCGGCCAGACCCACATCGCCTTCGACGTGGATGAGCCGTCGCAACCGGGCCTCGCTGCTCCACCACAACAGCGAGCGCTCCAGCAGGCTGCGCGCGAGCCAGCGGAAGTGCTCGCGCGCCAGCGCCTCGCGCTCGGACGCCGTGCGCCCGGGAAAGCACAGCTCCAGGTTGCGCAAGGCGATGCGCCGGCGGGAGCCGGCGACGCGGTACAGCGCGCGCCCGAGCCCGTTGCCCAGGGCAGCCAGCACCGGCAAGGGCAGCCAATGCAGCAACCACAGCACGCCCACGGCCAGACGGGATGCAGCAGCGTTCAAGGAAACAGCACTGACGGGTCGGTCCTCCGGCCCCTGCGGTGTCCCCGTTGCGAGTGAAGTCTCGCGCCCTCCTCGGGGCGGCCGTGCGAAGGGGTTCACGCGTCCTTCCCCAGCAGCGCCGCCTCGCGGCGAGGGGCCTTGTAGCGGTGATACCCCCACAGGTACTGGCCGGGGGCTTGGCGGATCAGTCGTTCCATGGCGTGGTTGATGCTCGCGGCCGCCGATTCTCCCTGATCGTCGGCCGGCAAGGGATCTTGGAACTCGCTGACGTGAACCACGTAGCCCTGCCCGCCTGGCAGCCGCTCGCCCCAGGCGAGCAGGACTTGCGCGCCGGTTTGCTGCGCCAGCCGCGCGGCCAGCGTCATGGTGTAGGCCGGCCTTCCGAAGAAGGGGCTCCACACGCCCAACCCTTCGGGTGGCACCTGGTCGGGCAGCAGGCCGACCGCCTGCCCGGCACGCAAGGCCCGGATCATCTGACGCACGCCGGCCAAGGTGGCCGGCGCGGTGGTCAACCCCGGTCGGCGCCGGGCCTCCTCTGCGAGGGGCCGCAGCGCCGCCTTGCGTGGGGGCCGATACAGCACGGTGATCGGCCCGTGGGCGGCGCCGAAGCGCTCGGCGTACGCCTGCGCCGTCACTTCGAAGCATCCGAGGTGCGGCGTGAGGAACACCACACCCCGCCCGCGAGCAAGCGCGTGCTCGATGTGTTCGGCGCCGTCCCAGCGCACCCGGGGCCCCAACGGCTCGTCGGCCGGTCGCATCCACAGCCAGGGCAGCTCCAGCGCCATGCGGCCGGCCGCAGCCACCGCCTCGCGCGCCTGGCCCCAGGGCACGCCGGCCTGCGCCACGTGGTCGCGAAAGCGTCGACGGTAGGTGGGCGAAGCCCACCACACCAACCACCCGAGCGCGGCACCCACGGCTTGCAGCCATGCCAGGGGCAGGCGCCCGGCACACTTGAAAAGGGTCACGAGCATGACGTCTATAATTCGCGCGTCGCCGGTTTAAGGAACAACTTGCGGGGCGACGCAGGCGCGAAGCATAGCGAGCGTCTGGGGTGACCGGATCATCCGATACCGCTAAAGCGTTCGCCGCACCTCCAGAACCACCGAGTCGGCAAACGCGGCACGGTTCCACAACTCTGGAGTTTCTCAAGTGGCGAACGACTTCCTCTTCACGTCCGAATCCGTGTCCGAAGGCCACCCCGACAAGGTGGCCGACCAGATCTCCGACGCCATCCTGGACGCGATCTTCGAGCAGGATCCGCGCTCGCGAGTGGCTGCCGAGACCTTGTGCAACACGGGCCTCGTGCTGCTGGCGGGGGAGATCACGACGAATGCGCACGTCGACTACATCCAGATCGCCCGCGACACCATCAAGCGCATCGGCTACGACAACACCGAGTACGGCATCGACTACAAGGGCTGCGCCGTGCTCGTGGCCTACGACAAGCAGAGCAACGACATCGCCCAGGGCGTCGACCACGCGTCCGATGACTATCTCAACACGGGCGCCGGCGATCAGGGACTGATGTTCGGATACGCCTGCGACGAAACGCCCGAACTGATGCCGGCGCCGATCTACTATGCCCACCGCATCGTCGAGCGCCAGGCGCAGCTGCGCAAGGACGGCCGCCTGCCCTTCTTGCGGCCCGATGCGAAGAGCCAGATCACGATGCGCTATGTGGACGGGCGGCCGCACTCGATCGACACCGTGGTGCTCTCGAGCCAGCACAGCCCGGAGATGAGCGACGGCAAGCACATGAAGCCCGAGTTCATCGAGGCCTGCATCGAGGAGATCATCAAGCCGGTGTTGCCCAAGGAGTGGCTGCACAACACCCGCTACCTGATCAACCCGACGGGCCGCTTCGTCATCGGCGGGCCGCAGGGGGACTGCGGCCTGACCGGACGCAAGATCATCGTGGACACCTACGGCGGGGCCTGCCCGCACGGCGGCGGCGCCTTCTCCGGCAAGGACCCGACCAAGGTGGACCGCTCGGCGGCGTACGCCGCGCGCTACGTCGCCAAGAACATCGTCGCCGCCGGGCTGGCCCGGCAGTGCCAGATCCAGGTGAGCTACGCCATCGGCGTCGCGCGCCCGATCAACGTCACGGTGTACACCGAGGGCACGGGCGTGATCCCGGACGAGAAGATCGCCGCCCTGGTCAACGAGTTCTTCGATCTGCGCCCCAAGGGCATCATCCAGATGCTCGACCTCCTGCGGCCCATCTACTCGAAGACCGCCGCCTACGGCCACTTCGGCCGCGAAGAACCGGAGTTCACCTGGGAGCGCACCGACAAGGCGGCCGCGCTGCGCGCAGCGGCCGGGCTGTAAGACCGGCACCCGCGCCCGCGGGTCGGCCGCCTTGCGGCGCAGGCTCACATCGCGCAGCGATGTGAAGGCCGGAACGGCCGGCCGCAGCCACAAGGCCCAGGCACTGCGCGCAGCGGCCGGCCTCCAATAGAGGCCGGGTGGCACTACGAGGCGCCCCCTCAGCGCGCCTCCAGCAGCGCCCGAGCCACCTCGGCAAAGCCCGCGCCCCGTTCGCCCTCTGTGACGTAGCGGGGCCGGTGCTCCAGCTGCGCAAGGAAGCGCGCGATATTGGCCACGCCTATGCTGTGCGGGAAGTGGCGGAACATCAGCTGATCGTTGGTGGAGTCGCCGACGTACGCCCAACGGTCGACCTCGGCGGCCAGGTCGGCCCCCAGCAGTTCCCGCGCCACCCAGCAGGCGCCGCGCCACTTGTCGTGGTCGCCGAACCAGCCGTTGACGTGGATGGAGCTGACCGTGGCCTGCATCCCCTCGCTGCGCATCAAGGCCACGACCTGCTCGATGGCCTGGGGTGGCAGATGCGAGAACTCGCTGTGGTCGATGGCGATGTCAGTCTCGCGGCCGGCGCTGTCTCGCGCCAGCGTGGCGCCCGGCACCTCGCGCAGGATGCGCGCGGCGACCTCGCGCAGTCGCTCGGCGTTGCGGGCTCGCTCGCCCTGCGGCTGCACATAGCGGCGGCTGCCGTCGGGCAGCACCGCCATCGCACCGTTCTCGGGGACGATGGCCGCGACCGGCCAGCGGCGGGCGAACGGCTCGGACCAGCCGAGCGGCCGCCCGGTGACCGCGATGACGGTGACACCGGCGGCTTGCAGCGATGCCAGAGCGTCGAGCGCCGGGGGCTCGATCTCGCCGTCGCGCGTGAGCGTGTCGTCGATGTCGGTGAACACACCGCGGATCCGACGGCGCGCCTGCAGGGGCCACTCGCGCAAGGGTCGCATCGGCGCCGAAGCTCACGCCACCTTTTCCAAGACCAGCCCGGCGTGCTCGCGCAACGGGTGGAAGTGGATCTTCGGGAAGCGCTCCTGGGTGAGCCGCAGGTCGTAGGGCGAGGTCAGCAGGTAGGCCAGCGTGTCGGCGGCGTCGAGCGCCAGCTTGCTGGCGTTGGCGTCGGTGAACTTCTTGAGCTCCTCCGGCGAGTCGGCGGTGATCCAGCGGGCGCCGACGAAGCGCGAGGGCATGAGCCGCACCTCGACGCCGTACTCGGCCTTCAAGCGGTGCTGCACCACCTCGAACTGCAGCTGGCCGACGGCGCCCAGCAGCATCGGCCCGCCTTCTTGCGGACGGAACACCTGGATCGCGCCCTCCTCACCCAGTTGCAGCAAACCCGCCTGCAGCTGCTTGCTCTTCATCGGATTGGCCAGTTCCACGGCCTGGAAGAGCTCGGGCGCGAAGAACGGTAGCCCGGTGTATTGCAGCCCCGCCTGCGAGGCGTGGCCCTCGGTAATGGTGTCGCCCAGCTGCACGCCCCCGTGCGTGGTGAAACCGATGATGTCGCCGGCATACGCCTCGTCGACGGCCTCGCGCCGCTGCGACAGGAAGGTGACGACGCTCGTGGGGCGCAGTTCCTTGCCGGTACGCTGCACCTTGAGCTTCATGCCCTGCGTGTAGCGGCCGGAGTAGACGCGCACGAAGGCGATGCGGTCGCGGTGCGACGGGTCCATGTTGGCCTGCACCTTGAACACGACGCCCGAGAAGTGCTCGTCGTCGGGCTGCACGATGCGCACGCCTGCGTTGCGCGGCGCGGGCGACGGCGCGAGATCGACCAACGCGTCCAGCACCTCCTGCACGCCGAAGTTGTTCACCGCCGAGCCGAAGAAGACCGGCGTCTGCCGGGCGGCGAGGAAGGCCTCACGGTCGAAGGCCGGCGCGGCCTCGGTGAGCAGCTCGATGTTCTGCTCGGCCAGCTCGAAGTCGTGCCCGAAGCGCTCGCGCAGCGCCTGCGCCTCGGATAGCGGCACGATCTCCTGCTCGGTCACGCGGTCCTCGCCGGCGCGGAAAAGGCGCATGTGCTTGGCACGCAGGTCCACGATGCCGCCGAAGGCCTTGCCCTGCCCCACCGGCCAGGTCATCGGCACGCAGGGCATGCCCAGTTCGGCCTCGATCTCGTCGAGCAGCGCGATGGGGTCGCGCCCCTCGCGGTCCATCTTGTTGATGAAGGTGATGATCGGCGTGTCGCGCTGGCGGCAGACCTCGATCAGCCGCCGCGTCTGGGGCTCCACGCCGTTGGCCGCGTCGATCACCATGAGCGCCGAGTCCACCGCCGTCAGCACGCGGTAGGTGTCCTCCGAGAAGTCGCGGTGGCCGGGCGTGTCGAGCAGGTTGATGACGTGATCCCGGTAGAGCATCTGCATCACCGAGCTCGCCACCGAAATGCCGCGCTGCTTCTCGATCTCCATCCAGTCTGAGGTGGCGTGACGCGAGGCCTTGCGCGCCTTGACGCTGCCGGCGATGTGGATGGCGCCGGAAAAGAGCAGCAGCTTCTCGGTCAGCGTGGTCTTGCCCGCGTCGGGGTGCGAGATGATCGCGAAGGTGCGGCGGCGTTGGGTTTCGGCGCGAAAGCTCATGGCAGGCAGTCGGCGGGCGCCGGAGGGCCCGGCGCCCGCAGAAGGGGCAGGAAAACCCGACATTGTCCGACATCCGGGCCCAGCCCCCGTCGCCCCGGGGCCTCTGGCGCGTGAGGAAAACCGCGGCGGCTCTCGCTGGTCCGAAGGCCCGGGCGCGCGCGCCGGCCACGGTCGCTTCGTTGAGTCCTCGAAAGCGGCCGGGTAGAATGGCGGCCTCTTGCTTCGAGGAGCGTTGCAACGCGGGTGCCTGCCCGCGCCAGGCTCGAAGCGGCCGGTACCTTGGGCACTTCGTGGCGGGGGCCGGCTCCTAGGCAACGGCGCTCGCGTACTGACTTTCATGGAAAGGAGGGCGCGAATGAGCGCCGTACTCGACACCGCCACCCAGGACTTCATCGTCGCCGACCTGGCCCTCGCCGACTGGGGCCGCAAGGAAATCCGCATCGCCGAAACGGAAATGCCCGGGCTCATGGCGATCCGCGAGGAGTACGCCGCCAGCCAGCCACTGAAGGGCGCGCGCATCGCCGGCTCGCTGCACATGACCATCCAGACGGCGGTGCTCATCGAAACGCTGCAGGCCTTGGGGGCGCGGGTGCGCTGGGCCTCGTGCAACATCTTCTCGACGCAGGACCACGCCGCCGCCGCGATCGCCGCCGCCGGCACGCCCGTTTTCGCCTACAAGGGCGAAAGCCTGGCCGACTACTGGGACTACACGCATCGCATCTTCGAGTTCGGCCCCAAGGGCAGCGAGCACGAAGGCCCGAACATGATTCTGGACGACGGAGGCGACGCGACGCTCTTGATGCACCTGGGCAAGAAGGCCGAGAAGGACCGCTCGGTGCTCGCGAACCCGGGCAGCGAAGAGGAGCGCATCCTGTTTGCCGCCATCGAGGCCAAGCTCGCGGAGGACCCGACCTGGTACTCGCGCAAGAGCGCGCACATCATCGGCGTCACCGAAGAAACCACCACCGGCGTCAACCGGCTCAAGCAGATGTCGGCCCGCGGGGAGCTGATGTTCCGCGCCATCAACGTCAACGACTCGGTCACCAAGAGCAAGTTCGACAACCTCTACGGGTGCCGGGAATCGCTGGTGGACGGCATCAAGCGCGCGACCGACGTGATGATCGCCGGCAAGATCGCCGTGGTGTGCGGCTACGGCGACGTGGGCAAGGGCTCGGCCCAGGCGCTGCGCGCGCTCTCGGCCCAGGTGTGGGTGACCGAGATCGACCCGATCTGCGCGCTGCAGGCCGCGATGGAAGGCTACCGCGTCGTGACGATGGACTACGCCGCCGACAAGGCCGACATCTTCGTCACCGCCACGGGCAACAAGGGCGTGATCACGTTCGAGCACATGGCCCTGATGAAGGACCAGGCCATCGTCTGCAACATCGGCCACTTCGACAACGAGATCGACGTCGCCGCGCTCGAGGCCAAGTGCAAGTGGGAAGAGATCAAGCCGCAGGTGGACCACGTGATCTTCCCCGACGGCAAGCGCATCATCCTGCTCGCCAAGGGCCGCCTGGTGAACCTGGGCTGCGCCACCGGCCACCCGAGCTACGTGATGAGCAGCTCGTTCGCGAACCAGACGATCGCGCAGATCGAGCTCTTCACGCACCGCGATGCGTACGAGGTGGGCAAGGTCTACACGCTGCCCAAGCACCTGGACGAGAAGGTGGCGCGACTGCAACTGAAGAAGCTCGGCGCGATGCTGACCGAACTGACCGACGAGCAGGCCGCCTACATCGGCGTGCCGAAGGAAGGGCCGTACAAGCCCGACACGTACAGGTACTGATCCACCCGCCGACCGGGCGGCGTCGCTGCCGCCCGGGTGCAGCCATGCCCCGAGTCGACCAGCTCCTCGTGCTACGCGGCCTCGCGCCGACGCGTTCGGCCGCACAGCGGCTCATCGAGCGCGGGGCCGTGCGCTGGCTCGCCGCCCACGGCTGGCAGGTGCCCCGCAAGGCAGGCGACGAGCTGCCCGAGAGCGCGGAACTGGAGCTGGTGGACGACGCGGAACTGCGGTATGTGTCCCGCGGCGGCCTCAAGCTCGAAGGGGCGCTGCGCCACACGACAGTCGAGGTGGCGGGCCGACGCTGCCTGGACCTCGGCCAGAGCACCGGGGGCTTCACCGACGTGCTGCTCCAGCAAGGGGCGGCCGTCGTGGTGGGCGTGGACGTCGGCCACGGCCAGTTGCACGAGAAGCTGCGCAGCGATCCGCGGGTCATTGCGTACGAAGGGGTCAACGCCAAGGATCTGGCGGCCAGTCCTTTCGGGCAGCGGCACCAGGGCGAGCACTTCGACCTGGTCGTGGGCGACCTCTCCTTCATCTCGCTCGCACGGGTGCTGCCCGCCGTGGCCCCATGGCTGGCACCGGAAGGCGACGTGCTCTTGCTCGTCAAGCCGCAGTTCGAGGCAGGGCGCGCCCACGTCGGCAAGGGCGGGCTGGTGAAGGACCCGGCGCAGTGGGCGGCCATCGAGCAGCGCATCCGGGCCGCCTGCACCGAAGTGGGCTGGACCGTGCGCGACTATTTCGAAAGCCCCATCACCGGCGGCGACGGCAACCGCGAGTTCTTCGTCTGGGCCACGGCCCGACCCGCCCCGTCCGACACCGGACAGGGCTTGCACACACACGAGACATGAGCACTCCTCACCACACCTCCGCCTGCTCGCTGGCCGTGAGCTTCGAGTTCTTTCCACCCAAGACGCCGGAAGGCGTCGACAAGCTCGCCGCGGTGCGCCAGCAGCTCTATGCGCTGAAACCCCAGTACTGCTCGGTCACGTACGGCGCCGGGGGGTCGACGCAAGAGGGCACCCTGCAGACCGTGCGTGCGATCCTGGCCGAAGGGGTGGACGCGGCACCGCACTTTTCCTGCATCGGCGCCAGCAAGGACAGCATCCGCGAGAAGCTCCAGCAGTTTCGCGCGGCCGGCGTGCGGCGCATCGTCGCCTTGCGCGGCGATCTGCCTTCAGGCTACGGCGGCTTCGGTGAATTCCGCTATGCCAGCGATCTGGTCGCCTTCATCCGCGAGGAGACCGGCAACCACTTCCACATCGAGGTGGCCGCCTACCCGGAAATGCACCCGCAAGCCCGCTCGCCGGAGGCCGACCTCGACGCCTTCGTCACCAAGGTCCGGGCTGGTGCCGATGCGGCCATCACGCAGTACTTCTTCAACCCGGACGCCTATTTCCGCTTCGTTGACGAAGTGCACGCGCGGGGCGTGGACATCCCCATCGTGCCGGGCATCATGCCGATCACCAGTTCGGCCCAGCTGCTGCGCTTCTCGGACGCCTGCGGTGCGGAGGTGCCGCGGTGGATCCGCACGCGGCTGATGTCCTTCGGCGACGACAAGGCCTCGATCCAGGCGTTCGGCCTGGACGTGGTCACCCAGCTGTGCGAGCGCCTGCGGGCCGCGGGCGTGCCGGGGCTTCACTTCTACACGATGAACCAAGCCGGCGCGACGCTCGAGATCTGCCGACGACTGGGACTGGCCTGACGCAGCCGAGGCACCGGGCACCCGGGGCGGCTTCGTTCACCCGGCGCTCTTGAGGGCGCGCAGCTTCCGGTACAGCGAGCGCTCGCTCAACCCGAGCTCGCGGGCGAGCTGCGCGCGAGTGCCACGGTGGTGGGCCAGGCGCTCGCGCAGGACGGAGAGCTCGATCTCCTTGAGGAGCGGCTCTTTGCTCTTGGCCGGGCCGCCCGCCGTCGACGGGGTGGCGCGCTCCCCCGTGCCGCCCACGTCGGCCAGCGACTGCTCGATGTGCTCGGCCTCGATCGTCTGGTCGTCGCACAAGAGTGCGGCGCGTTCGAGGACGTTGCGCAGCTCCCTCACGTTGCCGGGAAAGGGGTAGTTCATCAGGCGCCGCAAGGCGTCGGCGGACAGGGCCAGGCGGCGCGACCGGCCCGACACGCGCGCCAGCAGCGTCTCGGCCAGCAAGGGGATGTCCTCGACCCGCTCTCGCAGGCTGGGCAGTCGGATCGGGAACGTGCTGAGGCGGTAGTAGAGGTCTTCCCGGAATCGGCCCTGCGCGATCATCGCGCGCAAATCGCGGTGCGTGGCAGAGACGACGCGCACGTCGGCCCGGCGCAGGTCGGTGCTGCCCACGCGCCGGTAGGTGCCGCTTTCGAGCAGTCGCAGCAGCTTGACCTGCAAGGTGAGCGGGATGTCGCCCACCTCATCGAGGAACAGCGTGCCGCCGTCGGCGGCCTCCACCAGGCCGCGCTTGCTGGCGGAGGCACCGGTGAAGGCGCCGCGCTCGTGGCCGAACAACTCGCTCTCGAACAGGGTCTCGGGCAAGCTCGCGCAGTCGACGACCACGAGGGGCGAAGCGGCCCGGTCACTGGCCTCGTGCACGGCGCGGGCGACCAGCTCCTTGCCGGTGCCCGACTCCCCGAGCAACAGCACGCTCGCCCGCGAGGGACCGACGCGCGCCCCCGACGCAGTGAAAAAGAGCGACCTGTCGTGGAAGGAAGGCCCCTTCGCTCCCGGCGGTTGGCTCGAGGTGGACAAGGCCACGCTGCAGCACCGGCGCTTTCCGAACGTCTTCGGCATCGGGGACATCAACGGCACACCGCGCGGCAAGACGGCCGCTACCGTCAAGAAGAGCGCTCCGTTGGTGGCGCACAACCTCGTGCAAGTCATCGCCGGGCGCGCTCCCGACGCGAGCTTCGACGGCTACACCTCGTGCCCCATGATCACGCGCGAAGGCTCGGCCATGCTCATCGAGTTCAACTACGAGGGCAAGCTCACGCCCTCCCTGCCCATGATCGAACCGCTGCAGGACAGCTACATGGCCTGGCTGCTCAAGTACCGGCTGCTCAAGCCGGCCTATGTCGCGGTGCTGAAGGGCCGCGTGTGATCGCGGACGGAGACGAGACCATGTATGAACTCTGGTTGACTTTGAACATCGTCTGGGAACTGGCACGCGCGGCGGCGCCCCTCGTGCTGGCGGCCGTGGGACTGTGGCTGGCGGTGATCGGGACCGCCGTGTTCAGGCGGGCACAGTGGCGACAGGCCCTGGCCCCGGCCGCGGGACTCGCATTGCTCGCCGCCATCGCGGTGTTCGCGACGCTGCCCTCGCTCACGCGCTCCTCGTTCGGTGAGCTGCGCTATTGGGTAGACTGGGCCAACCTCGCCGCCATCGCTGTGGCCGGCGGCGCGATCATGCTCGCCTACGCCTGGCCGCTGTTGGCCTTGCGAGGCACCGCTTGTCCCTGGAAAGAACCGTCCTGATGACGTCTCGCCCACCCCACGCGGCGCAGCCGCTGCGTTTTCTGATGCCCGGATGGTTCGCCGCCGTGATGGGCCTGAGCGGACTTGCACTCGCCTGGTGGGGGGCCCGGCATGCGCTGGGCGAGTTGGCGGCGGGCGTGTCCGCCTTGCTCGCCCTGGTCGCCGCCCTCGCGTTCATGCTGCTGGCCCTCCTGAGCATCGTGCGCTGGCAACGGCACCCGGACGCGGTGCGAGAGGACCTCCATCACCCCGTCCGGCACGCCTTCTGGGCCACGATCCCCATCTCGGGGATGCTGCTGGCGACGCTGTGGGTGGCGCATCGGGGCGCGAGCGAAGGCGCGCGGGCGCTGTGGTGGGTCTCGAGCCTGGCCCAGCTGGCTGTGACCGTGGCCGTCACCGCGCGGTGGTGGAAGGGCAACCAACCCGGTGGCCTCGTCTGGCCGGCCATCACGCCCGCGCTGTTCATCCCCATCGTCGGCAACGTGCTCGCCCCGTTGGCCGGCGTGCCCCTCGGCCATCCCGAGTGGTCGGCCGCGCAGTTCGGCATCGGGCTCGTGTTCTGGCCGGTGGTGCTGGTACTCATCATGGTGCGCAAGGCCACCACCGGGCTGTGGCCCGAGCGTCTGTTGCCCACGGCGTTCATCCATGTCGCGCCGCCTGCCGTGGGGGCCCTGTCCTTGATGCAGTTCGGCGCGCCGGTGCTGGTGGTGTGGGCCGCCTGGGGCATGGCGCTCGTGTTCCTGCTGTGGGCCGCCACGCAGGTGCGGCGTATCGCGTCCCTGCCCTTCGGCGTTCCCCACTGGGCCATGTCCTTCCCGCTCGCCGCCTTCTCGGGGCTCACCTTGCGTCTTTCCGAGGCGGGCCACGGCGGGATGCAGCTGCTCGGGGTCGTGGCGCTCTCGCTGACGAGCCTCGTCATCGCCGGTCTCGTGCTCGGCACGGCGCGCGGCTTGCGCCAGGGCACGCTGCTCGTGCCCGAACCTGCGCCCGCGGCCCCGGTCCTGGGCGCCGACGTCCCCAGCGGCAGGGCCTGACCGCGGCTCGCCCTGAGTGCGGCCGGGCGCAGGCGGGCGGCCGCGCTGACGGCAAGCTGAACGCGATCCCGCAGAATCGACGCGATGGCCGGGGCCCGCCACAATGGCGGCCCTCTGCATGATGTATCACGCCGCCTCTGCCCTGCTGCGCCACCCCGAATTCAAGCGGGGGGCCGTCGACATGATCCATGTCGCCCTCGGCATTGCTGCCTGGGGGCTGGTGACGGGCGTCGCCATGGTCAAGAGCGGACTGGGGGTGCCGCTCGCCGTGGCCATGTCGCTGCTGGTCTTCGCCGGCAGTGCACAGCTGGCGGCGCTGCCGCTCATGACGAGCGGTGCGCCGATCTGGGTGGTGTGGGCCACCGCCTTCTGCGTGAACCTGCGCTTCGTCATCTTCAGCGCGATGTGGCGGCCGTACTTCGCGCGTTTCCCACGGTGGCAACGCTGCGTGCTGGGCTACTTCAGCGGCGACCTCAATTACGTGCTGTTCATGAAGCGCTTTCCAGACGGCGAGCCGCACCCCGACCAGATCCCCTACTACTGGGGCGGCGTCGCCACCAACTGGTTGGGCTGGCAGGTGTCGTCGATGATCGGCATCGGCTTGGCCAACGCCATTCCGACCCATTGGGGCCTGGGTTTCGCCGGCGTGCTGGCGTTGCTGGGCATCGCCTGCTCGCTGCTGCAAGACCGCGCCACCTGGGTGGCCGCGGCCGTCGCCTGCGCGGCGGCGGTGGCCGCCTATGCGCTGCCGCTGCGCCTGAACATCCTCGTGGCGATCGCCGCCGCGGTCGCCACGGGCCTCGCCATGGAAGCCGCGGATCGGGTGCGCGCCCGCGCGAGTGCGAAGGAGGTCCCGTGAGCCCCTGGGAGGCGTTGGTCACGATCCTCGGCCTGGCGGTCATCACCGTCGTCACGCGCAGCTTCTTCCTGCTGCCTGAGCAGGACCTGCCGCTGCCCGGCTGGCTCAAGCGCGGACTGCGCTATGCGCCGCTGGCGGCGCTGGCCGCCGTGATCGCGCCCGAGGTGCTGCTCACACAAGGGCATTTCCTGCCGACCTGGCAGGATGCCCGGCTGCCGGCGATCGTCGCGGCCGCGGCCTACTACTTCTGGCGACGCGGCATCCTGGGCACCATCGTCACCGGCATGGCGGTGTTCCTGCCGCTGCGCCTCATCGCGGGCTGGTGACGGTCAACCGCGCGTGACGGACCTCACGTCCGGGCACGGCACAATGTCGGGCGGTGCCGGCGAGCCCGCGCTCGTCGGCGACGGCTTCTCACTTTGGCCATCCTCGACGACATCATGAACATCCTGCGCTTTTCCGATCTCATCGCCCAGGGCAAGGTCCGCGGTCAACGCGTGTTCATCCGCGCCGACCTGAACGTGCCCCAGGACGATCAGGGCCGCATCACCGAAGACACCCGCATCCGCGCCTCCGTACCCTGCATCCGCATGGCACTGGACGCGGGCGCGGCCGTCATGGTCACCTCGCACCTGGGCCGCCCCACGGAGGGCGAGTTCAAGCCCGAGGATTCGCTCGCCCCGGTGGCGCAGCGCTTGTCCGAGCTGCTCGGCCGCGAGGTGCCGCTCGTCTCGAACTGGGTGGACGGCGTGCAGGTCGAGCCGGGTCAGGTGGTGCTGCTGGAGAACTGCCGCCTCAACAAGGGCGAGAAGAAGAACAACGAAGAGCTGGCCCGCAAGATGGCAGCCCTGTGCGACATCTTCGTGCACGACGCTTTCGGTACGGCCCACCGCGCCGAAGCATCGACCTACGGCATTGCGCAGTTCGCGAAGGTGGCGTGCGCCGGCCCGCTGCTGGCCGCCGAGATCGACGCCATCACCAAGGCTCTCCACGACCCCAAGCGCCCGCTCGTGGCCATCGTCGCGGGCTCGAAGGTCTCCACCAAGCTCACGATCCTGCAGTCGCTGGCCAAGAACGTGGACCAGCTCGTCGTCGGCGGCGGCATCGCCAACACCTTCATGCTGGCCGCGGGCCTGCCCATCGGCAAGAGCCTCGCCGAGCCCGACCTCGTGGGCGAAGCCAAGGCCGTGATGGACGCTATGAAGGCGCGGGGCGCGGAAGTACCCATCCCGGTGGACGTCGTGGTGGCCAAGGAGTTCAAGGCCGACGCCCCTGCCACCATCAAAGCAGCCACCGAGGTCGCGGCCGACGAGATGATCCTCGACATCGGACCCAAGACCGCCGCGATGCTCGCGGACAAGCTCAAGGCGGCGGGCACCATCGTCTGGAACGGCCCGGTGGGCGTGTTCGAGTTCGACGCCTTCGCGGCGGGCACCGAGACCGTGGCGCGCGCGATCGCGCAGTCGAGCGCCTTCTCCATCGCGGGCGGCGGCGACACGCTGGCCGCGATCGCCAAGTACGGCATCGAGAAGGACATCGGCTACATCTCCACCGGTGGGGGCGCCTTCCTGGAAGTGCTGGAAGGCAAGACCTTGCCTGCCTTCGAGATCCTGCAAAAGCGCGCCGCAGGCTGACGCGCCGGGGCCCGCACGGGCCCCGCATGTAACCCCGATCCACTTTTCGGGCCCATAATAGGAAACAAAGTTACGGACCCGAACCCCCGACCACCATGCCGCGAGCCACCAAGATCGTCGCCACCCTCGGCCCCGCCTCGTCCTCGCCCGACGTCCTGGAGCGGATGATCCGCGCCGGGGTGGACGTGGTGCGGCTCAACTTCTCGCACGGCACCGCGCAGGACCACATCGACCGCGCGGCGCTCGTGCGCGAGGTGGCGCAGCGGGTGGGCAAGGAGGTGGCCATCATGGCCGACCTGCAGGGCCCGAAGATCCGGGTGGGCAAGTTCGAGGGCGGCAAGGTCCAGCTCGAGGCCGGCCAGCCGTTCATCCTCGACGCCGCCCTCGCGGGCCCCGGCAACCAGGAACGGGTGGGGCTGGACTACAAGCAGCTGCCGCGCGACGTGAAGCCGGGCGACACGCTGCTGCTCAACGACGGCCTCATCGTCCTCACGGTAGATCGCATCGTCGGCGAGGAGGTGCACACCTACGTCAAGGTCGGCGGCGAGCTGTCCAACAACAAGGGCATCAATAAGCTGGGCGGCGGGCTCACCGCGCCGGCCCTGACGGCCAAGGACATGGAGGACATCCGCACCGCGATGAGCTTCCAGTGCGACTACCTGGCCGTGAGCTTCCCCAAGAGCGCCACCGACATGGAAATGGCGCGCCAACTGGCCAATGTCGCGGGCGAGCCCTGGCGGCACAAGCCCGGGCTGATCGCCAAGATCGAGCGCAGCGAGGCCATCTCCCAGCTCGACGCGATCCTCAAGGCGAGCGACGGCATCATGGTCGCGCGCGGCGACCTCGCCGTGGAAGTGGGCAACGCCGCGGTGCCGGCGCTGCAAAAGCGCATGATCCGCCTCGCACGCGAGATGGACAAGGTGGTCATCACGGCCACCCAGATGATGGAGTCGATGATCGTCAACCCGGTCCCCACGCGCGCCGAGGTGAGCGACGTCGCCAACGCGGTGCTCGACGGCACCGATGCGGTGATGCTCTCGGCCGAAACGGCCGCGGGCAAGTACCCCGTCGAGACGATCGAGCAGATGGCCACCATCGCCGAGGAGGTCGAGCGCGCCGAGGAGGTCTCGCTCGACGCCGATTTCACCAACAAGCGCTTCGGCCGGATCGACCAGTCCATCGCCATGGGCGCCCTCTTCACGGCCCACCACCTGGGCTGCAAAGCGATCATCGCGCTCACCGAGTCCGGCTCCACCGCCCTGTGGATGAGCCGCTACAAGATCCACGTGCCGATCTACGGGCTGACCTCGCAGATCACGTCCCAGCGCAAGATGGCGCTGTACCGCAACGTTCAGCCGATGCTGATGGAGAGTTGTCACGACCGCGACGAGGCCTTGCACCGTGCCGAGGCCCTGCTGGTCGAGCGAGGCGTTCTGCGCCCCGGCGACACCTATGCCATCACCTGCGGCGAGCCGATGGGGTACCCGGGCGGCACCAACATGCTCAAGGTCTGCCGCGTGGGCTGATCGCCGAGCGCCGGGCGGGGCCTCGGCCGGATGCGAACAGTCACGGTTGGCCCCCTCCCCAGGGCTAGAATCTGGGCCGATTACAAAGCGGTTTCACGGCCGTCGCAGCCCAAGAGGCGCGACGGGCGGAGGCGCGTTACCGGTTCTGTCAACTCTAGGGGCCTACCATGCCACTCGTTTCGATGCGCCAACTGCTGGACCATGCCGCCGAGCACGGCTACGGCATTCCGGCGTTCAACGTCAACAACCTGGAGCAGGTCCAGGCGATCATGAGCGCGGCCGACGAAGTCGGCGCGCCGGTGATCATGCAAGCCTCGGCCGGTGCCCGCAAGTACGCCGGCGAGTCGTTCCTCAAGCACCTCATCCAGGCCGCCGTCGAGGCCTATCCGCACATCCCTGTCGTCATGCACCAGGACCACGGGCAGAGCCCCGACGTCTGCAAGGGCGCGATCGAGCTGGGCTTCTCGTCGGTGATGATGGACGGCTCTTTGCAAGCCGACGGCAAGACCATCGCGACCTACGAGTACAACGTGGAGGTCACCAAGAAGGTGGTCGACATGGCCCACGCGCTCGGCGTCACCGTCGAGGGTGAACTCGGCTGCCTGGGCTCGCTCGAGACGATGAAGGGCGACAAGGAAGACGGCCACGGCGCCGAGGGCACGATGACGCGCGACCAGCTGCTCACCGACCCCGAGCAGGCGGCCGACTTCGTCAAGAAGACGCAGCTTGACGCGCTGGCCATTGCCATCGGCACGAGCCACGGCGCCTACAAGTTCAGCCGCAAGCCCACGGGCGACATCCTGGCGATCGACCGCGTCAAGGAGATCCACGCGCGCATCCCCAACACCCACCTCGTGATGCACGGCTCGTCTTCCGTGCCGCAGGAACTGCTGGAGGAGATCCGCAAGTACGGTGGCGACATGAAGGAGACCTACGGTGTGCCCGTCGAGGAAATCCAGGAGGCCATCAAGCACGGCGTGCGCAAGATCAACATCGACACCGACATCCGCCTCGCGATGACGGCCGCGATCCGCCGCTTCTTCGTCGAGCACCCCTCGAAGTTCGACCCGCGCGAGTACCTCAAGCCTGCGCGCGAAGCGGCCAAGGCCATCTGCAAGCAGCGCTACCTCGAGTTCGGCTGCGAGGGCCAGGGCGCTAAAATCAAGCCCATCCCGCTGACCGAAATGGCCCGTCGCTACGCCGCGGGCGAGCTGGCCCAGGTCGTCCAGTAAGCAGCCGAAGGCCGGCCGATCGGTATACGCGGCCTGCTGCACGGTTCGACGCCCGCTTGCGCAGCGGGCGTTTTCGTTTTGGCCCTACCCCGGAGATCGCGCCCGTGACCGCCCCTTTGCTCGTTTCCTCGATTCGCTCCCTGCCCCTGCTGGCGCGCGGCAAGGTGCGCGACAACTACGCCGTGGGCAACGACCGGCTGCTCATGGTCGCCACCGACCGCTTGTCCGCCTTCGACGTCGTGATGGGCGAGCCCATCCCCGGCAAGGGCGAGTTGCTCACACGCATGGCGTTGTTCTGGTTCGACAAGCTGCAGGGCATCGTGCCCAACCATCTGACGGGCGAGGCGCCGGAGAGCGTGGTGGCGCCCGACGAGGTCGAGCAGGTGCGTGGACGGTCGATGCTGGTCAAGCGCCTGAAGCCCCTGCCCGTGGAGGCTGTCGTGCGGGGGTATCTCGCCGGCAGCGGCTGGAAGGAGTACCAGGAAACAGGACGCGTGTGCGGCGTGGCGCTGCCCGCGGGGCTGCGCAATGCGAGCAAGCTCCCGCAGCCGATCTTCACGCCGGCCACCAAGGCCGCCGTGGGGGAGCACGACGAAAACATCACGTTCGAGCGCGTCGTCGAACTGATCGGCCCGGACTTGGCCGAACAGATCCGGGACATCTCGATCCGCCTGTACAGCGCCGCGGCCGACTATGCGCTCGGCAAGGGCATCATCATCGCCGACACCAAGTTCGAGTTCGGCCTCGACGCCGAGGGGCGCGTCGTGCTGATGGACGAGATCCTCACGCCCGACTCGTCGCGCTTCTGGCCGCTGGAAAGCTATCGGGAAGGCACGAATCCGCCGAGCTTCGACAAGCAGTTCGTGCGCGACTGGCTGGAGCAGGCGCAGGTGGACGGCAAGCCCTGGAACAAGAAGGCCCCTGCGCCGGCGCTCCCGCCCGAGGTGATCGAGAAGACGGCGGCCAAGTACCGCGAGGCGCTGGAGCGGCTCACCGCGCAGTGACCGTGCCGCGCGCGTCCGCCGCCGAGCGCCGGAGGACGCGCACCGCAGCGCCCCCGGGCGCGCCGCGTGAGCGGCCCGCCCGCGCGGCGCGGGCTCAGAACAAGGCCATGCTGAGCTTGCGGCGGTACTGGTCCACCACCGGGTCGCCTGCCGGTGCCTGCGCCTTGCCGGCGATCTCCAGAGCGCCTTTGGCGCCCGACTCGGGGCCGGCCGCGGGCGAGGGCTTGCTCATCAGCTCCAGGATCGAGACGTAGGTCTTGCGCGCGAGCTGGTCGCGCCAGCCCTTGTCGCGCATGATGATCTCCAGGAGCTCATCCATCGCCTCGGTCCATCGCTGCGCGGCGAAGTGCGTCTGCGCGAGTTCGAAGCGCGCGTCGAAGTCGCGCTTGTTGGCGGCGATGGCCGCTTGCAGCTGCTCCACCGGCCGCGCCGAGGCGGCGGCCTCGCAGGCCTCGATCCAGTGGCCCAGGGCCGCGATGCGCACGTCGGTGGCGGCCTTGCTCGCCACGGGCTCGTACGCCAGGCGCGCATCGGCAAGGCGCCCTGCTTGCAGCAGGAGCTTCACGTAGTCGAGGCGCGCGGCGTCGTTGGCCGGGTCGATGGCGATGGCCTGCTGGAGCCGCTCGAGCGCGGCCTCCATGTCGCCCGCATCGGCCAGCCGCCCGGCTTCGCCGGCGGCCGCGTCGGCCTGCAGCTGCGCCTCGGCGGGCACGTGCTTGTCGAGGAACTGCTTGATCTGCGCCTGCGGCAACGCCCCGACGAAGCCGTCCACCGGCTGGCCGTCGCGGAACATCACGCAAAACGGAATGCTGCGCACCCCGAACATCGCCGAGAGCTGGCCGGCGATCTCGGGCTGCTCGTCCGAGTTGAGCTTGGCCAGCACGAAACGCCCGCCGTACTCGGCCTCGAGCTTCTCCAGCATCGGCCCCAACGTGCGGCACGGGCCGCACCACGGCGCCCAGATGTCGAGCAGCACCGGCTGCTGCATCGAGGCCTGAAGCACCTCGGCTTCGAAGTTCTGAATGGTGATGTCGATCATGCTGCGTTCTTCCCTGGCCCGCTCCCCAGATGGGGGCGACTGCTGACAGCCCAAGGGCCGCCTAAAATCGCAATTTTTCCGCACCGGAGCGCCACGTGAGTCAGTCGCCCCTCGTCGGCGTGGTCATGGGGTCCAGCAGCGACTGGGACGTCATGCAACACGCCGTGCAGATTCTCGCCGAGTTCGGCGTGCCCCACGAGGCTCGCGTCGTCTCGGCTCACCGGATGCCGGACGACATGTTCCGCTATGCCGAGGAGGCGGCCGCACGGGGCCTGCGCGCCATCATCGCAGGCGCGGGCGGCGCGGCCCATCTGCCCGGCATGCTGGCGGCCAAGACGACCGTGCCGGTGCTCGGCGTGCCGGTGCCGAGCCGGCACCTCCAAGGCGTCGATTCGCTGCACTCCATCGTGCAGATGCCCAAGGGTGTGCCGGTCGCGACTTTCGCCATCGGCACCGCCGGAGCCGCGAACGCCGCGCTCTTCGCGGTCGCCCAGCTCGCCACGACGGATGCCGGCCTGCGCGCCCGGCTGGAGGAGTTCCGCGCACGCCAGACCGAGGCCGCCCGCGCGATGACCTTGCCTGCCGTGGGGGCCCCATGAGCGCAACGGCGCGTCCCCTCCTGCCTGGCGAGGCCACGCTCGGCGTGCTCGGTGGCGGCCAACTCGGCCGCATGTTCGTGCACGCCGCCCAGCGGCTCGGCTACACCACCGTCGTGCTGGACCCGGACGAGGCCAGCCCGGCCGGTCAGGTGGCGCACGAGCATGTGCGGGCCGATTACCTCGATGCCGCCGCCCTCGCCCGCCTGGCCGAGCGTTGCGACGCCCTCACGACCGAGTTCGAGAACGTGCCGGCCGATGCGTTGGCGACGCTGGCTGCGCAGCGTCCGGTGGCGCCAGGCGCCTCGGCCGTCGCCGTCTGCCAGGACCGCCGCCTGGAGAAGGCCCATTTCCGCGCCAGCGGGGTCCCCTGCGCGCCCTATGCCGAGATCACGCAGGAGCAGGACCTCGCCGTCGAGGCGTCCCTGTTGCCGGGCATCCTGAAGACCGCGCGCCTGGGCTACGACGGCAAGGGCCAGGTGCCGGTGGCCACTCCCGAGGAACTGCGCGCGGCGTGGGAGCGCCTGGGGCGCGTGCCCTGCGTGCTGGAGCGACGGCTCGATCTGGCGTTCGAGATCAGCGTCATCGTCGCGCGCAACGCCCATGGCGAGGTGGTGCACTTCCCCGTGCAGCAGAACCTGCATCGCGGCGGCATCCTCGCCGTCACGACCGTGCCGGCCCCGCAAGCATCGCCCGCGCAGCAAATGCAGGCGGTGCAGGCGGCCGAGGCGATCGCCGCCTCGCTGGGGTATGTGGGGGTGCTGTGCGTGGAGTTCTTCGTGCTGGCCGACGGCTCGCTCGTTGCCAACGAGATGGCGCCCCGCCCACACAACTCCGGCCACTACACGATCGACGCTTGCGACCTCTCCCAGTTCGACCTCCAGGTGCGCGCGATGACGGGCTTGCCGCTGGTGACACCGCGCCAGCATTCGCCGGCGATCATGCTCAACCTGCTCGGCGATCTGTGGCAGACGCCGGCAGGCCCGCGGACACCGGCATGGGATGCGGTGCTGGCCCTGGCGGGCACGCATTTGCATCTTTACGGCAAGACCGAGGCTCGCCCCGGGCGCAAGATGGGCCACCTCAACGTCACCGCCGCCACCCCCGAGGACGCCCGCGCGGTGGCGCTGCGCTGCGCGGAACTGCTCGGCCTCGCGCCGTTCTGACAGCCGTGGCGCGCCTGCTGGACCCCTCGAACCCCTCGCATCTGGCCGAAGCGGTGGACGCGCTGGCGGCCGGCCGGCTGGTCGCCTTCCCGACCGAGACGGTGTACGGGCTGGGGGCCGACGCGGGCAACGATGCGGCAGTGGCCGGCATCTACGCCGCCAAGGGGCGGCCGGCCGACCACCCGCTCATCGTGCACGTGCCGAACGCCGCGGCCGCCCTGGCGCTGGTGAGCGCCTTGCCGCCGATGGCGCGCAAGCTGATGGACGCCTTCTGGCCCGGGCCGGTCACGGTGATCGTGCCACGGCGGGAGGGCCTGGCCACGGCCGCCGCGGGCGGGCAGGCCACCATCGGGCTGCGCTGCCCGGCGCACCCGGTCGCGCACCAACTGCTGGAGGCCTGCGCGCGCCGGGGCCTCGTCGGCCTCGCGGCGCCGAGCGCCAACCTCTTCGGCCGTATCAGCCCGACGACGGCCCAGCACGTGGCCCATGAGTTCGGCGACGACGTGCTGGTGCTCGACGGCGGGCCCTGCCAGGTCGGCATCGAGTCCACCATCATCGACTGCTCGCGAGAGCACCCGGTGCTGCTGCGCCCCGGCACGCTGCCGCGCGCCCGGCTGGAGGCGGTGCTCGGGGAGCCGCTGCGCGAGCGCGACGAGGCCGCTCCGCGGGCTTCGGGCACTCTGGCCGCGCACTACGCGCCGCGCGCCAAGCTGAGGCTGATGGACGCGCGCACGCTGCAATCGGCGCTCGATGTGCTCGGCGATGCGCGCCCGCCGGTGGCGGTATATTCGCGTACCGTGCGAGTGCCGCGCGGGCTCGTCCATCGGCGCATGCCGGACGACGCCGAACGGGCCGCCCACGAACTCTTCGCCGTGCTGCGCGAACTCGACGCGCAAGGCGTCTCGCTGATCTGGGTCGAAACCCCGCCCGACGCTCCCGAATGGGACGGGGTGCGCGACCGTCTCGTGCGGGCGGCCGCTGCCTGAAGCGACCATGCCCATCCCATCCTGACGGAGATTTCATGCCCTTGGTTTCCTTCCGCCCGTTCCGCCTCGCCCCCTTGCTCGCCGCGGCGGGCGCACTCCTTGCGGCCGGCTGCGGCGGTGACGTCTATCAGCGTTTCGAGCCGCAGCGCATCTTGTCCCTCGGGGACGAATACAGCTACATCGGCACCGGCCCCGACGACGACCCTGGCGCACGCTATACGGTGGACGCGCTCAACAGCGACGGCTCGCGCAATTGCGCGCATGATCGCTACTGGCTGTGGAACCAACGCGTGGCTGCCCGCTATGGCCGGGCGTTCGCGGAATGCCCCGTCCCCGGTTATCTCAGCGACGGCTCCACGCGCGCGCTGGCACGCGAAAGGACCACCGTGAACATGCTGGCCTCGCAGCTCGACGCGGTGGGCGGCGTCAAGGACAAGGACCTCCTGCTCGTCTTCGTCGGTGCCAACGACGTGTGGGACATCTATGGCGATCCGTCGGCCCAAGTGCCGCCCCCGGACCTCAAGGGATACTGCGCGGGCGAGGGCGAAGGCGACAACAAGGGGCCGACGGTTCCCGAGCAGCAGGCCGCTTGCGCGCGCGGTCAGGCCTTGGCGGAACAGCTTCTTGCGTGGACCAAGGTGGGAGCTCGCGTCGTCGTGCTCGATCTGCCCTACCAGGGGACGACGCCGCAAGCGGCATCCGAGGACCGTGCCCGGCTCAACAGCCTGACGGAAGCCTTCAACAAGGGGTTGCGGTTCAACTTGCCCGACAACAGCCGCTACATCGCCTTGGTGCAGGCGAACAATCGGGTGGAGCTTGCGCAGAAGACCGAGAACAGCCCGTATCCCTTCCGCAACCGCACCGAGGCCGTGTGCACCACCGTCTCAGCCAAGGACTGCACGACGGCCACCGTCAAGATCGCGGATGCCAGCAGCAACGGCTACGAATACGTGTTCGCGGCCGAACGCTACCTCTCGCCCACGATGAACCGGCTGATCGGCGATCTGGCCGCCGACCGCGCGCGCAACCAGCCCTTCTGACGAGGAGGGCGCGCGGGCGCGAGCCGCGGTTCGCGCCCGTCAGCCGCGGCGCCGGTCGCGCGCCGAGTAGGCGACCTTCATCGCGAGGATCGAGGCCGCGAGCGTCAGCGTGACCAGGTTGGCGACGATGATGGGCGCGTCGCCGATCGCGATGCCGTAGGCCAGCCACAGCGCGATGCCGAGCGTGAACACGCTGTACATCCCGAGCGAGATGCCGCTCACGTCGCGGGTGCGGAAGGTCAGCCACGCCTGGGGCAGGAAGGACGCCGTGGTGAGCGTGGCGGCGGCAAAGCCGAGCAAATCGGTCATGGCGAAGGCAGTCATGGAAGATCCCGGGCGACCCAGTCGGCCAAGGCCTCCAACGCAGGGCGCGCGGCGCCGGCCTGGGGGTGGTTGACGATGGCGACGAGGACGTAGCGCCGACCGCTCGAGGACAGCACGTAGCCGGCGATCGCTGCCACGTCGCGCAGCGAGCCGGTCTTGAGATGCGACACGCCGGAAGCCCCTCGGGCACGCCGACGCGTTCCATCCAGGCCGCTGACGGGCAGCGAACTCACGAACTCGGGCATGTAAGGCGCTGCCCAGGCGGCCTGGAGCATCCGCGCCAGCAAGGCCGCCGTGAGGCGCGAGCGGCGCGAGAGACCCGTGCCGTTGTCCACCTGCAGTTGCAGCGCCGCCTCGGGCCAGCGCGATGCGGCCCACTCCATCACCGCCCGGCGGGCCTCGTCGGGCGAACCCACGCCGAACCGCACGAGGCCGAGCGTGAGGAACACCTGTGCGGCCATCGTGTTGTTGCTGTGCTTGTTGATGTCGCGGGCGATCTCGGCCAGCGGGGGCGACTCGCTCGCCGCGATCTGCGCCGCCCCCGGCGGCACGATGCCCTCGCGCACCGTGCCGGCCAGACGCCCCCCCAGCAACCGCCACAGCCCCTCCACGGCGCGCGCGTTGTAGCGGTCGGGCTCGGCCGCGGCGAGGTGCCAGGTGCGCTCGCCGCAGGCCAGCGGATACGCCCCGCGGAAGCGGATGCGCGAGGCGTCGGCGAGTTCTGCCTTGAGCGCGGCGCGCCAGTCGGTGCAGGGCGCCCCGTGATCGAGCGGGACGACCGCGTCGGTCGCGACACCGGCCAGCGGCGGCTCCCCCACCACCCGTGCCATGCCTCGCTCCGGGTCGGGCACGAAGGTGAGCGCCACCGACTTGAAGTTGACGAGCAAGGCATCGGGCTGCACGTTGTAGGGACGGTACGGCTCGCCGTCGAAGCTCGCCGGATCGATCTGCGGCACCTGGAACGCGCTGCGGTCGAGCACGATGTCGCCTGCGATCTCCTCGATGCCGAGCTGCCGCACCCGCCGCAACAGCAGCCACAGGCGCTCGACCACGAGCTTCGGGTCGCCCGTGCCGCGCAGGTAGAGCGAGCCCTGCAGCACGCCGTCGCGCACCGGCCCGTCCACGTGAACCGGGGTGGTCCAGGTGTAGGTCGGACCCAACAGCTCGAAGGCGGCCTGCGTCGTCACGAGTTTGATCAGCGACGCGGGGTTCACCGGCTCGTGCTCGCGGTGGGCCCACCGGAACCCGCCGGCACCGGCCTCGGCCACGACCACGGCGATGGAATCGCGCCCGAGGCCGGCCCGCGCCAGATGCGCCTCGACCTCGGCAGGCAGCGCGGCGCGAGCGGCGGACGCGCCGAGCAGCCACAGGCCCACGACCCATGGCACGAGCGCTTGCCCCAGCCACCTGCTGCCCTTCCATCCCATGCCGGCGATTATCCCTGCGGGCCGACGCACCGCGGCGCGAGGCCCCGAAGGGCGCCGGTACACTTGCCATCTCAACGCGCGTCGCCGATGTCCTCCCCCTGCCTGCTCGCCATCGACACCTCCTCCGACTTGCTGTGCCTGGGCCTTGCGGCCGGCGATCGCCACTGGACGTACGAGCAAGCCGGTGGCGCGCTCGCGTCGGCCGCGCTGCTGCCGCGCGTGCTCGCCATGCTCGACGAAGCCGGGTTGTCCGTGCGTGACCTCGAGGCGATCGGGTTCGGACGCGGGCCCGGGGCCTTCACCGGGTTGCGTACCGCCTGCTCGGTCGCACAAGGCCTGGCACTGGGCACCGGCGCGCCGCTCGTGCCCGTGGACACACTGGCGGTGGTGGCCGAATCGGTGCGCGAGCAGTGCGCGGTGCGCGACGTTTGGGTGGCGCAGGATGCCCGAATGGGCGAGGTTTATGCCGCGTGCTACCGCTGGAGCGGCGAGCGCTGGGTGACACGCGTGCCCCCGGCGCTGTACGACCCGCAAGCGCTCCAGGTGCGGATGCGCGAAGAACCGGCCGACGCGGTCGGGGGTAGCGCGCTCGCCCTGCACCCCGGGCTCGCGAGCGCGTGCCCCCAGGCCCACCCCGGCGCACGGCCCGCTGCCCCGGCGCTGCTGCGGCTCGCGCTGGGCGCCTGGCAGCGCAGGGAGACGGTCGACGCCGCCGCCGCCTTGCCTCTCTACCTGCGCGACAAGGTCGCCCTCACCACCGCCGAGCGCGAGGCAATGCGGGGGGCCGGCCCATGAACCGCAACGACACCCCCGGCCGCCTTCCGGTGATGGCGCTGCGGACGGAACATGCCGCCGTCAGACGCCTCCTGCCGATGACGGTCGCCCAGCTCGATCGCATCCTGGCGGTGGAGACCACGGCCTACGAGTTCCCCTGGACGCGCGGCAATTTCATCGACTCGCTGCACGCGGGCTATCTCGCGCGGGTGCTCCTCGGCGAACGCGACGCGCTGCTCGGATATTTCGTGGCGATGTCGGGCCCCGCGGAGATGCATCTGCTCAACATCACGGTCGCACCGGCACACCAGGGCCAGGGCCATGCCTGGTACATGCTCGACGCCCTGGTCGACGCCGCGCGAGCCGAAGGCGCGCTGCAGTTGTGGCTCGAAGTGCGGCAAGGCAACCGCCGCGCGCGGCAGGTGTACGAGCGCTACGGCTTCGAGAACGTGGGGGTGCGCCGGCGCTACTACCCGGCCGCCGGCGGCACGCGCGAGGACGCGATCGTGATGAGCCTGGCCCTATGAGCTGGGACGCCTACAAGCTCGCCCTGCTGCGCGAAATGGGCTTGACGGCCTGGGTGCGGCGCGACGGCGCGCCCACGGCGGAAGAAGCGGACGTGCAAGTGCGGTCCGCCCCGGCGCCCGCGCAGGACGAGGCCGTTGCCGCACCCGATGCCCCCTGGCTGCCCGAGCCCTCGCCTGCTGCGGCGGTGGGTGTGCAGGGCCGGCGCGCAGGAGGCGTCGCCTCGATGGACTGGGCGGCGCTGCGCGAGGCGGTCGCCTCATGCACGGCCTGCAAGCTGTGCCAGGGCCGGCGGCAGACGGTGTTCGGCGTCGGGGCCGAGCGGGCCGAGTGGATGATCGTCGGCGAAGCCCCCGGCGAACAAGAGGACCTCAAAGGCGAGCCTTTCGTCGGGCCCGCGGGCAAACTGCTCGACCAGATGCTGCACGCCATCGGCCTCGCGCGCGAGCCCGGCGCCCCCCGCGGCCAGGTCTACATCGCCAACGTGCTCAAGTGCCGTCCGCCGCACAACCGCAATCCGGAGCCGGAGGAGATCGCCC
The DNA here is from genome assembly GCF_026013905.1 of Schlegelella aquatica. Lineage (NCBI taxonomy): Bacteria > Pseudomonadati > Pseudomonadota > Betaproteobacteria > Burkholderiales > Sphaerotilaceae > Caldimonas > Caldimonas aquatica. The sequence continues at coordinate 2,588,373 of NZ_CP110257.1, forward strand.
AGTGCGAACCCTTCCTCAGGCGCCAGATCGAACTGGTGCAGCCGCGCATCATCCTGGCGATGGGGCGCTTCGCCGTGCAGACACTGCTGCAATCGCAGGAGGCGATCGGACGGCTGCGCGGACGCGTGCACCGGTATCAGGGCATCCCGGTGGTCGTGACGTACCACCCCGCCTATCTGCTGCGCAACCTGCCTGACAAAGCCAAGGCCTGGGAGGACCTGTGCCTGGCCGTGCACCAGCTCCGGCAGGAGCGCCGGGCGACCGAAGTTTGAGACGGCCCGCGGGCTGCAAGAGCCGGGGGCGCCCGCCTGAGCCGGCTCTTCAGTGGCTCGACTCGAGGTAGCGCTTGCGCCAAAAGAAGAGCGCGAGGCCCAGACCGATCACAGCCATGACGCCGAGCGCGATCCACACGCCGGTGGTGCTGTGGATGAGCGGCAGCGCGTCGAAATTCATTCCGAAGAAGCCGGTGATCAGGTTGAGCGGCAGGAAGATCGCCGTCAGCACGGTCAGCGTGCGCATGATGTTGTTGGCCCGGTTGCTCTGCACCGAGAAGTGCATCTGCACCGCCGTCTCGGCCGAGGACTCCAGCCTGCGCACGTGGCTGAGCACGCGCTCGATGTGTTCCAGCACGTCGCGCGAGCGCACGCTCAGCAGCTCGCGCTCGCGAAACGACTGCTCGTCGGCCGGTGCGGGCCATTCCTCCAACGCGTCGATCCATTCCTGGACCGCGCTGCGCTGGTCCTCGCAGATGTCCTCCAGCAGATGAAGCGCGTTGCGCGAGTCCAGCAGCACGCGCCAGCCCCTGAACTGCCCGTGGGGGCGCAGCAGCTCGTGCTGCAAGTAGCCCAGCTGGCGTGTGAGCAGGCGCCGCAGCTCGAGGTAGCCGTCGACCATGTGGTTGACCATGCGCAGCATCTGGTCGGCCGGGCTCGTGGGCAGACGCGAGGACGCGCCCCGCCCTTCGACCCTCGCATCGGGCGCGGCACGCGCCGTTTGCGCGAGCCGCGCAATGAAGAACTCGCGCACCTGGCACTCGGCCGGATGCACCGTGAGCAAGACGCGGTCGAACCGCACGAAACCGACGGGGCTGGTGTCGATCGCATCCAGCACCTGCCGGGCCACCGCGAGGGTTCCCGCGGCCTCGTCGGTGAAGAGCTCTGCGCTGCCCACCCCGGCCGCCAGCCGCCGGAACACCAGCACGTCGTAGGTGGACGTGTAGTCGAAGTGCGAGGGCAGCTGACGGTTCAGCAGGTCGGAGATGTGCAGGTCCACCAGCGGCGCGCCGGTCCAACGCTGCAGCGAAGCCTGGATCTGCGGCACCTCCGCCTCGAACTCCTCGCGCGTGGTGCCGATCCACAGGTACCCCTGCTCCGGCAGCGTCGCGGGCCGCTCGGGCAGCTCCAGCAGTCGTTCGCCGACGTGGAAGATGCGCATCAGCCGGGAGTCTTCAGCAGCCTGGCCGCTTCGAGGGCGAAATAGGTGAGCACGCCGTCGGCCCCGGCACGTTTGAAGGCCAACAGCGACTCCATCATCACCGCGTCGTGGTCGAGCCACCCTTGTGCGGCCGCCGCCTTGAGCATCGCGTATTCGCCACTGACCTGGTAGGCGAAAGTCGGCACGCGGAACTCGTCCTTCACGCGGCGTACCACGTCCAGGTATGGCATGCCGGGCTTGACCATGACCATGTCGGCGCCTTCGGCCAGATCCATCGCCACCTCGCGCAAGGCCTCGTCGGTGTTGCCCGGGTCCATCTGATAGACCTTCTTGTCGCTCTTGCCCAGGTTGGCCTTGGAGCCGACTGCGTCGCGGAAGGGGCCGTAGAAAGCGCTCGCGTACTTGGCGCTGTAGGCCATGATGCGGGTGTGAACCTGCCCCGCGCCCTCCAGCGCCTGGCGGATCGCGCCGATGCGGCCGTCCATCATGTCGCTGGGCGCGACGATGTCCACGCCCGCCTGCGCCTGCACCAGCGCCTGCTGTACCAGCACCTGCACCGTCTCGTCGTTGAGGATGTAGCCGGTGTCGTCGATCAGGCCGTCCTGGCCGTGCGTGGTGTAGGGGTCGAGCGCGACATCGGTGAGCACGCCCAGTTGCGGGAAACGCTGCTTGAGTTCGCGCACTACGGTCGGCACGAGCCCCTCGGGATTGCAGGCCTCGCGGCCGTCCGGCGTCTTGCGCGAGGGCTCGATCACCGGGAAGAGCGCCATCACCGGCACCCCGAGCGCGACGCACTGCTCGGCCACCGGCAACAGGCGGTCGAGGCTCAGGCGCTGAACGCCGGGCATCGATGCGACGTCCTGCACCCGGTTCTGGCCCTCGAGCACGAACACCGGGTAGATGAGGTCATCGACCGTGAGCCGATGCTCGCGCACGAGCCGGCGAGTGAAGTCGTCGCGGCGAAGACGGCGGGGACGGGCGGCGGGAAAAGGGGCGGGGCTGTGCAAGGCGCGTTCCTGTGACGAGACCGGGGAAAAAGCGGAAAAACTGGCGTTTTCCCTGGTGCTTACAAGCAGCCGTCAGCAAACTGACAGCAATGTTCTGCTAAAGTTACATCTGAATGATACGTCGCAAGACGTTCATTCCCTGCTTTTCCTCCCTGAGCAGGTGCCTTACCGTGATGACAGCGTTAAGGCTTTGCAGCCCCAGTCTTCGACTGGGGCTTTTTTTCTTCCCGCAGCGCGCGCTCGGGCCGCGACGACGGCATCGCTATCATGCCGCGATGCTCTGGATCAAAGCACTGCATATCGTCTTCGTGACGAGTTGGTTCGCCGGTCTTTTCTATTTGCCGCGCATCTTCGTCAATCTTGCCATGGTGCCCGCAGACAGCCAGGCCGAGCGTGAGCGCTTGTTGCTGATGGCACATCGGCTGTACCGCTTCATGACGATGCTGATGGTGCCGGCACTCGGGTTCGGGCTGTGGCTGTGGCTGGGCTATGGCATCGGCCGGGGCCCGGGCAATGGCTGGATGCATGCCAAGCTCGCGCTCGTGGTCGCCCTGCTCGGCTACCACCACTACTGCCGGCGATTGCTGCGCGGCTTCGAGCAACGCACCAACCGCCACAGCGACGTGTGGTACCGTTGGTTCAACGAGGCGCCGGTGGTCGTGCTGCTGCTGGTGGCGATCCTCGTCGTCGTCAAGCCGTTCTGACGCCGCCTCCACATATGGCACGACGTCGCAGCTCGCTGGCCCCGCTGGCGCTGCTGTATGCCGCGCTGATCGTCTACGCGAGCCTCTATCCGTTCGGCGAATGGCAAGCACCGCGCACGACGTGGTGGCGCTTCCTGACCGGGGAGTGGCCTCGCTGGTGGACGGCCTTCGACCTCGTCTCGAACCTGCTCGGCTACCTGCCACTGGGGCTGTTGGCCGCGGGCGCGGCCTTGCGAGCCGGCCACGGGGGCGCGCGGTCGGCGTTGACGGCCTGTGCGGCGGCGGCGTTGCTGTCGTTCACGCTGGAGTCGCTCCAGAACTTCCTGCCCGGGCGGGTGCCCTCCAACGTGGACCTCGCGCTCAACATCGCCGGCGCCGCGCTGGGCGCCGCCGTGGCGGTGTCGCTGCAGGCGCTCGGGTGGATGGCCCGCTGGCAGTCGCTGCGCGATCGCTGGTTTCTTCCCCAGGCGCCCGGCGGGCTCGCGCTGCTCTTCGCGTGGCCGGCCGCCCTGCTCTTTCCCGTCCCGCTGCCCCTGGGCGTGGGGCAAGTGCTGGATCGCGCCTACCACGCCTGGCTCGATGCCGTGCAAGACACCCCTTTGCAGGACTTGGTGGTGCTGCCGGTCGATCCGGCCGCGTTCCCGCCTCTGGCGCCGGCCTGGGAACTGGTGGCCGTGACGCTCGGTCTGCTCGCACCGGCCATGCTGGCCTACAGCCTCACGCCGCCCACGTGGCGACGGGGAGTGATCGTGGTGCTGCTGGCGATCGCCGGCTTCGGCGCCACCACCTTGTCCACCGCGCTCAACTTCGGTCCGCACAGCGCGCTCGGCTGGATCACCGACGCGACGCCGCTCGGCTGGGGACTCGGTCTGACCGCCGCCTGGGTGCTCGTCTTCCTGCCGCCGAGGGCGGCCGCAGCGGCGGGGCTCGCGATGTTGCTCGGGCTCCTGGTGCTCGTGAACGCAGCGCCGACGGACCCCTACTACGCGTCGAGTCTGCAAGCGTGGGAACAAGGGCGCTTCATCCGTTTCCACGGCCTGGCGCAATGGCTCGGCTGGCTCTGGCCTTACGCGGCGCTGCTGTACCTGCTGGCAAGACTGCTCGGGCGGGAGGCGGCGCCTAAAATCGCCGGATGAGCTACTACCAGCGGCACATCTTCTTCTGCCTCAATCAGCGGCCGAACGGCGAAGCCTGTTGCGCCGACCGCGGCGCACAGCGGGCCTTCGACCACTGCAAGTCGCGCGTGAAGGCCGAGGGCCTCGCCGGGCCGGGCAAAGTGCGCGTCAACAAGGCCGGCTGCCTGGACCGATGCGCAGCCGGGCCGGTCGCGGTGGTGTACCCCGAAGGCGTTTGGTATACCTACGTGGACGAGCACGACATCGACGAGATCGTCGAGCGCCACCTCAAGCACGGCGAAGTGGTCGAACGCCTCCTCGTGCCGCCGCACGTCGGCCGTTGAGCGCATGAACGCGCACACCGAGCGCCTCACCATCCCCGGGCCGAGCGGTGCCCTCGAATGCGCGATCGACCGGCCCGAAGGCGTCGCACGGGGCCTCGTCGTCATCGCGCATCCCCATCCGCTGCACGGTGGCACAATGGACAACAAGGTCGCGCAGACGTTGGCCCGCGCGTTCGTGCAGCGGGGTTGGCGCAGCGTGCGCTTCAACTTCCGCGGGGTGGGTGGGTCGGCCGGAGCCTGGGATGCCGGGCGCGGCGAGGTCGAGGACATGCTGGCCGTCGTGGCGCATCACCGCGACAGTGGGGAACCTTTGGCTCTCGCCGGGTTCTCCTTCGGAGCCTTCGTCGCCTCGCACGTCGCCGCACGCGTGGGTCACGATCAGGTCGAGCGTCTCGTCCTGGTGGGCCCGGCGACCTCCAACTTCCAGGTCGCGCCGGTGCCCGAGCACACGCTGGTGATCCACGGCGAGAGCGACGAGGTCGTGCCGCTGGCGGCCACGCTCGACTGGGCGCGACCGCAGCACCTGCCGGTGGTCGTCGTGCCGGGTGTCGGCCACTTCTTCCACGGACAGCTCACACTACTCAAGAACCTGGTGGTGCGTGCCCTCGCTTGAGGACTCTCACCGCCGCACTTCCGTACAACGATGAAACGTCTCTTTCTTGCCTGTCTCGCCGTCCTCCTCGGCCTGCATGTCTCGCTCGCGAAGGCGCAAGTGCCGCAACCTCCGGAGATCGCCGCCAAGTCGTACTTGTTGCTGGACATGAACAGCAACCAGATCCTGGCCGCGCGCGACCCGGACGCGCGGGCCGACCCGGCCTCGCTGACCAAGCTGATGACGGCCTACGTGGTGTTCGGGGCCCTCCGCGACAAGAAGATCGCCCTGAACCAGCAGTTGCCCGTGTCCGTGCGCGCCTGGGACGAGCGCAAAGGCGGCGCTTCGGTGATGTTCATCGAGCCCCGCATGCAAGTCACCGTCGAGGACCTGCTCAAGGGCATGATCGTCGTCTCCGGCAACGACGCCTCGGTCGCGTTGGCCGAAGGGGTCGCGGGCAGCGTCGAAGGCTTCGTCGAGCTGATGAACCGTGAAGCCCAGCGCATGGGGCTGAAGAACACGCAGTTCAAGAACGTCACGGGCATCACCGAGCCCGGCCACTACAGCACGGCGCGCGACCTCGCGGTGATTGCCTCGCACATCATCCGCGACTTCCCGGACTTCTACTCGTTCTACTCCATCAAGGAGTACCGCTTCAACAACATCACGCAGCCCAACCGCAACCTCCTGCTGCGCCGCGACCCGAGCGTGGACGGCATGAAGACCGGCTACACCTCGGCCGCGGGCTACTGCCTGATCTCCTCGGCGCAGCGCGACTTCCCGAACGGCAAGCGGCGCCTGCTGTCGGTGGTGCTCAACACCACGTCGATGGAAGCGCGTGCGAACGAGAGCCAGAAGCTGCTGAACTGGGGCTTCCAGGCGTTCGATGCGATCAAGCTCTTCGACGCCAACCAGCCCATCGCCACGCCGCAGGTGTGGAAAGGCAAGGCCAGCCAGGCCAAGCTGGGCAGCCCGAGCGCCGTGTACATCACCGTGCCCAAGGGTGAAGGCAACAACGTGAAGACCCAGATCGAGCGCGTGGACCCGCTGGTGGCGCCGCTGACGAAGGGGCAGCAAGTGGGCAAGCTCAAGATCACCGTGGGCGAGCAGGTGATCGCCGAGCGGCCCCTGGTCGTGCTCGAAGGTGTGGAACAGAGCGGGGTCTTCGGCCGCGCCTGGGATGCCATCCGGCTGTGGATCAAGTAATCTGCGCAGACGCCTTGACCGAGCCCTCGGCACGAGGCAGTCTTTGCCGGACACCATGGACGCCCTGCCCGACACCCCCTGCTACCTGAACGGCGAGTTTCTGCGCCTGTCCGAGGCGAAGGTCTCGGTCCTCGACCGAGGCTTCATCTTCGGTGACGGCGTCTACGAGGTCGTGCCGGTGTACGGTCGGCGGCTGTTCCGTTTCCAGGAGCACATGGCCCGGCTGGAGCGCTCGCTGCAGAAGGTGCGCATCCCCAATCCCTACGACGAGATGGGCTGGCTGGATCGCATCCGCCACCTGGTCGCCGATCATGCCGATCGGCACGACGCCGAGGATCAGCTCGTGTACGTGCAGGTCACGCGCGGCGTGGCCCCACGCGACCACGTGATGCCGGTCGGCCTCACGCCGACCGTCTTCATCATGACGAGCACCATGAAGCCCGCCACCGCCGAGCAACGCCATCACGGGGTGGCCTGCGTGACGGCGCGCGACTTCCGCTGGGAGCGCGGCGACATCAAGTCGATCTCGCTGCTCGGCAACGTGCTGGCGCGCCAGATCTCGGCCGACCAGGGGGCGGCCGAGACGATCCTGTTCCGCGACGGCTTCTTGACGGAGGGCTCGGCCAGCAACGTGTGGATCGTCCACGAGGACGCCGTGCTGGGCCCGCCCAAGAGCGAGCATCTCCTGGAGGGCATCCGCTACGAGCTGCTGGCGGAGTTGTGCGAGGAGTTGGGCCTCGGGTTCAACCTGCGGCCCATCAGCGAGGCGGAGGTCTACGCCGCCGACGAGATCCTGCTGTCCTCGGCGACCAAGGAAGTGCTCCCCGTCACCCGGCTCGACGGCGAGCCGGTGGGCCACGGCGCCGGCAAAGGCAAGCCGGGCCCAGTGTATGCCCGTCTGTACGAGGCCTACCAGCGGGCCAAGACGGAGCAATCGATATGAGAGAGATTCCCCCCGAACAGTCGCTGATCGAGTACCCGAGCCGCTTCCCCATCAAGGTGATGGGTGCCAATGTGGACGGCTTCGCGCAGGCGATCGCCGAGGTGGCGATGCGTTTCGACCCCGCCTTCGACCCGGCGACCATCGAGATGCGCCCGAGCAAGAGCGCGAATTACCTGGGCCTGACGATCACCGTCACCGCGACGAGCCGCGAGCAGCTCGACGACCTGTACCGCGCGCTCACCGCGCACCCGATGGTCAAGATCGTGATCTGAGGCGCAGGGCGGCCGGGCGCGGGGCCTGGCCTCTGCACCCCCGGCCTGACGCCCACCGCCGGAGGGGGTCACGGCCCGGCTTCGGGCGGCCGGGCGCCGGGCCTCAGCGCCCTTCGCCCGCCTTGAGCCGCTCGTCCAGTTCGCGCACCTTGTGCGGTGCGGCCTCGTCGCCGTTGCGGGCGGCCACGTCGTACCAGTAGCGGGCGATGCGCAGGTCGCGCTCGACGCCGAGGCCGGCTTCGTACATGGAGCCGAGCAGGTACTGCGCCCCGACGTCGCCGCCGTTGGCCGCCAGCCGGTACCACTGGGCGGCGGCGGCGGGGTCTGCGGGCACGCCCCGGCCGAGGTAGTAGGCGGTGCCCATCGACACCTGCGCATCGACGTGGCCGTGCTCGGCCGCGCGTCGGTACCACTCGATGGAACGGCCGATGTCCGGTGGCCCCACCACGCCCAGCTCGTAGATCTGCGCCAGCGCGAACTCGGCCCGCACGAACCCTTGGGCCGCGCTGGCCTCCAGCAAGCGTACCGCCTCCCGCTTGTCCGGGCGCGCCACCTCGTCGAGCACGTGCATCATCGCCAGGTTGTAGCGGCCCACCGGGTTGCCGCGGCGGGCGAGCTCCAGGAAACGCCTTTCCGCCTCGCGCAGCCGCCCGGCCTCGTATTCGGCGAGGGCGGCCTCGATGTCCCGTCGGTCGCGCGCGAGCTGGGCTGGCGCGGGCGTCTCGGTGACGGCGGGGCCCGCCGGCGCAGGTGCCGCTGCAGGCGCCGCTGCGGGCCACAAGCTCACCAGCATGAGGACCCCGCACCCCCACAGGCCGGCAGGCCGAAGAAAGACTCGAGATCGCACCATCCACCGCTCCCACCCTGCGCGCTGGGAAGCGCCGGGCCGCTGCAGGCGCCGCCGGCGGCGCCCTCCTTCTTCGAGTGTGCCCGCTTTCGGCTCGACGACCGAAGCGCCTTCTGGCGACGAGGTCATCCCCGGTGCCTGGGGGGCCGCGCGGTCCTGGCGGCGCCTTCGCCGTGGGCTGCCAAGTGGGGGCAACACGGCGGCGCGCCCCCGGTGCGCCGCTTCACGATAGACTGCCACGACCCTCACCCCGGGCGCCCCGGGGCCCGACGACCCCAAGCATGGAAATCCGCTGGCTCGGGCGCGTGGAGTACGCGCCCACGTACGACGCGATGCGCGCCTTCACCGAGGCGCGAGGAGCCGACACCCCTGACGAACTGTGGCTGTGCGAGCACCCCCCGGTGTACACGTTGGGCCAGGCGGGCGAGCCGCAACACGTGCTCTCGCCCGGCCAGATCCCCGTCGTGCAGACCAACCGCGGCGGACAGGTCACCTACCACGGCCCGGGCCAAGTGGTCGCTTACCCCCTGGTCGATTTGCGGCGACTGGGCCTGTACGTCAAGGAGTACGTCTATCGGCTGGAGCACTGCGTGCTCAAGACGCTGGAGAGCTACGGCCTCACCGGCCACCGGGTCCCGGGGGCGCCGGGCATCTACGTGAACCTCGCCGACCCCCACGGCCATGCCGCCCTCGTGTGGCCGCGGCCGGACCCGTTCGCAGGGCTGGGCAAGATCGCGGCGCTGGGGATCAAGGTGAGCCGCCACTGCACGTACCACGGCGTCGCGCTCAACGTGGCGATGGACTTGCGTCCCTTCGACGGGATCAATCCTTGCGGTCATGCCGGGTTGCGCACGGTGGACTTGGCTACACTTGGGGTTTCCACGGAGTGGGACACGGCCGCCCGGCGGCTGGCGGCTCGCCTGGCCGAGCATTTGAGTCCCTGAAGGGCCCTGCGGCCCGCGCGAACCGGAGCAGCGCATGTCCAGCACCCCCGTCGTCCACGAGGCGCAACCGTCGTCGGCCTACGACCCCACGGCCAAGCAGAAGGCACAGGCCAAGACCGCGCGAATCCCCATCAAGGTGGTGCCGGCCGAGGTGCTGAAGAAGCCTGAGTGGATCCGCGTGAAGGCGGGCTCGCCCACCACCCGCTTCTACGAGATCAAGCAGATCCTGCGCGAGCACAAGCTGCACACGGTGTGCGAGGAAGCGAGCTGCCCGAACATCGGCGAATGCTTCGGCTCGGGGCAGGCCACCTTCATGATCATGGGCGACAAGTGCACGCGGCGCTGCCCGTTCTGCGACGTGGGCCATGGCCGCCCCGACCCGCTGGACCCGAACGAGCCGGAGAACCTCGCCAAGACGATCGCGGCGCTGAAGCTCAAGTACGTCGTCATCACGAGCGTGGACCGCGACGACCTGCGCGACGGCGGCGCCGGGCACTTCGTCGAGTGCATCCGCAAGACGCGCGAACTCTCGCCCGGCACGCGCATCGAGATCCTCACGCCCGACTTCCGCGGCCGCATGGACCGCGCGCTGGACATCCTCAAGGCCGCGCCGCCCGACGTGATGAACCACAACCTGGAGACGGTCCCGCGCCTGTACAAGGAGGCGCGCCCCGGCTCCGACTACCAGTTCTCGCTCACGCTGCTCAAGCGCTTCAAGCAGGAGGTGCCCGGCGTGCCGACCAAGAGCGGCCTGATGGTGGGGCTGGGCGAGACCGACGAGGAGATCCTCGAGGTGATGCGCGACATGCGCGCGCACGACATCGACATGATCACCATCGGCCAATACCTCGCGCCCAGCGGCCACCACCTGCCGGTGCGCCGCTACGTGCACCCGGACACCTTCAAGATGTTCGAGGCCAAGGCTTACGAGATGGGCTTCACGCATGCGGCGGTGGGCGCGCTGGTGCGCTCCAGCTACCACGCGGACCAACAGGCCCATGCTGCGGGGTTGGCGATCGGCTGAGGCCGGGGCCGACGCCCCTTCGGAAGCCGCACCGCCCGCCGGCGCAGCCGGCTGCGAGACGCGAGCACCGGGCGGCGGCGATGCCGTGTCGCCCGAGGGGCGCTTGCGCCTGTTGGGCATCGTCGGCACGCGGGTGTCGGCGGAGATCGCCGGGCTGGTCGTGCCTCCGGTCCTGCTGCTCGTCTACGGCCAGGGCCCGGCGCTGGTGCCGCTCTTGGCATGGGCTGCGGCCTACTGGAGCGTGTCGGCCATCGTCTTCCGGCTGCGGCGGCGCTTTCGGGCGGAGATGAGCGCCCGAGCGGCCGAGGACGTCGTCGCGCGTTGGATGCCTCGATTCCGCCGCGCCTCCATCGGCTACGGGCTCGCGTGGAGCTGTGTCGTGCTGGCCGCGTGGCGCAGCCCTGCGTTCGAGTTCGACATCCTCGTCTACGGCATCTTGGCGGCGGCCAACGCGTCTGCCGTGGCCTTCACCGCCGCGGTGTGGCCGATCTTTCTTCGCTTCCTGGCCTCTTCGTGGGGCGTGGCCACGCTGGCCGTGCCGTGGGCGTTTCCGGCGCAGTGGCCGTGGATGCTGCCGGTGTGCGTGCTGTACGCGGCCCTGCTCGTGCGCCACGGCCGCTCGACGCACCGCTTCCTGGTGGAGCAAGTGGTGTTGGAAGAACGCGCGGCCGAACTGGCCCGCCAACACCGGGAGGCGAGCGAGCGGGCCGAGCGGGCCCTGCAGGACAAGAGCCGGTTCCTGGCCACTGCGAGCCACGACCTGCGACAACCCGTCTATGCGCTCGGCCTGCTGACCGACGCCCTGGCCAGCCGCAACCGCGATCCGGCCTTGGAACCGGCGCTGCGCGACTTGCGGGCCTGCGCGCGGACCATCGATCTGATGTTCGAGTCGCTGATGGACCTCTCGCGGCTCGAAGCGGCCGCCCTCGTGCCGTCGATACGCCCGTGCGCGCTGGGCCCCCTGCTGGAGGAGCTGCACGCGCAGTTCCGGCCGGATGCCGAGGCGCGCGGACTGCAGTGGCGGCTGCGCCTGCCGGCCCGGGCCGCGGTGGTGCAGGCCGACCCCCTGCTGCTGCGGCGCGCCGTCTCCAACCTGATCCACAACGCGCTGCGGTACACGCCCGAGGGGGCCGTGTTGCTCGCGCTGCGTCGGCGCGGCAGCGAATGGCGCATCGAGGTGTGGGACACCGGGGTGGGCGTGGCAGACGACGCGCAGTCGGCGCTGTATGCGCCCTTCTACCGATCGACCCATGCGTGGACGATCGACAGCGCGGGGCATGGTCTCGGACTGGCGGTGTTCGCCGAATGCGTGCGGCTGCTGCGGGCGCGCTCGGGCCTCGCCTCACGGCTGGGGCGCGGCTCGTGCTTCTGGATGGCGCTGCCCGAAGCGCAGGCGCAGTTGCTGCCCGATCAGGGGCCGCCCGGGACCCCGGCGCCCGCGCGGCGCCTGAGCGGGCGCTGCCTGGTGATCGATGACGACCCGATGGTGCGGCGGGCGCTCGCCGCGTGGATGGAAACCCGCGGCATAGACGCGCGCCTCGTCGCCGACGGGACCCAGGCGTTCGCCGCCGTGGCGCAAGGCTTCGAGCCGGAGGTGGTCCTGTGCGACCAGCGGCTGCGCTCGGGCGAGAGCGGGTTCGAGTTGCTCGAGGCCCTGTTGGCCCGGCTGCCCGGGGCGCGCGGCGCCATGATGAGCGGCGAGCTGGAAGCGAGCGAACTGCGCAGCGCCGAGGAAGAGGGTTACCTGGTGCTGCGCAAGCCGGTGGACCCGGTCACGCTCGAGGCAGTGCTGGGCCACTGGCTGGCCGGCGGGGCGGTCGGGATCGAGGGCGGCTCCCTCGCCTCGCGAGGGAACCCGGCCGCCGGCCCGCCGCCCGCTCGGACCCGGGTGGGCGGGCAGGCTGCGCGGGACGCCGCCTCAGACCGGGACACCGCGATGCACGAGCCGCCGGCCGCGTAGGCGGGTGAGCACCTCGACCCGGCTGGTCGCGTTCAGCCTGTCCAGGATGGCCGCGACGTGCTCTTTCACCGTGGCCTCGGACAGGCCCAACGCGCAGGCGATGCGCTTGTTCGGCAGGCCGTCGAGCATCAGCGCCAGCACGTCGCCCTGGCGAGGGGTGAGGCCCAACTCGGCCGGCGTGACCGGCAACTCCTGCGGCGCAGCGCCCGCCGTCCGCGCACCGACCGCAGGGAACCAGGCGCCGCCCCGCAGCAGGCACTCGATCGCCGCGCGAAAGATCGCCGGGTCTTCGCGTTTACCGAGGAAGCCGGCCGCCCCGGCGGCCCGCGCCCTGGCCTGCAGCTCGGGCCGCTCGTCGCCGCTGATGACCAGCACCGGCAGGCCGGGCGCGCGCCGCCGCAGCGACGCCAGCATGTCCAAACCGCTTGGATGCGCGCCCAGCCACACGTCGATCACCGCCAGGCGGGGCGCTCCGTGCTGCGCGAACAAGCGCTCCAGCAGGCCCCATTCGCCACTGGCCACACGCACCTCCAGGTTCTCGAGTCCGCGGAGGAACTCGGCCAGGCCCGCACGGGCCAAGGGGTGGTCGTCGATGACGAGCAGATAGCCGGACATGCGCAAGCAGCGGGGGGGCCGAACACGACAGGCGAGAGTCTGGCACGGATGGCCCGGCCCCACACCTGGTCGAGTCTGCATGGCCCGGTGAATCAGCTGGTTACATCGACCCTCCGGAGGTCGGGTTGCCGCCCGCCCTCGTCGCCTCGACCATGCCGCCTGGCCGGAGCACGAGGGGTGCCCGGCGCGAAACGTACATGGAGAAGCACAGATGATCGAAGGTGAGGGATGGGTGCGGGCGCCCGAGGCAGCCGCGCCGGCGAGGGCCGCGGGTCTGGAGCGGCGGCGTCTCGTGGGCGCGGTACTGGCCTCGGTGGCGTTGGCCGCGTGCGGCGGCGGAGGGGGCAGCGGGGAGGACGTCGATACCTCCAGCGGCGGGGCGGGCCCCGGCGAACCAGCCGGTGGCCACCCCAGCGAGGGGCATTACGCCGTCGAAGCGCCCACCGGCACGGCTGCCGGCGACCTGGCGCAATGGCAACAGCGGGCCGCACAAGGCTATGCCTGGCTGGGGACCGTGGGCACACGAGGCGGCGAGAGCGGGCACCTCTACCTCAAGACGAACGTCGCACGGGCCGCGCTGGAGTACGACCGGCAGGCATGGAACCCGGCCGACCGCACCGAGCTGACGAACGCCCTCAATGCCCGGGGCGCGCAAGGGTGGCGCTTCAAGGGGTCCGTCGTGGCCGACCCTCGGGCTTTGCCGGTGCAGCCGGAGGCAGTGTTCGTGCGGGCCGCCGCTGGGGGCCTGGCCTACCACTACGAGGCGCGCACCCCGCAGGCCACGGTGGCGGCGTTCCTGGCCGAGCTCAACGCGCAAGGCGAGCGCGGCTACGCCTTTCGCGGCGGGTGGGTCGACCGCACGGGGCGAGACGGTGCGAGCCTCTACGAGAAGCGCAGCGACGGTGTGCGTTACGCCTATCGGGCCGAGACAGTGGCGCCGCTAGCGGGAAGCCGCGCGGCCCTGGAGGATCTGCTGCGGCGCGAAGGCCGGCAGGCAGGCCGCTATCTCGGCACCTATACGGTCGGCAGCGAATTCGTCGCCCTGTTCGAGCAGCGCAGCGACGACCGCTCACCGATCGAGTACGTCGTCGAGGCTGTGCCGGACGACGAGAGCCTGCAGGAATTGCAGCGCTGGCTCAACGCCCGCGCCGCCGCCGGGCTCTTCCACCTGATGGATCTGGCGATAGAAGGCCCCGCCAGGGTCCGGGTGGCCGCACGCCAGCGCGTGCTGGCGCATCCCCTGTCGGGGCCTGTGTACCCCTGAGCGGTGCCCGCGGGAGCGGGCACTCGGGGTGCTTTCATCGGGGCGGAGGCCATTCATGTCCGACCCCGCCGCCCGTCACCCCGCGCAAGAGCTCTCGTTCCTGCAGAAGGCCGGCATCGTCGCCGCGATGATCGCGCTGACGCTGCTGCTGTGGCGCCTGGCGGACGTGGTGATGCTCGTGTTCGGGGCGACGGTGCTGGCCGTCGCGCTGCGGGCGCTGGCCGGGCGCCTGCAACGGCACCTGCGCGTGCCGCCCCGCTTGAGCGTGCCGGCCGCGGTGGCGCTGGTCGCGGGCGTGCTGGTGGCCGCCGGTTGGGCGATCGGCGCGCCATTGGCCCAGCAGTTGGCTCACCTGCGCCAGCAGGTGCCGACGGCGCTGGAGGCGCTGCGGCAGTGGCTCGCCGGGCGGCCGCTGGGCTTGCGGGTCCTCGAGTGGTGGAACGAGCTGGCACGCGGGGCCGCCGACGGTGCGCCATGGGCCCGCCTGGTGAGCGTGGCCGGCCTCACGCTCAACGCCTTGGGCTCGCTGCTGCTGATGGTGCTGATGGCGATCTTCCTGGCGGCGTCGCCCGAGCCCTATCAGAACGGCATGGTGCGACTGGTGCCGGTGGCGCATCGCGCCCGCGTGCGTGCGGCCCTGCAGGCCTGCGGCGACGCCCTGCGCCGCTGGCTGCTGGGGCAGGCGCTGTCGATGCTGTTCGTCGGCGTCTCGACCGCCCTCACCCTGGCGGTGCTGGGAGTGCCGCTCGCCGCGGCGGTGGGCCTGCTGGCCGGTCTCATGGCCTTCGTGCCCTTCTTCGGCGCCATCGCGGCCGGGGTGCTGTCGGTGCTGCTGGCTTTCGCCGAGGGGCCTCGCACAGCGCTCTACGCGGCCCTCGCCTTTCTCGCCATCCAGCAGATCGAGGAGAACGTGCTGATGCCCTTCGTGCAGCGCTGGGCGGTCGAGCTGCCACCGGTGCTCGGACTGGTGGCCGCGCTCGTGTTCGGTTTGCTGTTCGGCCTGCCGGGCGTGCTGTTCGCCACGCCGTTGATGGTGGTGGCGATGGTGCTGGTGCAGCGGCTGTACGTCGAAGCAGTGCTGGAGTCGGCGTAGCGGGCGTGGTGCGCCGCGGGCAAGCGCCACGACTTCTTCCGCTCGCACGAGCGCCGGGGATGCGGCTTTGCGGGTGGCGGATACGGGCCCCGCCGTCCCGAGCCGGGGCCGCGCGCGGCAGCCCGTCGCGCAAACGCGTATGCTCGCGGCCCATGTCCCGCTATCTCTCTGCTCCCCATCTCTACGCCCTGGGCGCGATCGCGCTGTGGGCCTCGCTGGCGACGCTGGGCGTCGCGTTGTCGCACCTGCCGCCCTTCCTGCTCACGGGCCTGTCGCTGCTCATCGGCAGCCTGCCTGCCTGGCCCCGCTGGCGCGAGTGGCGCATCCCCGGGCCCACGGTCGCGCTCGGGCTGTACGGCCTGTTCGGCTACCACTTCCTGCTGTTCATTGCACTGCGCGATGCGCCGCCGGTCGAAGCCAACCTGGTGAACTACCTGTGGCCGCTGCTCATCGTGGTGCTTTCGCCGGTGCTGCTGCCCGGCCTGAAGCTGCACGCCGCCCACCTGGGCGCAGCGCTGGTGGGCTTCGCCGGCGCGGCGTTGGCGATCGCGGGCGGTCGGCAGCTCTCTGGCGAGCTCTCGTGGGGGTACCTGGCCGCCCTCGGCTCCGCCATCATCTGGGCGAGCTACTCGCTGCTCACCAAGCGCGTGCCGCGCTTTCCCACGGCGGCCATCGGGCTCTTCGGCCTGGTGTCGGGGCTGCTGTCGCTCCTGTGTCACGCCCTGCTCGAAGAGCCGGTCGCGCTGACGGCGCGCGACTGGGTGCTCGTCACCGTGATGGGCCTGGGCCCGTTGGGCGCCGCCTTCTTCCTGTGGGACCGGGCCCTGAAGGACGGGGACCCGCGCACCATCGGCATCCTGAGCTACGTGACGCCGCTGGGCTCCACGCTGATGCTGATGCTGTTCACCGGCCGCGCGTTCAGCCCCTGGGTGGCGGGTGCCGCGGCGCTGATCGTCGGCGCGGCGGTGGTGGGCATGCGCGCGCGCGGCTGACGCGCGCCGGCAACGGCCGGCCCTGCGGCCGCGTCACCCCTCGGCCAGCAGCTTCTCGACCAACTGGTGCAGTTGGGCGAAGTCGGGCTCGCCCACGTAGCGCTTGACGATCTGGCCGCGCTTGTCGAGCACGAAGGTGGTGGGCGTGAGCTTGACGTCGCCGAACTCGCGCGCCACCTGGCCGGTGTTGTCGATCGCGACTTTGAACGGCAGCTTGCGCGACTCGGTGAAGTTGGCGACGTAGGCCGGCGGGTCGTAGCTCATGGCCACGGCGACGAAGTCGAGGCCACGGTCACGGTACTTCTGGTAGGTGGCCACCATCTCCGGCATCTCCTTGACGCAGGTGACGCAGCTGGTGGCCCAGAAGTTGACCAGCACCACTTTGCCGCGCAGATCGGCGAAGTTCTGGCGGGTGCCGTCCAGCAACACGTACTCCACCGCCGGGGCGGCGTCGCGGGTGCCCAGCGCCAGATACCCTGTGCCGGCCACGGCTGCGAGGACCGCGCCGGCCAGAAAGGCCCGTTTCTTCATCTCGCTACTCCGAAGACGCCCGGCAGTGTACGCGCGAGCGGCCGCCCCTGGCCGGCGTGGCGGTACTGCCATCGCAATCGCGCGGCCCGAGCGCTGGCGGACGGCCCTGCGGCCCCGTCACAGGGTCTTGGTGAGTTCGAAGACCAGCGCCGACGGCAGACTGCCCAGAAGGGCGTCGCGCCCGACCTTGGCCGCGCTGCGTGCGCCGCCGAAGCTCGACATCTCGAACATCGACCCTTCCTCGACGATCTCGATGAACGCCACGTCGGGGGCGTCGCGCAGGATGTCGGCGCGCAGATGGTTGAACCGCTCTGTGCGCAGGATGGCTTCGTACACCACGGCGTGGGGGATGCTGGAGGCGCAGAAGGCCGCGGCCTCGTCGATCGAGGTGACGAAATCGAGCACGAGGCCCATGTGCCGCACGGCCTCGCGCACTTGCACCCGCACGTCGCGCCGAGAAGCGACGACGAGCACGTGGCAGCCGGCGAGGGGGCGGGAGTTGAGCGACGATGGAAAGCCGTCGTCGAGCTCGACCAGTTGCAGCCCCGCGAGCGTCTCGTCCACCGTGCGAGGGAACTCCACCACCGTGACGATGCGGCCGTCCTCGTCGTGCCGGCCGAGCACCACGCCGGTGACGGCGGCCGTGTGCTCCAGCAGCCGCCACGACATGTCGTCCAGGTGAAAGTCCGTCACCGTGTCGCTGAAACCGGTGGCCGCTTCGTCGGGCAAGGTCTGTCGGAAGCGGCACGCCAGGCGCGCGTGCGCCGGCCAGCTCTTGACATCGACCTTGAGCTCGATGGTCGAGCGCGCGTGCCGCATCGCCCAGTCGAGCAGGGTGTTGAGCAGGCTGAACAGCAGCGTGGGGTCGACGATCACGTCCACCGGCTTGAGCACCTGACGCACCTCGATGCCCCGCGCCGACGTCTCGCGGTGGCGGTGGACCAGGACGTTCTGGACCGTCTGGGTGAGGTTGAGCCGCTCGTGCGACTGACGGACCCGCCCGGAGGCGAAGCGTGCGATCTGCTGGCTGGCCAGGCCGACCTGGCGGCTGCGCTCGAGCTCTTCGCGCAGCTGGCGCAGGCTCTTGCGGTCGATGCGTCCGGTGGACGCGAGTGCGTACACGCGCTCCAACGCACTCGTCAGGGGCGCGGCGATCTCCTCGCCGATCTGCATCACCAGATCGCGCCAGCGGCCGGCATCGTGGTGGTCGGACGTCTCGGGCATGGGCGGGACTCGAAGGGCCACCGCCGCGGCTGGCAAGGCCCCGGGCGCGACCGTCTTGTCTTGTTACAAACGAGACCGAGTATTTCGCCGCCCCCTCGACCTGCACCACCCCGCGAACGGGGGCCGCCCACCGCCGATCCGTGAGCCCTTTCACGGCGCGCACACGCGCCCGCCGGGCGGGCGACCCCGGTTCAGCGCTTGGCGGCGCGCAGGCTCCCGCGCGCCTGCCGCCAGCGCTCCTCAAGGTAGGCGCCGTAGAAGTCGGGCACCACGAGGCCTTCCAGCCGGGGCGCCAGCTCGCGCCCCGAAGGGTCGAGGAACAGCACCGTGGGCGCCACCCTGATCCGCAAGCGCCGGGCCACGGCCGATTGGGTGGACGCGCGACCTCCGTAGTCCTCGAGGGCCTTCGCCGAGTCCATGTCGATCTCGGCCACGACCGCGCCCTGCTCGCGGGCCAGGGGCTGGAGGTAGGCGCGGCGTGCGGTCTCGCAGTAGGGGCAGCCGGGCAGGCTGACCAGCAGCAGCACCGGTTCGCCCCGCGCCGCGGCGGCCTGCGCCAGGGCCGGCAGCGAGGCCGGCTCGGGCAGGCGCCCCTGCTGCGCCCCTTCGGCCCGGGCCGGCGGCAGCGCGGCCGGCCCGCTGCGGGCGAGCGCGACGGCGCCGAGCAGCGCACCGCCGCACAGCGCCTGCCAGACGGCGCGACGCGAGCGGTTCGTCGTGCCCGCTTCCCGCCCAGGGGGCGGCCACGCCGCCCGCAGCTTCACGCGACCTCCAGCAGGGCGTGCACCAGGTCGTCCGGCGCGCTGATCATCGCGTCGTGGCCGGTGTCGAGCGTGACCACGCGCCAGCCGGGCTCTTCGCGCACGCGGCGGCGTGCGACGTCGATGGTGGGCAAGGCCGGGTCCCGGCAGTCGATGAACGTCTTGGGCCGGCCGAACACGCGGGCCGGATCGAAGTGCAAGGGATCGTCGTACACGCCGCCGGGCTGGGGCGTCTGCCGGCGTGCGACCCAGGCGTGGTCCTCGGGCGCGAGGCCGAAGACCGCCGGGTCGGCCGGCGGCAGGACCCCCAGCCGCGCGATCGCCTCGCGGCGCGCCTGCCGGGTTTCTTCGCTGTGCCGGCTGGACCAGCATTCGCCCGGCTGCGGGACCACCGCGTCGAGGTACACCAGATGGCGGATGCGCTCGGCAAGCCGGTCGGCGACGCCGGTGATCACCATGCCGGCGTAGCTGTGCCCCACCAGCACGAAGTCGCTCGACTCCTCGGCTTCGATCACCTCGACCACGTCGGCCACGTGCGTCGCGAGCGTGATCGGCATCGCGCCCAGCAGGTGGCGCCTTTCGCCCACCCCGCTCAGGGACACGGCGAATGCACGATGGCCGGCGCGCCACAGCGGCGGCAAGACCCGCTTCCAGCACCAAGCGCCGTGCCAGGCGCCGTGGACCAGGACGAAATCCGTCATCTCTACACGCTCCGAAGACGAGGGGCTGCATGCGCATAATGCAGCGATGCGCCCGATTGTCCTGCAGCCTGCCCGCGGCGTGGCCCGCGCTCGACAAGCCCGCTCGGCGGCCGTGGTCCTCGCGCTGGCGCTGGTCGGCTGCGCCCCGGCGCTGGACTGGCGGCAGGTCCAGCCCGAGGACGCAGGCGTGCAGGCCCTGTACCCGTGCAAGCCCCGCAGCCACGAGCGCACGGTGCGCTTGGCGGGCAACGAAGTCCGCATGCGGATGTACGCCTGCCAGGCGGGGGATCTGACCTTCGGCATCACCTATGCCGATCTGCCCTCGCCCGCCCAGGTGGGGCCGGCCCTGCGCGAGCTGCGCGATGCGGCCAGCACGCACCTGCCCGGGGTGGCCCACATGCTGCCGCCCCTGCAAGTGCCCGGCATGACGCCGCAGCCGGACGCCGCCCACCTGCGCCTGGAGGCGCGCCGGCCCGACGGCCGGCCGCTCGTGCAGGAGGCCGCCTTCTTCGCGCGGGGCACGCGGGTGTATCAGGCCAATGTCGTGGGCGAGCGACTGCCCGAGGAACCGGCGCAGACGTTCTTTGCGGGCCTCGCGCTCCGATAGGCGGATAATGCTCGTCCTGCTATGTCCGGCATTCTGATCATCGCCCACGCCCCGCTGGCGAGCGCCCTCAAGGCGTGCGCCACGCACACCTTTCCGGACTGCGCCGCCTCGGTCGAGGCGCTGGACGTCCCGCCGGACCAGCCCGTCGAGGAGACCGAAGCCCAGGCGCGCGTGCTGCTGGCACGGGTGCAGCGGCCCGACGCGCTCATCATCACCGACGTGTTCGGGGCCACGCCGTGCAACGTCGCGCAACGTCTGGCCGACGGCGTGCACGTGAAGGTGGTGGCCGGCGCCAATGTGCCGATGCTCTGGCGCAGCCTGTGCTACCGCCACGAACCGATCGAGACGCTGGCCGCGCGCGCCGTCGCAGGGGCCGCGCAAGGCGTGATGCAGTTGGGCGACCCGCTGCCGCAGAGCCAGCAGAATCCATCCCCGGCTCAATGATCAAGACGACCATCACCATCAGCAATAAGCTCGGCCTCCATGCGCGGGCCTCGGCCAAGCTCACGAAGCTGGCCGCCTCCTACAAGAGCGAGGTGTTCATGAGCCGTAACGGCCGGCGCGTCAATGCCAAGAGCATCATGGGCGTGATGATGCTGGCCGCCGGCCTCGGCTGCGAGGTCGAGATCGAGACGCAAGGCGAGGACGAACGCGAGGCGATGGACGCCATCGTCGCGCTGATCAACGACAGGTTCGGCGAAGGCGAGTGAAGTCGGCCCGGTGCCGGCCTCACCCGTCGGTGCTGTCGCTGGCAAGGTAATCCGCCACCGCGCGGCGCGCCTGCGCAAGGGCTCGCTCGAGGGCGTCGACGTCGTCCGCGGACAGCCGGCCTCCGCCGACGAACCGCGGCTCGATCCGGCGCGACACCGCCTCCAGCGCACGCAGCCCCAGACTGGCCGCGACCCCCTTCAGGCTGTGCACCTGGCGCCGCTGCTCGGCCGCCGGCTCGCGCCCGGAGACCGCCGGCTCCCGGTACATCTCGGCGAAGCGCTCCAGCGCCCGCCGGTACAGCGAAGGCATGCCCCCACACACGCGCAGCCCCTGGGCGGGGTCCAGCACGGACGCGGCGCGGCCCTCGGAACCGGCCTCCGGCCTGGACGCCGGCAGATCGTGCGTCGAGCCGCGCAGGCCGTTCGGGCCGGCGCCCGGCTTGGTCCAGCGCGCCAAGGTGCGCACCAGCAGGCCGGAGTCGATGGGCTTGGTCAGATGCTCGTTCATCCCGGCGCGCAGCGAGAGCTCGCGGTCGCCGGCCATGGCATGCGCGGTCATCGCCACGATGGGCAGCTCGGCGAAGCGGCCGCCGAGGGCCCGGATCGCCTCGGTGGCCTCGAGGCCGTCCATCTCGGGCATCTGGACATCCATCAGCACCAGGTCGAAGTGCTGGCGCTGCACCTCGCGCACGGCCTGGGCCCCGGTGCCGACCGTGGTCACTTCGACGCCGGCGCGCTCGAGGATCTCGCACGCCAGTTCCTGGTTCAGAGGGTTGTCCTCGGCCAGCAGCACGCGCACACCGGCCAGAGGGGCGCTGTCGCGCGCCACGGCAGGCGCCAGCGGCTGCGGCGCCTGGCCGTGCAGCGCCGCGCACAAGCGCCCCGGCAGCACCGGTTTCAGCAGACAGCCTTGCCACCCCAGACGCTCGATGTCGGGCCGCAGCTCGTCTTGCTCCAGCAGGCCGCAGACGAGGTGCACGCGCGGCCTGGGCCCGGGCCGCGACGCATGTGCGCTCCACCACCCGAGCCACGATGAGCGCGACGCCTGGAACAGCGCCGCATCGAGCAGGACGACGACGGGTGCAGAGGCGGCCTCGCCCGGTAGATCGTCGGCGGCAGCGAGCCCGAGAGCCGCGGGCTGCGGCTCGGCCGGGGCCACGACGCGGTGACCCCACGCTTGGAGCCATTGCTCCACCGCGGCCCGGCGGGTCCCGCACGCATCGAAGACCACCACGGTGTGAGGCACCGCACACCCGCAGGCAGCATGCACCCACGAGACGGGCGCGTGCGTGGGCACGCCGAGCGCGAGTTCGAACCAGAAGGTGGACCCGTGGCCCGGCTGGGAATGCAGACCCATCGCGCCCCCCATGAACTCCACCAGCCGCCGGGAGATGACCAGGCCGAGGCCGGTGCCGCCGAACCGCCGCGTGGTGGAGGCATCGGCTTGGGTGAAGGGCTCGAAGAGCCGCGATTGCTGGTCGGCGTCCAGCCCGATGCCGGTGTCGCACACTTCGAAACGCAGCCGTGTGCCGGTGCTCTGCGGCCGGTCGGCCTCGCGCACGCGCAGCACGATGCTGCCCTGCTCCGTGAACTTGACCGCATTGGACAGCAGGTTCGACAGCACCTGCCCCAACCGGGTGGGATCGCCCACATGGTGCGCGGGCAGGCTCGCCGGCACGTCGACGACGAGCTCGAGACCCTTGGCGGCGGCTTGAGGGGCGACGAGGTCCAGCGAGCGCTCCAGCAGATCCTCGAGCGCGAACTCGGTGTGCTCGATCTGCAGCTTGCCCGCTTCGATCTTGGAGAAGTCGAGCAGGTCGTTGAGGACGCCCAGCAACTGCCGCGCCGCCTGATGGGCCTTGGCGACGTACGCCTGCTCGCGCGCCTCGAGCCGCCCTTGCAGCGCCAGCTCCGTCATGCCGATGATGCCGTTCATCGGCGTGCGGATCTCGTGGCTCACGTTGGCGAGGAACTCGCTCTTGAGGCGGCTGGCTTCCACGGCCGCGAGACGCGCCCGTTCGATCGCCTCGGTGGCGCGGTGCTGGTCGGTCACATCGAAGGTGACCCCGACGATGCGTTCGATGCGGCCGATCTCGTCGCGCACCTGGCGCGCGGCGCTGCGCAGGTGTCGAACCTCGCCGTCGGGCCGGACGATGCGGAACTCGCCCACGCCCTGCAGCTCGCCCCGGCGCGTGCGCGCGGTGTCGCGCATGACGCGCTCGCGATCGTCGAGGTGGATCATGGCCTCCCACTGCGCATCGCTCAGGCCCTCGGGTCGAGGAGCAAGGCCGTAGATGCGGTACAGCTCGTCGTTCCACTCGCGTCGGCCGTCGCGCAGATCCACCATCCACACGCCCATGCCGGAGACCGACAGGGCCAGCGTGAGCCGCGCGGCGAGCTCCTCCATGCGGCGAGCCGTCTCGCGTTGCTCGGTCACGTCCAAGTCCAGCCCGACCGAGCGCAGCAGGCGGCCCTGCTCGTCGCGCTCGTTGCGCCCGGTACAGCGGATGTGCCGGCGCACACCGTCCGGCCGCTCGATGGTGTACTCCAGGGCATACGTGGAGCATCGCGGGTCGCGCAGGCAGGCGTGCCACCGCTCGAGGGTGGTCTCGCGGTCCGCGGGCACGATCAGCCGCTCCCACGCCGAGGGGTCGGCGTTCAGGTCGAGACCGTAGAGCTCAGCGCCCCGCTCGTCCCACTGCAGGCGGCCCGTCGCGGCGTCGAGCTCCCACACCGAAGCCTGGACCGCAGACAGCGCCACCGTCAGCCGTTCGTTCGTCTCCTGCAGCGCGTGCCGCGCGCGCACGTCGCCGGTCACATCCACATCCATGCCCACCGCCCGCCGTGCGCGCCCCTGCGCATCGCGCTCGACTTGCACGAGGGTGCGCAGGTGTCGTGACTGCCCACCGGGCAGGCGCAACGAGAAGACCGCTTCGAGGCTGTCTTCGTCGCCGTGCACGATGCGCTCGACGAAGCGGCGGTACTCCTCCTGCTGGGCCGGCTCGACGAGCGGCAGCACGTCCTCGAAGCGATGGACCAGCCGGTCGTCGGGCCAGCCGAGAAGCGACGGCAGGTCCTTGTCACGCACCACGAAGCCGGTCGTGCCGTCGTACTCCCACAAGGAGCCGCGAACGGCGCGCACCGCCAGGTTGCGCCGCTGCAGCGCGGCCTCCTGTCGCTGCCGCGACTGCATTTCCTGCGTCACGTCGCGATCGAGGCCCACCAGTCGTCTCGCCTGTCCCGTCTCGTCGCGCTCGACGTAGAAGCAGGTGTGGACCCACCGCACGGCGCCATCGGGCCGGAGGACGCGAACCACCTGCTCCTGACGGTCCGTCCCCTGGACCGCATGCCAGAAGGCGGCCTCGTGACGCTTGCGGTCGTCGGGGTGCAGCACGCGGTACCAGTCGTCCACCGGCCGTTCTCCGGCCTGACCGGCCAGCCCGTAGATACGTGCTTCCTGCGCGTCGTAGCTGAAGCGGCGCTGCTGCACGTCGTAGTCCCAAGAGCCGAACTGCCCGGCCTGCACGGCGGTCGCCAGGCGCTGGTGCACTTCGCGCAGCTCCGCCTCGCGTTCTCGTATCAGGCGTTGTTCCTGCTCGGCGTGCTGCCACCGTGCCATGTGCCGCCGCAACACCAGCAACACCAGGCACAGCATCACCGCGAACTCGGTGAACACCCAGGCCTGGTTCCACGGCGAGATCGCGCGCGGTCCGAGGGCTGCGCCGTGCGATTGAAGATAGGCGAGCAGGAACATCGCCGCCGAGGCCATCGCCGCCACGCCCAGCCCTGCGCGCGCGCCGAACAGGAAGGTCGAGAAGACGATGGGCAGCAGCAGCACCAGCGATTGCACCGCCTGAACCGTGCCGAGCACGACGATCCACGCGAGACTGCCGACGAGCGCGAGCCCCAGTGCCACCCAGGGGACGGCCGGTGAATACCGGCGCCGCGCCCAGTACCGCAAGGTCACGGCCACGACGGCCAACCCCACCGACACCGTGAGCGAGGCCGACGAGGCCGCCGGCATCAACAGGATCGTCAGAACGACGGCCCCTGCCGCGACCACGGCGATCACGCCCAGCGTGTCCACCGCGAGTTCCTGCACCTGATCGGCGGGCAAGGACGCGCGCCGCTCCCGCACCAACTCCAGCAACCCCCGCCACGGTGCGGCGGGCGCGCGGTGTGAGGAGTCGGCAGGAGCGGGCATGGGCTGTGAGCGGCTCGGGCGGGGGCCGCGATCGGCGGGCAGCGCGAGGAAGTTACCACGCGGGCACGAGGCCAGAGGCCGGAAAACCCCTCAATGGCCGCAATCCCATTCACTTTCCGGACGTTCGGCGTGCCGTGCAGCCCGGGCAGGGTCGTCACGCCGCCGTCACGGGGCGTTCACGGCCGCGTCACGGCCCCCGCCTAGCCTGGAGGTCCTAGAACGAGGAGCACTGCATGAGGGACCTGCCGCTGCCGACGCTGCCGATTTCCGAGATCCGGGCCCCGCGGAGGTCCCTTCACCGCGGCTCGACGCCGGTGGACACTGCCAAACTGGTGGTGGCTTGGGCGCGCCATGCCGACGAAGTTCTGGAAGCCCAGAGGCTGAGGTACCTGGTCTTCGGCGAGGAAATGGGGGCCCGCCTGACGTGCCCGAAAGGCACGCCGCCCGGACACGACGTGGACGTCTTCGATGCCTACTGCGAGCATCTGCTGGTGCGTGCCGTCGATGCGCAAGGGGCCGCCCCGGTGGTCGGGACTTACCGGGTGCTCACGCCCGCCGCGGCCCGCCGCATCGGCGGCCTGTACAGCGAGACGGAGTTCGACCTCACTCGCCTGCGCGGCCTGCGCCCTCGCATGGTCGAACTCGGCCGCTCCTGCGTGCACCCCGAACACCGCTCGGGCGCGGTGATCCTCGCCCTGTGGGGCGCGCTCGCCCAGTTCATGGTGCACAACCACCTGGACACGATGATCGGCTGCGCCAGTGTCAGCATGCGCGACGGCGGACACGTGGCCGCGAGCCTGTGGGAGCAACTGCGGCACTCGCACCTTGCGCCGATCGAGTACCGCGTGCAGCCGCGGCTGTGCCTGCCGGTGGAGGAACTGCGACGCGACCTCGCGGTGGAGCCACCGGCGTTGATCAAGGGCTACCTGCGGTGCGGCGCCCGCATCCTCGGGGCGCCGGCCTGGGACCCGGACTTCAACACGGCCGATTTGCCGATGATGATGCGCATCGGCGATCTGCCGGTGAAGTACCGCCGGCACTTTCTGGGGGCCTGAAGCCCTTCGAGGCGGCGGCGCGGACACGGGCCGGTCGCCCGGCCCGCTGCGCCATCAGAACCGGAAGCCCACCCCCACGCCGACCAGCAGCGGGTCGACCTTGAAGGTGCCGAGCTTGGCGCCGCCCGCCTTGACGTCTGTGCGGATCTGCACCTTCTTCACGTCCAGGTTCAGGTAGACGTTCTTGCTGATCTCGTAATCGGCACCGACTTGCAGCGCCAGGCCGAAGCTGTCCTTGTCGATGGTGACGCCGGCGGGCAGGTCCACGTTGGAGAAGCGCGTGTAGTTGAGGCCCGCGCCGACGTAGGGCTTGAACGCGCCCATGCCGTCGAAGTGGTACTGCACCGTGAGCGTGGGCGGCAGGTGCTTGAGCGAGCCGATCTCGGTGCCGCCCGCGCGCACGTCGTGCTTCTGCGGGTAGGTGAGGATGAGCTCGGCGGCGAGGTTGGGCGTGAAGAAGTAGGAGACGTCGACTTCCGGAATGACCTTGTCGTTCACGCTCAGGTCCAAGCCCGTGGAGTCCTTGTTGGCGCTGTCCAGATTGACGGCGCGCACGCGCACCAGCCAGGGCGAGGGCTCGGCGGCCTGTGCACCGAGAGAGGCGAAGCTGGCCGCGGCCACGAGAGCGAGGAGGCTGTACTTGGCTTTCATGTCTTGGGTATCGAGGTCCAGGGAACATTCCCGCCCCTATTCCATGACACCCGTAGGGGGAATTCGTTGCGGTGCATCAACGCCCGCGACCCCTGGGTTTACCCGGATCCGAAGCTTTGAGCTGGGTCAACGCCACACCGACGAGGCGCGGCGGGCGCGCAGCGCGCGCGCGAGGCCCCACACCGCGCCGCCCGCCGCAAACACCGCCCAGGCCCACAGCACCAGCCGGTTGAGCGTCGCCTCACGGCTCGGCTCGAACCAGCCGAGCCCCAAGGCCTCCACCGCCACGGCGCCAAGGTAGAGCCCCAACCCCAGGAGCAGGCTGCCCGCCAGCGCCCCCACCACCACGTATCCCAACGACCGCATCTGTTCTTCCCGTTCGGCCTCGGCGCCGGTGCGACTTCGCCGGCGCGTCTTGAAAACGGGCAAGGCTAGCGGCCGACCCGAACGCGGGGGTGTACGCGCCTCTCACACGTGAGCAATTGCGTCGGCAGGCGCGCCTTGCTTACGAGCGGTTTCCACGCGGGGGGGAGGTCCCGCTCACGCGAACTTGCGCTGCGACGGGGCAGGCGGGTCCCACTGGTAGAGCCAGGTTTCGGTGAGCGCCTGGCCGTTGCAGCGCAGGTACAGGCGCAGGTCGATGGGCTGCGTGCTCTCGTCCGTCGGACGCAGGTCGAACATCGCGCGGTAGCCGCGGATGGAGTGCAGTGGCCGGGCCGAGGTGATTTCGATCTTGCCGCGCGAGGCCGTGATGACCGGCTCGACCACCGCGTCCTTGCCCAGCAACGCGAGGTCGCCGCCTGCGAAGTCCACCGCGAAGCGCCACGAGAAGTACTTGCGCGGTTGCCCGACGATGCCTCCGATGCCCGTGCGGGTGGCGACGCAGCGGGCGACGCCCGGCTTGACGGGGCTGTCGGCGCCCCAATGCAGGCGGTAGCCGAACAGCAGTTCCTGCCCCGGCTGCGGCTTGTCCTGCGGGTTCCAGAAGGCGACGATGTTGTCGAACGTCTCGTCGATCGTCGGGATCTCGACGAGTTGCACCGAGCCCTTGCCCCAGCCTGCCTTGGGCTCGACCCACAGGCTCGGACGCCGTTCGTAGAACACGCCGTCGTCCTGGTAGTGGTCGAAGTCGCGGTCGCGCTGCATCAGGCCGAAGCCCCGGGGGT
Organism: Schlegelella aquatica; assembly: GCF_026013905.1. Classification (NCBI taxonomy): domain Bacteria; kingdom Pseudomonadati; phylum Pseudomonadota; class Betaproteobacteria; order Burkholderiales; family Sphaerotilaceae; genus Caldimonas; species Caldimonas aquatica. Next base: position 2,616,339 of record NZ_CP110257.1, read on the forward strand.
TCTCGTCGAGGTAGGCATTGAAGCGCAGACGCTCGGGATTGGCCAGCGGCCGCCAGATCCACTCGCCGCGGCCGGTCCACATCTGCAGGCCGTCGCTGTCGTGGATCTCGGGGCGCCAGTCGTTGGCCATGCGCTTGTCGTTCTCGCCGAACTGGAACATGCTGGTGCACGGCGCGATGCCGAGCCGCTCGATCGGCTTGCGCGGATAGAGCGCGGCGTCCACGTCCATCACCAGCGTCTCGCCCGGCGTGATGAGGAAGCGGTAGGCGCCGGCCACGCTCGGCGAATCGAGCAGCGCATAGACCGTCACCGTGCTCGATTGCGGCGCCGGCCGCTCGAGCCAGAACGCGACGAAGTTCGGGAACTCCTCGGGCCGGCTCATGCCGGTGTCGATCGCCAGGCCGCGGGCCGACAGGCCGTACTGCCACTCCCCGCCCACGGCGCGGAAGTAGCTCGCGCCGAGGAAGGCTGCGACGTCCCGCGTCCAGTCGGTGTGGAAATTGAGGCGAAAGCCCGCAAAGCCGAGGTCCTTGGGCAGGGCCTTCGTGTCGAGCCCGCTCTTGCGGTGGTCGAACATCTCCGGGTCGTAGGCCAGCTCCTGCGCCTGGCCCCCCGCCACCTCGAACATGCGCACCGGCGTCTTGTAGAAGAGGCCGAGGTGGAAGAACTGCGCCTGGAAGCGCAGCTTCTCGTCGCGCCACAAGGCGTGGTCCTGCCGAAAGCGGATCGACTGGTACTGGTCCCAGTCGAGCGCCTCGATCGCCTTGGGCACCGAGTTGCGCGCAGGTTGATGAGCGCGGCCTGCGAGCGCCCGGGCCTGGCCTTTGAGCCAGGCGTAGTCGAAGGGATGGGCCTTGCCCAGAGGCACCAAGGGCACCGCCCGGGCGGGCGAGTTCAGCAGAGAACCGGTCGAGCAGAAGGTGGCAAGGCAGGAAAGGAAGTGTCGTCTTTGCACGTCGTCCCGATGTCGAAGATGCACACACGCCGCGCGCGGGCGGCCACGCCCGCGCCGGCACCTCGCCGGCGATGGTAGTGGGAGCGGGCGGCGGCGCCGCGCCTCGCGGGGCGCAGCTTGGCAACCATCCGTGACATCGGGGGCACGATGGGCGCCCCCGAAAAGGGGCCCGCCCCGGCCTGCGCAGTGCAGGGCCGGGGCGGGCTGGTGGTGGAGCGCTTTGCTTACTTGCTCGCCGCCGGCGCGGCGGCCGGCGCGTGGGTCGCCTCGGTGCCGTGCTTCTCGCCACTCATGTCGATATCGCCGCCCTTGGACAGCATGAAGATTGCCAGCGCCGCGAACACGGCGAAGCCGGCGAGCAGTTTCCACATGGTTCTCGACTCCTATTGCTTGAAACCGGTCGGGCCGGGCTTGGCGCCCGCCCGGCCGCTCGTGGGAGCCAACGAAAGACGTCAGTCGTTGGCGAAGATGTCGCGGTCCTTCGTCTCGCGCAGGAACAGCATCCCGATCACGAACGTGGCGGCCGCGATGATGATCGGGTACCACAAGCCGTTGTACATGTTGCCCGTGGCGGCCACGATGGCGAAGGACGTGGTGGGCAACAGACCGCCGAACCAGCCGTTACCGATGTGGTAGGGCAGGCTCATGGAGGTGTAGCGGATGCGGGTCGGGAACAGCTCGACCAGCATCGCGGCGATCGGGCCGTACACCATGGTCACGTAGATGACCAGCAGCGTGAGGATCGCCACCACCTTGACCTTGTCGACCTTGGCCGGGTCGGCCTTGGCCGGATAGCCCGCGGCCTTGAGCGCATCGCTCACGTCCTTCTTGAAGGCGGCGATCGCCTTGGTGCTGGCCTCATCGAACTTGCCGCCCGAGACGGTGGCTGCCGGCGCGGTGATGACCTTGTCGCCGACCTTGACCGACGCCGGGCCGCTGCCCGCGGCGTTCTCGTAGCTCACCGAGCTTTGCGCCAGGTAGCGCTTGGCGATGTCGCAGGAGGTGCGGAAGTCGATCTCGCGGGCGATCGGGCTGCCCTGGAACGAGCACTCCTTGGGATCGGCGGTCACGATCACCTGGGTGCGTGCCTGGGCGGCGGCCAGGTCCGGGTTGGCGGCCTGCGTCAGGGCCTTGAACAGCGGGAAGTAGGTGAGCGCGGCGATCAGGCAGCCGGCCATGATGATGGGCTTGCGGCCGATCTTGTCGGACAGCGTGCCGAACACGACGAAGAACGGCGTGCCGATCAGCAGCGCGACCGCCACCAGCACGTTGGCCGTGGCCGCGTCCACCTTGAGCGCCTGGGTCAGGAAGAACAGCGCGTAGAACTGGCCCGTGTACCACACGACCGCCTGGCCGGCGGTCAGGCCCACGAGCGCCAGGATCACGATCTTGAGGTTCTTCCACTGACCGAACGACTCGGACAGCGGCGCCTTCGACGTCTTGCCCTCGGCCTTCATCTTCTTGAAGGCCGGCGACTCGTTCATGCTCATGCGGATCCACACCGAGATCCCGAGCAGGATGATGGACACGAGGAAGGGCACACGCCAGCCCCAGGCCGCGAAGTCCTCCTCGCCCATCGCGGTGCGGGTGCCCAGGATCACCATGAGCGACAGGAACAGGCCCAGCGTCGCGGTGGTCTGGATCCACGAGGTGTAGGCGCCGCGCTTGCCGTGCGGCGCATGCTCGGCCACGTAGGTCGCCGCACCGCCGTACTCGCCGCCCAGCGCCAGGCCTTGCAGCAGGCGCAGGATGATGAGGATGATGGGCGCGGCCACACCGATCGCGGCATACGTGGGAAGGATGCCGACGATGAAGGTCGACAGGCCCATGAGGAGGATGGTGACCAGGAAGGTGTACTTGCGCCCGATCATGTCGCCCAGGCGGCCGAACACCAGCGCGCCGAACGGACGGACCAGGAAGCCTGCGGCGAAAGCCAGCAGCGCGAAGATGAACGCCGAGGTCGGGTCGAGCCCGGCAAAGAACTGCTTGGCGATGATCGCCGCGAGCGAGCCGTACAGGTAGAAGTCGTACCACTCGAACACGGTCCCCAGCGAGGAGGCGAAGATGACCTTCTTCTCCTCGGCAGTCATCGGCGCTTTCGCGGCCGGTAGTGCGGCTGCCATCACTTGTCTCCTTTAGGAATGTCTCGTCAATGCGCATCACGCCGCGACGGCGGCATGTGAGGTGGACTATCGTTGCCCGCTCTGACCCACCGCTGACGCGCAGCCAACAGCACCTGACGTCGCGCTGACTCGAAACTGACGGGGCCGGTGCGGGCGCCGCGCTTCTGATGGAAGGAATGGTGACCCGCGAGGCGCATCTCGCGCCCCGGGGGCCCGCCTCACGCCTCGTCCGAGGCGCCGAGCACGAGCCGCACCGCGAAGCCGTGCGCGGCGGGCAGCAGTTGCAGGCGCCCGCCATGCGCGCGGGCCACCATGTCGGCCAACATGAGGCCCAAGCCGGTGCGGCCCTCGTAGGCCTGGGCATCGAGCGCGGCCTGCAACTCGGCACGCCGTGCCTCGTCCACCCCCGGCCCGTCGTCCTCCACCGTGAGGCCCGGCGCCCGGCCGCCCGAAGCCGGGCCGACACCCCCTCGGGGGGTGGGCGTGAGCCCCGGGGGCGAGGATCCAAGGCCCTGCCCCTGCTCGGCCGTCAGCGTCACCCGGCGCGCGCCGTGGCGCACCGCGTTGTCCAACAGGTTGACCAGCGCCGCAGCGAGCAGGTCGGGGTCTGCGCGCAAAACGGCAGCCCCGCGCACGTCCACCTGCAACTCCTCGGTGGGCAGCCGCTCGACGAGTGAGACCAGATCGACCGGCTCGGGGCGCACCTCCACATCGCTGCGGAACAGCGCGAGCAGCGCGGCCACCACCCGGCGCAGGCGCGACACCGCGGCGCGGGCACGGGTGAGGCGTGGCTGCAGCGTGGGCGGGCATTCCTTCAGTGCCGTGGCCAGTTGGGCGTCCAGGCCGGCCAGCGGCGTGCGCAAGGCGTGCGCCGCGTGGGCGCTGAAGGCCCGTTCGTGGGCCAGGCGGCGCTGGAGCCGCTCGCTCAACTGCTCCAGGGCATCGTGCACGGGAACGAGTTCGCTGCGCTCGGCCGCGGGCAGCGTGGCATCGGGCGCCAGCGGGTCGTGCGTGCGCAGGTGCTCAGCCAAGCGATCCAGCGGCTCGAGTTCGTGGCGCACGCGCCCGCGCAGCCACACCTGCGTCAGCAGGGCGATCGCCAGCGCGGCCAGCGCGGCGCTCAGCACCATGTCGGTTCGCGCTTCGCGGCGCTCGTCGTGCGTCTGAGCCACGTAGAGCATGTGGCCCTCGTGGCCGAGCGGGGCTCCGAAGACCCGCCAGCCGGGCGCATCGCTGAAGCCTGCGGTGGGCGTCGAGGTCCACGGCGTCTGGGGTGCGGTGGACGAGCGCGAGGCGAGCGCGCCCTCGCCGCCCCGGTGGGCCACGATCTGCCACGCAAAGCGCCCGCTGGGCGGGAGCACGGGCGTTGCCACCACCCCCGCAGTCCGCAAATCGGCGGCAAGGGCCGCGGCCAGCACCTCGGCTGCCGCCTGAAGCGCGTCGTCCAGCAGTTCGTCGACCTCGTGGCGGGTGGCGAGCGCCGCCGCACCAGCGACGGCCAGACTCCACAGCAGCGACCACGCCAAGAGCGCCCGCCCGAGCCGGGCTCGGATGGACGGGCGAGCCGCACCATCGTCACGCCGAGTTGCGCGGGCTTCGAAGGAGGGGGCCCTGTTGCCCGCCGCGCCGCCTTGCGCTGCCGGCTTCATCGCAGGGCCCCGAAACGGTAGCCCAGCCCGCGCACGGTCTCGATCACATCCTTGCCCAACTTGCGGCGCAGGCTCGAGACGTGCACCTCCAGCGCGTTGCTGGCCAGCGCGCCCGGTTCGCCGTGGACGAGGGTCTCCAGATCGTGCTTGGGCACGATGCGGCCGGCGCGCAGTGCCAGGGCCTCCAGCACGGCCCACTCCCGCGAGGTGAGTCCCACCGGCAGGCCCGCACGGCGGGCCGCTCGCGCTGACAGGTCGACCTCGGCCTCACCCGCACGCAGCAGGGAGGTGCCGGCCCCGGCTTGCCGCCGGCACACCGCGCGCAACCGAGCCGCCAGCTCCTCGGGTTCGAAGGGCTTGACGAGGTAGTCGTCCGCCCCCGCGTCGAGTCCTTGCACCCGGTGTTTCAACAAGTCGCGTGCCGTGAGCATGACGGCGGGCGTCGCGTCGCCACGGGCGCGTTGCCGGCGCAGCCACTCCAGGCCGGACCCATCCGGCAGCTCCCAGTCGATGAGCCAGGCATCGCAAGGCTCACGCTCATGCGCGACCGCCTCGGAAAGCCTGCGGCACCACTGCACGCGGTGCCCTTCGGCCTGGAGGAAGTCCCGCAGGCCTTCACCGAGGATGTCGTCGTCTTCGATCAGCAGCAGTCGCATGCGCAAGAGGGGAGGAGGTCGCGATCGTGCATTACGGTACCACTGCCCCGGCCGAGCGCCGGCCGCGCTTCAGCCTGGCTTCAGCGAGGGGTGCTGCAATGCCGCGCATGAAACGGTTGTCGTTGCGCTGGGGACCGCGCCGTGGGAAGGACGAGGCCGAAGGATGCGATCTCCGGCTTCCGCCGGCCCCGATGGGCACCGGAGAGCAGGTCGAGCAGAGGAAGGGCGCGTCCTCGCGCTTCACGATCTGGGCCACCACCGAACAGGTGGTGCTCGTGGCGAGCATGTTCTGGGTGCTGGCGGCGAACCGGCGCTTCCTGCAAGCGGCGCTGCACGACCGGCCGCTGAACGATTGGCACACGTGGGGCTTCGGGCTGGCGCTGGTCGCGATGCTGGTGGCCCTGCATTTCGTGCTGCTCGCACTGCTTGCGAACCGCTGGACGCTGAAGCCGCTGCTGGGCGTGCTGACCGTGGCGACGGTCTTCGCCATCCACTACATGCAGCGCTACGGCATCTACCTCGACCCGTCGATGCTGCGCAACGTCTTGCGCACCGACGTGGCGGAAGCCGGCGAACTGCTCGGATGGACGCTGGTGCCTGACCTGGTGCTGTATGGCGCACTGCCGCTGCTGCTGCTGTCGCGGGTGCGGGTCGTGCGGCGCTCGTGGCGCACGGCACTCGGTGTGCGGGCCGCCTCGATGGCGGCTGCGCTGGCGGTGCTGGTGGGTTGCGGATTGCTCGTGTTCCAGCCGCTGGCCTCGCTCATGCGCACGCAGAAGGAGGTCCGCTACCTCATCACACCGGCCAACTACCTGTGGTCGCTCGCCGCGGTCACGGCCCAGGACGCACGCGGTGCCGCGGGCCCCAGGCAGGTGGTGGGGTCGGACGCAGCGCTCGGGCCGCTTGCGCGTCAGCGCACCCGCCCTCTGGTGGTGGTGCTCGTGGTGGGCGAGACGGCGCGTGCGGCCAACTGGGGCCTCAATGGCTACGCGCGGCAGACCACACCCGAGCTCGCGGCGCTCGACGTGGTGAACTTCCGGGAGGTGACCGCCTGCGGCACCTCCACCGAGGTGTCGCTGCCGTGCATGTTCGCTCCCGTGGGCCGGCGGGACTACGACGAATCGCGCATCCGCAACAGCGAGTCGATCCTGCACACCCTCGCGCGCGCCGGCGTGGACGTCCTGTGGCGCGACAACCAGTCCGGCTGCAAGGGGGTGTGCGACGGCCTGCCCAGCGAGACCGTCGCTGCGCTGCACCCTGCGGGCCTGTGCGAAGACGGCCGGTGCCTCGACGAAGGGCTGCTCGTCGGTCTGGACGAGCGGTTGCGACGCGCACACGGCACGCAACTGCTGGTGCTGCACCAGTTGGGCAACCACGGGCCGTCGTACTTCCGGCGCTACCCGCCGGCTTTCGCGCGCTTCCAGCCCGCGTGTGCGAGCGACGACCTGCGCCACTGCACCCCGCTGGAGATCGTCAACGCCTACGACAACGCCCTGCTGTACACGGACCATCTGCTGGCCAGCGTGATCGCGAAGCTACGGGCGGCCTCCTCCCGCACGGATTCGGTGCTGCTGTACGTCTCGGACCACGGCGAGTCGCTCGGAGAGAACAACCTGTTCCTGCACGGCATTCCGTTCGCCATCGCGCCGCGGGTACAGACCCGCGTGCCCATGGTGATGTGGCTGTCGGAGGGCGCCCGCGCCACGCTCGGCGTGGACGAGCAGTGCCTGCGGCAGCGGGCCTCGCAGCCGGCCAGCCATGACCACCTGGCACACACGCTGCTCGGCGTGCTCGACGTGCGCACCCGCGTGTACGAGCCGGCCTGGGACCTGCTGCACGGCTGCCGCCGCAGCAGCGTGGCGATGGCCGGGGGTTGAAGCGCTCCTCGCGGAGCGCCCCGACCTGCGCCCGCCCGCGTCGGGCTGGCTTGATCTGCATCACTGCCGCCGCTATACCCAAGGCGATGATGGGTCCAGGAGGTGATCCATGCGCGCGATGGTTCTGCACCAGCCGGGGCAGCCCCTGGTGGCCGAGGAGAGGCCCGACCCGACGCCCGGGCCAGGCGAGGTGCGCATCCGCGTGCTCGCTTGCGCCGTGTGCCGCACGGACCTGCATCTCGTCGACGGCGAACTGCCACCCGGGGGACTGCCCCGCATTCCGGGGCACGAGATCGTCGGCTGCATCGACATGCTCGGGCCCGGCGCCGAGGGCCTGCGGCTGGGGCAGCGGGTCGGCGTCGCGTGGCTGGGCCACAACTGCGGCATGTGCGAGAGCTGCTGCAGCGGCCGCGAGAACTTGTGCGACCAAGCGGGCTTCACCGGCTACACGCGCGACGGCGGCTACGCCACGCACATCGTGGCCGAGGCCCGTCATTGCTACCCGCTCGATCATCTGGCCTGGCCGCCCGAGCGCATCGCGCCGCTGATGTGCGCCGGGCTGATCGGCTGGCGGGCCTACAAGTTCGCCGGTCCTGCGCGCCGGCTCGGGCTCTACGGCTTCGGGGCCGCGGCGCACCTCTTGATCCAGGTCGCTCGCGCGCAAGGCCGGGAGGTCTATGCCTTCACACGCCCCGGCGACGAGGCCTCGCAGGCGCATGCGCGCGAGCTGGGTGCCTGCTGGGCTGGCGGCTCCGACGAAGCGCCGCCGCAGCCGCTCGATGCCGCGATCCTGTTCGCGCCGGTCGGCTCGCTCGTGCCCACGGCGCTCGCCGCGGTGCGCAAGGGCGGGCGCGTCGTGTGCGGGGGCATCCACATGAGCGACATCCCCGGCTTCCCCTACCGGCTGCTGTGGGGCGAGCGGCAGCTGATGTCGGTGGCCAACCTCACGCGGCAGGACGGGCACGAATTCCTCGCGCTGATACGCCGCATCCCCGTGCAGGCCGACGTGCAGCTCTACCCGCTCGAAGACGCGAACCGCGCCCTCGACGATCTGCGGGCCGGCCGTGTGCGAGGGGCGGCGGTGCTCAAGCCGTAGTGGCGGCATTCGGGGCGCCGGAGCACGGGGCGCGAGCCGCCGGGGGCTGGAGGCGAGTCGGCGCTGGGCCGGCCCTCGATGGCCCTCTATGATCGCGCCATGGCTTCCCCGATGACCTCCGGCACTCGCCGCGCGTGGCGGCCGCAGTGGCTCGACGAGCTGAGCCGCGAGACGTGGCGGGCAGATGCTCTGGCCGGGCTGCTGGGTGCCGTGCTGGTGCTGCCGCAGGCGATCGCCTTCGCCACGCTCGCAGGGCTTGCGCCCCAATACGGCCTGTACACGGCCCTCGTCCCCTGTGTGATCGCCGCACTGTTCGGCTCCAGCCGGTACGTGATGTCCGGCCCGACCAACGCGTTGTCGCTGGCGCTCTTCGCGATGCTGTCCCCGCTGGCCGCTCCCGGGTCGCCGGCCTACATCGAGCTCGCTCTCACGGTCACCGTGCTGGTCGGCTTGCTGCAACTGGCGATCGGACTGCTGCGGCTCGGCAGCCTCGCGCATTTCATCTCACCGGCCGCGCTGCTCGGCTTCACCGGCGGGGCGGCCGCGCTGATCGCCCTGCACGCCCTGGAGGACGTGCTGGGCGTCGCCGCGCCGGGCACCGAGCGCGGCAGCAGCGCGGTGCTCCGGCACCTGGCCGCCGGGCTCGGCCTTCTTCCGCACCAGCCCGCGTCCTGGCAGGAAGGTAGCGTCGTGGTGGGCCTCTTCACCCTCGGTGTGGCGCTCGCGGCGCGCCGTTGGAAGCGGCGTTGGCCGCACGCGCTGATCGGGCTCGCCGCGGGCACGCTGCTCGCGGCGGCACTCAACCGGCTCGGCGGCCCGTGGCACACCGCGGTAGTCGGCGCGATTCCCTCCGCTTGGCCGGCGTTCCATGTCCCCCAGGTCGACTGGACTCGTCTGCCCGAGCTGCTCGGCCTCGCCTTCGCGTTGACCATCGTCGCGCTGGGTCAGTCGATCTCCATCGCCAAGGTCCTGGCTTCGCGTGCGGGCGACCGGCTGGACGCCAACCGCGAGTTCGTGGGTCAGGGCCTGTCCAACGCGGTCGGCGGCTTCTTCTCGTCGTACGTGTCGTGCGGCTCGCTCAATCGCTCGCTGCCCAACTACGAGGCCGGGGCCCGAACGCCGATGGCGAGCGTGCTGTCCGCGGTGTGGCTCTTGGCCCTGGTGATGCTGAGCGCGCAGTGGCTGGCCGCGATCCCGATGGCGGCCGTGGCGGGGCTGCTGCTCTTGGTAGCCTGGAACCTGCTGGACCTGCCCCGCTGGCGCCAGACGTGGAAGCTCGACCGCGTGGAGTTCGCAATCGCGCTGGCGACCCTCGTGGCCACGGTGACGCTGCGCCTGGAGGTGGCGATCCTGGCGGGCACCATCCTCTCGCTGCTCGCCTACTTGCACCGCACCTCGCACCCGGCGATGCGCACGATGGGCTTCGACACGATGGACGAGGAGCGTCACTTCGTGGTCGTGGACGCAGCCCCCCGGGCCCTGCCCGAATGCCCGCAGCTCAAGCTGCTGCGCATGGAAGGCGCCGTGTACTTCGGCGCCGCGCAGCATGTGGCCGACCGGCTCGATGCGCTGCGAGCCGCCCCTCACGCGCCCAAGCACCTGCTGGTGATGGCCAAGAGCATGAACTTCATCGATCTGGCCGGCGCGCAGGTCTGGGAGGACGAGTTGCGGCTGCGGCGTGCGATGGGCGGCGACTTGTACTTCCATCGCCCGCGCCCGCCCGTGCTGGAGTTCTGGGAGCGCAGCGGCTTTCTGGACCGGCTGGGCCGCGATCATGTCTTTCCCGACAAGCGCCGCGCCCTCGCCACCATCTTCGGCCGGCTCGACCCGCGCATCTGCGCGGCCTGCCGGGCCCGTGTGTTCTGGGAGTGCCGCACCGCGCCGCTCGATTTGTCGCCCGATGAGCAAGGGCTCGGCGCAACCGCCGCAGCTGCCGCGCCGCCAGCCGCGCAGGCGGGCACGGCACTTGACTTTGACACGATGGGAGGCACCACAGTAGCGCTGAAGCCCGTCGGCGAGGCCGACGGTCCCTCACCCCAGCGGACCCAAGGAGTAGCGAATGAACCAGGTGTTTGAAGTGCAAGGCATGAGCTGCGGTCACTGCGTGCGCGCCGTGACGCAGGCGGTACAGAAGCTCGATGGCCAGGCGCGCGTGGAGGTGGACCTCGCCCGCGGCCGGGTGACGGTGGACACCGGCGCGGCCCGCGAAGCGGTGGTGCAGGCGATCGAGTCGGAGGGCTACCGGGTACGGCCCGCCAGCCCCCAGTGAGTCAGGCCGAGCCGGCGCGGTTGCGGCAGGCGATCCAGCGCTCGAAGTCCTCGGCCGGCATCGGCCGGGCAATCGCGTAGCCTTGCAGCAGGTCACAGCCGAGCTCCCGCAACGCACTGCCGATCGCCTCGGTCTCCACTCCCTCGGCCACGGTCGTGACGCCGAAGGCGTGGGCCAAGGCCACGACGGCGCGCACGATGTGCCGGTCGCCGTCGTCATCGAGCATGCGCCGCACGAAGCTGCGATCGATCTTGAGCGTGCGCACCGGCAGGCGCCGCAGGTACAGCAGCGAGGAATACCCCGTCCCGAAATCGTCGAGCGCGAAGCCGATGCCCAGCCGCACACAGGCCTGCATCACATCCGCCGAGGTGGCCAGATCGGCCAGGGCCTCGCTCTCCAGCACTTCGAGCTCCAGCCGCGAGGCGCACTGCACCCCCGCCTCGGCGAGCGCCTGCGAGAGCACCGCGGGAAAGCCGGTGCGCCCCAGCGTGGCCGCGCTCACGTTCACGCACACCGTGAGGTCCACCCCGGCCGACTCCCAGGCCGCCAGCTGGCGGGCCGCGGTGCGCAGCACCCACAGGTCGAGGTCCACCTGCAGCGGCGTGCCCTCCACCGCTGGCAGGAACTGGCCGGGCAACAGTACCCCGTGCTCGGGGTGATGCCAACGCAGCAGCACCTCGGCGCCATCCAGCCGGCCGTCGGCCGCGCGCACTTTGGGCTGGAAGTACAGCCGCAACTGGCCACCCACGAGCGCCGCTTGCAGGGCCGCCGTCTGGTCGTCGTGCACGACGAGCTCGTCGGCGTCGGCCGCATAGGCGGTGCGGCTGCCACCGCGCTGCCTGGCCCGATGCATCGCCTCGTTGGCGAGCACGAAGAGATGGTCGGGACTGCTGGTGTCGTCGGGGTAGAGGGACACGCCGATGCTGACCGACAAAGCCAGGGGTTCGGGCAGCGGATAGGGCGGCGCGAGCGTGGACACCACCCGGCGCAGGACCGTATCCACGTCGGCGCGACCCTTCACCTCGCCCAGCAGCAACGCGAACTCGTCGCCCCCGATGCGCGCGAGGGTGTCGCCGGTGCGCAGCACGCCTTGCATGCGGTCGGCCAGCTGCACCAGGCAGCGGTCGCCCGCCTCGTGCCCGAAGCGTCCGTTGATCTCGTGGAAGCCGTCGAGGTCGAACACGCACACGGCCACCTTCTGGCCGTGGCGGCGCGCGCGCTCCATCACGGTGGCCAGCCGCTCGCCCATCAGCCGCCGGTTCGGCAGCCCGGTGAGCGCATCGTAGTGGGCGAGCCGGTCCAGCAGCTCCTGGTCGCGCTTTTGCGCCGTGATGTCGCTGAAGATGCCGATGTAGTGCGTCGGCTGTCCGTCGTCGCCGGCCACCGACAGAATGCGCAGCCACTCGGCATACACCTCACCGCTGGCACGGCGGTTCCAAATCTCGCCCTGCCAGCGCCCCGTCTCCTTCAGGCTCTTCCACATCTGCGAATAGAACGACGGGTCGTGCCGCCCGGAAGACAGCAACGAGGGCGTTTGGCCGAGCACTGCGTCGCGCGCATAGCCGGTGATCTCGACGAACGCGTCGTTGACCTCCAGCACGCGCGAGTGCGAATCGGTGATGAGCACCCCTTCCCGCGTGCCGTTGAACACCTGCAGCAGCAAGTGCACCCGCTCATGCAAGGCCAGCAGCGGATCGTGGCGTTCCCGCCCGCCTTGATCCCTGTCTAGCGATGGTTTCACCGCGTGCGGCGGCGCCGAAGGGGGCATGGAGGCAGGGTCGGCCACGGTTCTTGCTCGAAAGAAGTTCGGTGCTTTGGCGTGGCGCGCTGGCCCGGCCGGCGCGCGGAAGGAAGATTGTCCCAGCGTTCTCGTCCTCGCCGCGCACAGCCGCCCAGCCATTCGAGTCGAACTTGATCTGACTCAATCTTCGAGTGCGCTCAAGGCGAGCAAGAAGTGCGCCCCCGCGGCGCCCTTTCGCACTTCGCAAAAGGTGCCACGCGAGGGACTTCCTCCCTGGCGCAACGCCGAGGCCCAGGGCCTCGGCGCCGCTAGCTGAACAGCCACCACACCGCGCCCAGACTGACGGCGGGCACGAACAGCAGCAGCAGCACGCGCAGCACGTCGCTCGCCAGGAACGGCAGCACACCCTTGTAGGTTTCGCCCATCGGCACGTCCTTGCACACGCTGTTGACGACGTACACGTTCAAGCCCACCGGCGGCGCGATGAGGCCGATCTCCACCACCATCAGCACCAGAATGCCGAACCAGATCGCTTTGTCCTGCGCGCCCAGGCCCCAAAGATCGAGGCTCATGATCGCGGGGAACAGCACGGGGATGGTGAGCAGGATCATCGACAGCTCATCCATCACGCAACCGAGGATGACGTAGAAGATCAGCACGCAGCCCACGATCACGAGCGGCGAGATCTCCAGGCCCGACACCCAAGCCGCGAGGTTGGCGGGCATCTGCGTGAGCGCAAGCGCCGCGTTCATCATGTCCGCGCCGAGGAAGATCATGAAGACCATCGCCGACGTTTCCGCCGTGCCGAGAAAAGAGCGCTTGATCCCGGAGAGTGTGAGCTCCCGCTTGGCCAACCCGGCGAGGAAGGTGCCGATCGCGCCGACGGCCGCACCCTCGGTCGGTGTGAACAGGCCCGTGTAGATGCCGCCGAACACGATGAGGAAGATCGTCGCGATCGGCCACACGCCGAGCAGTGCCTTCCAACGCTCGTTCCACGGCAGCGGCTGAGAGGGTTGGGCGAGTTCGGGACGCACGCGGCAGTAGATGGCGACGACGGCGATGTAGCCGAGCGCTGCGAGAAGCCCCGGCACGAAGGCCGCGGCGAACAGCTTGGCGATGTTCTGCTCGGTCAGGATCGCATAGACCACGAGCGGCACCGACGGCGGGATCAGGATGCCCAACGTGCCGCCCGTGGCCAACACGCCGGTGGACAGCCGGCCGTGGTAGCCGTGCACCTTCATCTCGGGATACGCCACCTGCGCGATGGTGGCCGAGGTGGCGACGGAGGAGCCGCACACGGCACCGAAAGCCGCCGCGGCCAGGATCGCTGCCATGCCCAGGCCGCCCCGGATGTGGCCGATGAAGGCCGCGGCGGCCTTGAACAGTGCGCGCGACAGGCCGCCTTGCGTGGCGAACTGCCCCATCAGCAGGAACAGCGGGATCACCGACAGGTCATAGACGGTCAGGCGCGCGACGGCAGAGCCCTTGAGGGTGTTGAGCAGCGCGATGTCGTTCGTCATCGCCCAGTAGCCCACGGCTCCGGGGATGAACATCGCCGCGGCGATGGGAACGCGCAGCGCCATCAGCGCGAGCATCGCCGCGAACATGGTCAGGCCGATGCCAGTGGGGCTCATACGGGCACCTCCACGCTGCGGCCGGTGAAGTGGCACCAAGCCTGATAGATCGCGATCGCCATGGTCAGCGCGAAGCCCGGGGCCAGCACCGCATACACGATCCACATCGGCAAGCCGAGGATCATGGAGGTCTCGCCCGCGTCCTGCACCGAGGTCGCCCCCACGGCCGTACGCCACGCCAGCAGGGCCGTCATCGCAGCCAGCAGCACCGCGCCGATGCCGTCCAGCAGCCGCTGCGTGCGCGCGGCCGCCCGCGCGGTGAAGAAGTCCACGATGATGTTGGCGCCATGCAGCTGGCACCACGGCAGGCACAGCGAGATGGCCAAAGCGATGCCGAATTGTGTCAGCTCAACATCTCCTGGGATCGGAGAGGACCACAATGCACGGCCGATGATGCTCGACGCGGTGAGGACACCGACGGCACTGGCGGCCAGGCCTCCGAGCAAGGCGAATAGCAGCGCGAAAAATCGCAATACGACTAGCATGCAAGACACTCCGCGGTGACGGGCGGAATCGACGCAGGGCCGCCCGTCACCGGACGGCCCCGTCTTCGTGATAGGAGGGGTGCGCGCAAGGTGAGGCCCGCAAGCCCGCGCACGCGACCGCGGGGCCCAAGCCCGCCCCACGAGCGGGGCGGTCGTCCTCTTCGATGGCGCCGGGCGCTAGACCGCGGCGCCGATCACGCTCACTTCTTGCCGTACTTCGAGAGCAGGTCGCGCGCGTCCTGGAGCATTTGCTTGCCCGGCATGCCGAGCTTGTCCATCGAGGCGACCCACTCGTCATACAAGGGCGCGGACGCCTTGATCCAGTTGTCCACCTCGGCGGCCGGGATGGTGTAGAAGGTGTTGCCCCGGTCCACCGCCGGCTTGCGGCCCACCGCCTGGCTCTCATCCCAGATCTTGCCCGCCTGCGCCGACAGCCCCGCACCGCTGTTGCGGTCGATCACGGCCTTCAGGTCGGCCGGCAGACCGTCGTACTTGGCCTTGTTCATCGCGATGATGAACACGGCCGTGTACAGCCCCGGCTTGGAGGGATCCGTCTCGGAGTGGTACTTGACCATCTCGTGCAGCTTGACCGAGGGAATCACCTCCCACGGCAGCAAAAAGCCGTCGATGACGCCCTTGCTCACGGCCTCCGAGACGGCAGGCAGCGGCATGGCCACCGGCGTGGCGCCGAGCGAGGCCAGCAGCTTGTTCGTCATGCGCGTGGGCGCACGCATCTTGAGACCCTTGAGGTCGGCCAGCGTCTTGATCTGCTTGTCGCGCGTGTGCACGTAGCCCTCGTCATGCACGGCGAACATGAGCGGCTTGACGTTGGCGAATTCCTTCTGGCCATACTTCTGGTAGAAGTCCCACGCGGCCTTCGCACCGGCCTCGGCGGAGGGCACGAGGAACGGCAGTTCGAACACCTCCATCACCGGGAAACGCCCCGCCGTGTAGCCCGGCAGCGTGAAGACGATGTCCACCACGCCGTCCTTGGCCTGGTCGATCAGTTGCGCCGGCGTGCCGCCCAGCTGCATCGCCGGGAAGATCTGGCACTTCATCTTGTTGTTGGATTCGGCCGCGATCTTGTCGCACCAGGGCTGCAAGATCTTGGTGGGCGGCATCGCCTGCGGCGGCCAGAAGTGATGGACCTTGAGGGTCACTTCCTGTGCCTGAGCGGCGAGCCCGGTGAAGGCGGCGGCCAGGGCGACTGCGCCGAGCTTGAGGATGCGTTTCATGACGGATGTCTCCTTCTATGGGTGTGTCTTCCGGGCCCCTTGGCACGGGGCCCGGCTCAGCAGCGCGTGGAACGCGACGGGCCGACGGCCCGCGCCCCTTCAGACGACCAGGGCCGGCGCCGGCAGCACCGTCCCCGCGCACTCACCGAAACCGATGCGGGCTCGACCGGCTCCAGCGGCGTACGCGCGCAGCAGCACAGTATCGCCATCCTGCAGGAAAGTGCGAGTCTCGCCGTTCGGTAATCGCACTGGCTTCTGCCCACCGCACGTAAGTTCGAGTAGCGAACCACCCTGATCCTCCCCGGGGCCGGACTGGGTGCCCGTCCCGAGCAGGTCGCCCGCCTGGAGGTTGCACCCATTGACGGTGTGGTGCGCCACCATTTGCGCCACCGTCCAGTAGGCATCCGCGAAGTTGGACGCCATCAACCGGTGCGGCGGCTCGCCCGCACGCCGCATGGCCTCGGTCTGCAACCACACTTCGAGCGTGAGGTCGATGCCGCCGCGCGCGCGGTTGTCCGGCGAGTCGAGGTACGGCAGGGGCTGGGGGTCGCCCTCGGGGTGGGCGAACGGCACGCGGAAGGGCGCGAGCGCCTCGAGGGTGACGATCCACGGCGAGATGGTGGTCGCGAAGTTCTTTGCCAGGAAGGGCCCCAGGGGCTGGTACTCCCAGGCCTGGATGTCCCGTGCCGACCAGTCGTTCAGCAGCACCACCCCGAAGACGTGATCCTCCGCCTCGGCCATGGGGATCGGCTCGCCCAGCGCATTGCCGGGGCCGACGAACACCCCGAGCTCCAGCTCGTAGTCGAGCCGCTGGCAGGGCCCGAAGCGCGGCGCCGCATCCTGCGGACC
The DNA here is from genome assembly GCF_026013905.1 of Schlegelella aquatica. Taxonomy (NCBI): domain Bacteria; kingdom Pseudomonadati; phylum Pseudomonadota; class Betaproteobacteria; order Burkholderiales; family Sphaerotilaceae; genus Caldimonas; species Caldimonas aquatica. The sequence goes on from NZ_CP110257.1 coordinate 2,632,908, forward strand.
CTTCGTTTGCCCCAGGGGACGACGGAAGGTCTGGCCGCTCACGCCGATCGAGGAGCTGCGGCCGTGGTAGCCGATGGGCACCCACTTGTAGTTGGGCAGCAGCGGGTTGTCGGGCCGGAACAGCTTGCCGACGGCCGTGGCGTGATGGATGCCGGTGTAGAAGTCGGTGTAGTCGCCGATGCGCGCGGGCAGCCCGTACTCGGCCTCGGCTTGATCGACCAGGCAAGGCTCCACCACGGCGCGCTGCGCGCTGCCTTCGCGCAACGCGCGCGACAGCGCCAGGCGCAGCGCGCTCCAGTGAGCAGGGCCCAGCGCCATCAGCTCGTTGAGCTGAGGCTGCGCGGCGGCTGCCAGCGCTTGCGCGGCGACACCCTCGAAGGGCTGCACACGGTGCAGCGCTGCAAGGTCGACGATCGCATCGCCGATCGCCACGCCGCCGCGCCAGGGCTCGTCGCGGCCGCGGCGGCGAAAGCTGGCGAAGGGCAGGTTCTGGATCGGGAAATCGTGATCCGGACGGTTGGCGCTATCCACCCAGCTGCGCAGGGCGGGATCGTGGGTCTCGTTGATCGGGGACATGGGTTCCTTCCGGTGGTCGCTCGGCGAGCGGGGGGCGGCCGCGTCAGCCGGCCGCGGCCAGCGTGTTGCTGCGGGCCAGCGCAATGGCCTCGGACAGCACGGCGCGATCGCCGACATGGTTGGCCAGGATGATCACGAGCTTGGCGAGGAACATCTCCGCCTGCTCGTCGCTCAGGTCGCGCTGGGCGTTGATCAGCTCCTCGTAGAAAGCGTCGTGCTCGGCGATGTTGGGTTGACGGTTCACAGACATGGCTTCACGGTGCGTTGGCAGTCGGGAGGTCAGGCGACGATCAGGCCAGGCTGCGGCCGAGCGCCCGAGCGAGGGCGGCCTCGGCCGCGGCGCGGTCGAAGCGGCGCCAGCGGGCTGCGACGTACTGGTCAGGACGGATCAGGTAGACCGTGCCCGGCTGACCATCGTAGCGCTGGGTGAGCACGCCGGCGCGGTCGACGATGTCGCGGCCGACCTGCAAAACCGCGGCTTCGACGTTGCCGACGCGCACCGGCTCGGCGGGCCCGAAGCTCAGCAGCACGAAACCATCGCCCAACTGGTTGAGCAGCCAGCCGGGCTGGCCGGCCACCTCGATGGGCGCATCGGCGCAGTTGGTGCCCGGCGTCATGCGCCCGGCAAACGGCTCGGCATCCGGGGTGTTGAGCGGCGAGTGCACGTAGGGCGTCGGCGTCGACAGCCGCCCGCTGTTGACCAGCGGGCGCGCGAACGGCTCGGTGCGCGCCAGCTCCAGCACCGCATTGCGCAGGCGCAGCGAGGTGCGGCTCTTGGGCGTGATGAAGTCGGTCGAGCGCGTGGAGTTGAGCAGGTTGTCGTCGGCGGCGAACGCGCGCTCGTCGTGGTAGGTGTCCAGCAGGGCCTCGGGCGCGTCGCCGTCCAGCACGGCCTTGAGCTTCCAGCTCAGGTTGTCGCAGTCCTGCACGCCGCTGTTGGCGCCGCGCGCGCCGAAGGGCGAGACCTGGTGCGCCGCATCGCCGGCGAAGATCACGCGGCCGTGGCGGAAGCGGTCGATGCGCCGGCAGGCGAACTGGTACACCGACACCCACTCCAGCTCGAACGGCACGTCCGGCCCCAGCATCGCCTGGATGCGGGGGATGACCTTCTCGGGCTTCTTCTCCTCGTTCGGGTCGGCATCCCAGCCGAGCTGGAAGTCGATGCGCCAGACGTTGTCGCACTGCTTGTGCAGCAGCACGCTCTGGTTGCGATGGAAGGGCGGGTCGAACCAGAACCAGCGCTCGGTCGGGAAGTCGGCCTTCATCACCACGTCGGCGATGAGGAAGCGGTCCTGGAAGAACTGGCCGGTGAAGTCCGCGCCGATCATGCGGCGCGTGTCGCTGCTGGCGCCGTCGCAGGCGATCAGCCACGACGCCTCGGTCTTGAAGATGCCGTCGGGCGTCTCGATCGTCAGCACCACGTGGTCGTCGTGCGTCTCGATCGCCAGCACCTTGTGCTTCCAGCGCAGGTCCACCCGCGGCGACTCGTCGCACGCACGCACCAGCCGCTCCTCCAGGTAGTACTGCTGGAGGTTGATCATCGCCGGCATCTTGTGGTGGTCTTCGGGCAGCAGGTCGAACTGGTAGACCAGCTCGTCGCGGAAGAACACCTTGCCCACCTTCCATTGCACACCCTGGGCCACCAGATCGTCACCGAGGCCCAGGCGATCCCAGATCTCCAGCGGGCGCTTGGCGTAGCAGACGGCTCGCGAGCCGATGCTCACGGTGTTGTTGTCGTCCAGCACCACCGTGGGAATGCCACGGGCCGCGCAGTCCAGCGCCTGGGTCATGCCCACGGGGCCGGCGCCGATCACCACCACGGGGTGGCGGACACGCTCGCCGCTGCGCTGTTCGTCGCTCTGCCGATACTCGTACTGGGGATAGGTGTAGGTATGCAACATGGTCAAGGGTTCCTCAGGGCGAAACAGCCCAGGCCGCTGGCGAAGCGGCCGACGGGTCACTGTCACGCGGAAATCGGGCGGCTCAGTCGAGCGCGTGGAATTCCTTCTCGTGCATCCAGGCGGCGTGCTTCGGCGCGCGCTTGGTCTGGGCCCACTCGTTGAGCATGTCCCACTTGACCGCATCGAGCTTCTCGTACATGTCGGGCGTGCCGACATCGGCCGCCAGTTCCACGCGGTGGCCGTTCGGGTCGAAGAAGTAGATGCTCTTGAAGATGGTGTGGTCCGTCACGCCAACGACGGGGATGCCGGCCGCCTCCAGGCGCGCCTTCGTGGCCTCGAGCGTCTCCACGCTGTCCACCTTGAACGCGATGTGCTGGACCCATTCGGGCGTGTTCTCGTCACGGCCCATGGCCGGCGAGTTGGGCAGCTCGAAGAAGGCAAGCACGTTGCCCTGCCCGGCGTCCAGGAACACGTGCATGTAGGGATCGGGCGCCTTGGTCGAGGGCACTTGGTCCTCGGCGATCGCCAGGACGAAGTTCATGTTCAGGTGCTTCACGTACCACTCGACGGTTTCCTTGGCGTCCTTGCAGCGGTAGGCGACGTGATGGATGCGTTCGATCTTCATGATCTGTCTCCTCTGAGGTGGTGCTGGATCAGCCTTCCAGGGTTTCCCACATTTGCCGGTCGCGCTCGGCGGTCCACACCCGCGGGTCGGGGTATTGCGTGGCCTCGTCGTAGCAGCGCGTCACGTCGAACGGCATGCAGTGGTCGAAGATGACCCAGTGGCCGTACTTCGGCTGCAGCCGCGCGTAGGTGTCCTTGTAGACCGTCTTGAGGTCCTTGCCGGCCTTCACCCCTTCCTGGACGCAGGCGTACACGTCGGAGATGAACGCCTTGGTGCCGGCCAGGCCCGCCTGCACTTCCTCGGGGGTTTGCAGCGCTGCACCGCGGCCGGGCACGAGCTTCTCGGGCCGCAGCGCGGCGATGTTGTCCAGCGTCTGCGGCCAGTCCTTGAAGTAGGCATCCCCGGCATAGGGCGTGGCGTCGAACTCGACCAGGTCGCCGGAGAACAGGATCTTCTGCTGGGGCAGCCAGGCCACCGTGTCGCCCTTGGTGTGGCCGCGGCCCAGTTGCAGCAATTGCACCTCCAGCTTGCCCAGCCAGATCGTCATCTTGCCGGTGAAAGTGATGGTGGGCCACGTCAGGCCCGGCGGCACCGACTCGACGGCACGGAACAGACGCGGAAAGCGCCCGATCTCGCTGGCCTTGTCGGCCTCGCCGCGCTCGACGATGAGATCGTAGGTGTCCTGGCTGGCGATGATGTGCTCCGGTTGGTAGGCCGAGGCGCCCAGCACGCGCACCGCGTGGTAGTGCGACAGCACCACGTACTTGATCGGCTTGTCGGTAACTTCACGGATGCGGCGGATCACGTCCTGCGCCATCACCGGGGTGGCCTGGGTGTCGATCACCATCACCGCGTCGTCGCCGACGATCACCCCGGTGTTCGGGTCGCCTTCGGCGGTGTAGGCGTACGCGTTGTCGGACAGCTTGGTGAAGCTGACCTTCTTCTCCTGAAGGTCAGCTTGAGAGGCGAAGGCTTTGGTCATCGTGGCTCCTGCTCTTGGCGGCCCGCCCGGCGAGGTTGAGCGGGATTCAATGAAAGCGAAATCGTTCGTCTATACCGAATGGGTGTTGATGTTAGTTAACTCGTTTGATAATGTCTAATGCTTGACCCCTTTGCACGGTCGTTCTCAGGGTAAACACCTACTCGGAGCGCGGCCACAATCCCGCCTGCCCTGCGGTGGCCGCCGGGCGGCACATCGACGATTTCCGTGGACGACGACAAGACCATAGAACGCGACCGACGCGGTATCCAGAGCGTCGAAGTGGGCGGGCAGCTGCTACTGGCGCTGGCCCACCATGGGCGCGCCATGCCGCTCAAGGACTTGGCGCGCGAGGCCGGCATGTCGCCCGCCAAGGCGCACCCGTACCTCGTGAGCTTCGGCAAGCTCGGGCTGATCGAGCAGGACAGCGCCTCCGGGCACTACGGCCTGGGGCCGCTGGCCTTGCAGCTCGGGCTCATCAGCCTGCAGCAGGCCGATCCGGTGCGCATCGCCACCCCGCTGATCGCCGATCTCGCCCAGCGTCTGGGCCATACCGTGGGCATCGCCGTGTGGGGCACGCGCGGGCCCACCTTCGTGCGGCTGGAGGAATCGCCTGCCGCCGTGCACGTGAACATGCGGCACGGCACGGTGGTGTCGATCACCGACACCGCCTCGGGCCGGCTCTTCGCGGCGTACCGGCCCGCCGCGGAGGTGCGCGCCCTGCTGGAAGACGAGCGCCGGCGCGAGAAGCTCGAACGCGCGCGCCCCGCCCCCGGCATGCCGGCGGCGCCACCCCTGCCCACGTGGAAGGAGTTCGAGCGGCAACTGGCGGACGTGCGCGCCCACGGGATGAGCCGCAGCGAAGGCTCGGTCATCGAGGGCGTGAGCGCGATGTCCGCCCCGGTGTTCGACCACACCGGCGCGATGGTGATGGCGGTCACCGCCATCGGCCCGTCGGGCACCTTCGACACGCGCTGGGATGGCGCCATCGCGCGGGCACTGCGCGAGTGCGCCGACCACGTCTCGCAACGCATCGGCGGGCGCAAGCCGGTGGCCCCGTAGGGCTTGCAGCGCGGGCCCTGCGGCGCCCCACCCTCACGGGGGTGTCGACCCGGCTCCGGGCGGCCGAGCGCCGGGCCGTATGTGTTGGCCCCCGGGGCTTGCGCCCCACCCCCCACGGGGGTGTCGGCCCGGCTCCGGGCGGCCGAGCGCCGGGCCTCAGCCGCCCTGCCCCTTGCCCCCGATCATCGCGCTGATCTCGTGCGCGGCCTTCAGCAGCTTGGGCAGGAAGCGCTCGAGCATCACCACGGGCGGCGTGCGGTGCTGCTGGCCGCTCACGTTGATGGCGGCCACCACCTCGCCCTGACGCCCGCGGATGGGCGCCGCGAGCGACACCAGGCCTTCTTCCAGTTCCTCGGCCACGAGAGCCCAGCCCTGCATGCGCACCTGCTCGATCAGCTCCCGCAGGCGCGCCGGGTCGGTCACGGTCTTGGGCGTGCGCGGTTCCAGGCGCATCTGCGCCAGGCGGGCCTCCAGCGCTGCCGGCGGCAGGCCGGCGAGCAGCACGCGGCCCATGGAGGTGCAGTAGGCGGGCAGCCGGCTGCCCACGCCGAGGTTGATCGCCATGATCTTGTGGGTGGGCACCCGCAGCACGTACACGATGTCGGTGCCGTCCAGCACGGCGGCCGAGCAGGACTCCTTGACGTCCTGCACCAGATCCTCCATCACCGGCTCGGCCAGGTTCCACAGCGGCAGCGAACTGAGATAGGCGAAGCCCAAGTCCAGGATCTTGGGCGTCAGCCGGAAAAGCCGGCCCTCGGCCTCCACGTAGCCCAGATGCTGCAAGGTGTGCAGGATGCGCCGGGCCCCGGCGCGCGTGAGGCCGGCGCGCTCGGCCACCTCGGCGATGGTCTGCGCGGGGGCTTCGGCGCTGAAAGTGCGCACCACGGCCAAGCCGCGGGCGAAGGACTGCACGTAGCTGTCGCCGGGGGCGGGCCCCTCCCCCTCGGCAGGGGGAGCGGGCGGGCGCGAGACGGAGGCGAGGCGCTCGGCGGCGGAGCGAGCCGGCCCGGCGGGCTCGCGCCCGGGCCGAACTGTGGTTGAGCGAGGGGGCATGGTGAAGTAGAGTAGACTTTGAAGTTCTTATACTGAACGCAAGTTCGAATATCGAACACGCGGAGGTATTTTTCCTCTGCCTGTTCGGCAAGCGCACATGATCAACAAAATCTATCCCTCTGTCGAGGCCGCCCTGGCCGACGTGCGGGACGGCTCCACGGTGATGATCGGCGGCTTCGGCACCGCCGGCATTCCGACCCGGCTGATCGATGGACTCATCGCGCAAGGCGCGAAGGACCTCACGATCGTCAACAACAACGCCGGCAACGGCGACACGGGCCTGGCGGCGCTGCTCAAGACCGGCCGGGTGCGCAAGATCATCTGCTCGTTCCCCCGCCAGGCCGACTCGTGGGTCTTCGACGAGCTCTACCGCAGCGGCAGGATCGAGCTGGAGTTGGTGCCCCAGGGCAACCTGGCCGAGCGCATCCGGGCCGCGGGCGCGGGCATCGGGGCCTTCTACACGCCCACGGGCTACGGCACGCGGCTGGCCGAAGGCAAGGAGACGCGCGAAATCCACGGCAAACCCTACGTGCTCGAGTACCCGATCCACGCCGACCTCGCGCTCATCAAGGCCGAGCGCGCCGACCGCTGGGGCAACCTCACCTACCGCATGACCGCACGGAATTTCGGCCCCATCATGGCCACCGCCGCGCGATGCACCGTCGTCGAGGTGCCCGAGATCGTCGAACTCGGCGCGCTCGACCCCGAGGCCGTCGTGACCCCGGGCATCTTCGTGCACCGCGTAGTGCAGGTCGAACGCACCGTCACGCAGGCGGGCGGCTTCAAGAAGGAGGCCGCGTGATGGCGAAATGGAGCCGTGACCAGATGGCCGCGCGGGTGGCGCGCGACATCCCCGAGGGCGCCTACGTCAACCTGGGCATCGGCCTGCCGACGCTGGTGGCCAACCACATCCCCGCCGACCGCGAGGTGATCTTGCACAGCGAGAACGGCGTGCTGGGCATGGGCCCCGCCCCCGCGCCCGGCGAGGAGGACTACGACCTCATCAACGCCGGCAAGCAGCCGGTCACGTTGCGCCCCGGCGGGTGCTTCTTCCATCATGCCGACAGCTTCGCGATGATGCGCGGGGGCCACCTCGATGTGTGCGTGCTGGGGGCCTTCCAGGTGGCCGCGAGTGGCGATCTCGCCAACTGGCACACCGGCGCACCGGACGCGATCCCGGCCGTCGGCGGCGCGATGGACCTGGCCATCGGCGCGAAAAGGACCTACGTGATGATGGAACACCTCACCAAGGCCGGCGAGAGCAAGCTGGTGCCCCGGTGCACCTACCCGCTCACCGGCCTGGCCTGCGTGAGCCGCGTCTACACCGACCTCGCGGTCATCGACCTGGTCGGCGGTACCGCGCGGGTCATCGACATCGCCGAGGGCCTGTCGTTCGACGAACTGCAGCGCGTGACGGCCGTCCCGCTGGTGGACGCGCGCACCTAGGACGACCGGCCGGCCCTCGATCCCCCCTTTCTTCCACGACCCGCAAGAACAGCCATGACTGCACACGCCTACATCTGCGACGCGGTTCGCACCCCCTTCGGCCGCTACGGCGGCGCCCTCTCGTCGGTGCGCACCGACGACCTCGCCGCCGTGCCGATCGCGGCGTTGATGGCCCGCAATCCCAAGGTGGACTGGGCCGCCGTGGCCGACGTGATCTACGGCTGCGCGAACCAGGCCGGCGAGGACAACCGCAACGTCGCGCGCATGGCGGCGCTCCTGGCCGGCCTGCCACAGGACGTGCCGGGCGCGACGGTCAACCGCCTGTGCGGCTCGGGCCTGGACGCGGTGGGCAGCGCCGCGCGCGCGATCAAGGCTGGCGAGGCCGAGTTGATGATCGCCGGCGGGGTCGAGAGCATGAGCCGCGCGCCCTTCGTCATGCCCAAGGCCGAGACGGCCTTCTCGCGCAACAACGCGGTGTACGACACCACCATCGGCTGGCGCTTCGTCAACCCGCTGATGAAAGCCAGGTACGGCATCGACTCGATGCCCGAGACGGCCGAGAACGTCGCGGCCGACTTCCACATCAGCCGCGAGGACCAGGACAAGATGGCGCTGGCCTCTCAGCTCAAGGCCGTCGCAGCGCAGAAGGCCGGCTTCTTCGACCGCGAGATCGTGCCGGTGACCATCCCGCAGAAGAAGGGTGAGCCCGTCGTCGTGGACCGCGACGAGCACCCGCGCGAGACGTCGCTGGAGGCCCTGGCCAAGCTCAAAGGCGTGGTGCGCCCGGACGGCACCGTCACCGCCGGCAACGCCTCGGGCGTCAACGACGGCGCGTGTGCGCTCATCCTGGCCAGCGAAGCGGCCGCCGCGCGCCACGGCCTCACGCCGCGCGCACGCGTGGTGGGCATGGCGGTGGCCGGCGTGCCGCCGCGCATCATGGGCATCGGCCCGGCACCGGCCACGCGCAAGGTGCTGGAGCTCACCGGCCTCACGCTCGACCAGATGGACGTGATCGAGCTGAACGAGGCGTTCGCCGCGCAAGGCCTGGCCGTGCTGCGCCAACTGGGCCTGGCCGACGACGACCCGCGCGTCAACCCCAACGGCGGCGCGATCGCGCTGGGCCATCCGCTCGGCGCCTCGGGTGCGCGGCTGGCCACCACCGCGGTGAACCAGCTGCACCGCATCCAGGGCCGCTATGCGCTGTGCACCATGTGCATCGGCGTGGGCCAAGGCATCGCAGTGATCCTCGAGCGGGTCTGAGCTCCACGTTGCTGCCCGGGCGGTGCATCGCCCCGCCCGGGCACGCAGGCCCGGCCGTGCCGGCCGCGGTACGCAGGGCCGCGCCGTGCAGGGCCGACCGGCGCGGCTTTGTATCTTGGCCCCGGGGCTCAGGTCACATCCGTTCGCCGCCCGGCGCCAAGTCGGCGGGGGGCACCGGCGATGTCGCCTGCTCGCCGTGCGCTGCCTGGAGCCCTTCGGTCAGTGCCTTCAGCCGTTCTTCGTCCAGCGTCTCGCGCTGCAGCAGCTCGCGCGCGCAGCGCTCCAGGATGGCGCGGTTGCGGCGCAGGATCTCGCAAGTGCGCTCGAAGGCGCCCATCACGATGCCGCGCACCGCCTCGTCGATCTTCTCTTGCGTGGCGGCACTGGCGCGCACCTCGTTGCCGGCCAGGCCCGGCACGTCGATGAAGCGCTGCCGTGGCGCCTCGTAGGCCACGTAGCCCAGCGACTCCTCCATGCCGTAGCGTGTGACCATGTCGCGCGCGATGTCGGTCACCTTGGCCAGATCGTCGGCCGCCCCGGTCGACAGGTGGCCGAACACGAGCTTCTCGGCGGCGCGCCCGCCCAGCAGCACCATGATCTTGTGCTCCAGCTCGTCGCGCGTCATCAGGAAGCGGTCTTCGGTCGGCCGCTGGATCGTGTAGCCCAGCGCACCGATGCCGCGCGGGATGATCGACACCTTGTGCACGGCCCCGCTGCCCGGCAGCGCTAGCGCCACCAACGCATGGCCCATCTCGTGGTAGGCGACCACCTCGCGCTCCTTGGGATTGAGCAGGCGGTTGCGCTTTTCCAAGCCGGCGACGATGCGCTCGATCGCCGTGGTGAAGTCCACCAGCGCCACCTCGCTCGCCCCCCGGCGCGTGGCGGCGAGCGCGGCCTCGTTGCACAGGTTCGCCAGGTCCGCGCCCGAGAAGCCCGGCGTGAGCGCCGCCACTTGTTCGAGGTCCACCCCTGGGGCGAGCCGGATCTTGCGCGTGTGCACCTTGAGGATCTGCACGCGACCCTGCTTGTCCGGCCGGTCCACCAGCACCTGCCGGTCGAAGCGCCCGGCGCGCAGCAGCGCGGGGTCGAGGATCTCGGGCCGGTTGGTCGCGGCCAGCAGCACCAGGCCCGACGAACTGTCGAAGCCATCGAGCTCCACCAGGAGCTGGTTGAGCGTCTGCTCGCGCTCGTCGTGCCCGCCCACCAGGCCTGCTGCGCCGCGGGCACGCCCCAGGGCGTCGAGTTCGTCGATGAAGATGATGGCCGGCGCCTTGGCACGCGCCTGCTCGAAGAGGTCTCGCACGCGGGCCGCGCCCACGCCGACGAACATCTCGACGAACTCGCTGCCGCTGATGCTGAAGAAGGGCACCCCGGCCTCGCCCGCCACGGCCTTGGCGATCAGCGTCTTGCCGGTGCCCGGGGGGCCGACCAGCAACACGCCCTTGGGCATGCGCGCCCCCAGCCGCCCGTAGCCCCCCGGGTCCTTCAGGAAGGCCACGATCTCCTGCAGTTCGGCTTTGGCCTCGTCCACACCGGCCACGTCGGCGAAGGTCACGCCGGTGTTCTTCTCGACGTACACCTTCGCGCGGCTCTTGCCGATGCTCATGAAGCCGCCCATGCCCTGCTTCTCGGCGACTTTGCGCAACAGGAAGAACCACAGCGCGAAGAACACCGCCGCCGGCACCACCCACGAGAGAATGTCGCGCAGCCACGTGCTCTCGATCACGCGGCTGTAGGGCACCTGGTAGCGCTCGAGCCGCTCGGCGAGCGCCGGCTCCACGCGGGTCGCGACGATGACCGTCTTGCCGCCGGGGTCCGGCGACTTGAGCTTGCCGGTCACGGTGGTCTCGCCCACCACGACCTCGGCCACGCGCCCGTCGGCCAGGGCCTTCTCGAACTCGCTGTACGGCACCGGCTCCACGGTGCGGGCCGTCTGCCAGATCGACTGGATCCACATCAGCGCGAGGAGCGCCAGCAGCCAGTAGCCGATGGACCAGCGGGTCTTGGGATCGGGCAACATCGTCGGTTTCATACGCGCAGCGTCCAGGAAAGCACAGAAGGGAGACAGCGGTGATCGCTCGGGAGTTCCCACGACGCGGCTCGCTGTCCAGCCGCCCCATTCTGCCGTGCCACTGCTGGCCGCAGGGCTGCCCCCCCCCACAAGGAGGGGCCGCTCAGCCCGGTAGCGCGTCGATGAACTCGCGCACCAGCCGCTCGAACTCGGCCGGCTGTTCGAGCACGCTGATGTGCGACGCATCGCCGATGACCGCGAGCCGCGCCCCGGGCACCGCCTGCGCCAGCGCCTCGGCCATCTCCACCGGCGTGCCTTGGTCCTTCGCACCGGCGATCACCAGCGTCGGGCAGGCGATGCGGGCGAGCCCGTCGCGCCAGTCGAGCGCCGCGATCGCCTCGCAGCACGCCATGTAGGCCGACGGATCGCAGCGCAGCAGCGTCGCGCGCGAGCGCGCCTCCACCTCGGGATGCTGCGCGCGGAAGGCCTCGTGGAAGTAGCGGCCCATCACCATGTCGGCAATGGCGGGCAACCCCCCTTGGCGCACCGCGTCGATGCGCTGCCGCCACAGCGCGCGGCCCGCCTCCGGGTAGTGCGACGTGGTGTTGGCCGCCACCAGGGCCTGCACCAGTTCGGGATGCCGGATCGCCAGCCCCTGCCCCACCATGCCCCCCAACGACAGGCCCACCCACACCACCGGCCCGCGACCCCATTCCCGCACGAGCCGCGCCGCATCTTCGACCAGATCGTCCATGGCGTACGGCCCGCCCGGCGCACTCGAGCGGCCGTGGCCGCGGTGGTCGTAACGCAGCACCTCGCAACCGTGCGCGGCGAGCGACTCCGCCAACCGATCCCACAAGTGAGCATCCATGCCGAGCGCGTGGCTCAGCACCACGGGCCGCCCCTGCCCCTGCAGCAACACGTGCAGTTGCGGAGTGCTGAAGGTGTGCTGCTCGCGCACGCGCCGCTCGGGCGTGAGCGGCTGCGGCGGCGGCGCGATCCCGTGTTCCTGCAGCACCTGCATCGCAAGTTTGAAGGCCGTGTTGGCCGCAGGCACCCCGCAATAGATGGCTGATTGCAGCAGCGTCTCCTGCAGCTCCTGCAGCGGCACGCCGCCTTCGACCGCGGCGCGGAAGTGCAGCTCGAACTCCTCCCAGCGCCCCTGCGCGACCGTCATGCCGAGCACGAGCAGACGGCGCGTGCGATGGTCCAGCCCCGGGCGGCCCCAGATGTCGTTCCAGGCATAGCGCGTGATGAGCGACTGAAAATCCGCATTGAAGCGGTTGGCCGAATGGAGCGACCGCTCCACCCAGGCGTCGCCGAGCACCGCGCGCCGCTGCTGGAGGCCGCGGTCGAAATCGTCTTGAAGATCGTGAGTCATTGCCTGTCCTGACCGTCGTTCACTGGGCGGCTTGCGCGCGCAGCCGCGGCAGCCACTCCCGCACCCACCGGGCCGCGGGTTGCGCCGCCTGCACCGGATCGAAGAGCCGCTCGAGCTCGGCGGCATCGAGCGTGCCCGACAACGCCGGGTCGGCCTGCACCGCCGCAGCGACCAGCTCCTTCAGCGGCCGGTGCTCTTGCACCGCACGCCTGGCCAGCGACTCGACCAGCGTGTGCGCCGCCGACTTGCCGATGCGCTCGGCCAGACACAGGGCGACCACCTCGGTCGACACGAGCCCGTGCAGGGCGTCGATGTTGCGGCGCATGCGCGGTGCATCGACCTCGAGGCCGCCCGCTGCCTGTGCCAGCGCGCGGACCGCGCCGTGCGCCGTGATGAAGAGCCCCGCCCACTCCGCCAGTTCGGCCTGCCAGTTGCCCAGGCCGCGCTCGTGTTCCTGAGGCATGGCCGCCAAGATGGCTGCGACCCGATGCGGCGCGCGAGCGGCCGCGGCCAGCGCCACCATCGACGCCACCGGATTGCGCTTGTGCGGCATGGCCGACGAGCCGCCCCGCCCGGTTCCCGAGGGCTCGGCCAGTTCGCCCACCTCGGACTGGGCCAGCAGCGACCAGTCCCGCGCGATCTTGCCGAGCGCACCGCACAACACACCCACCTCGGCGCCGAAGGCCACCCACTCGTCGCGCTGCGTGTGCCAGGCCTGCCCCGGCCAGTGCAGCCCCAGCTCCTGGGCGATCCGCGCCGCCACCGCAGAGCCCCGCGCGCCGAGCGACGAGAGCGTGCCGACCGCACCGCCGAACTGCAGCGCAAGCGCCTCGTGCGCCCGTCGGCGCAAGGACTCGCGCCGGCGCACCAGCGGCGTCGCCCAGCCGACGCACTTGAATCCGAAGCTCACCACCTGGGCAGGCTGCATCAGCGTGCGCGCGAGCACCGGCGTGTCGGCGTGCACCTGCGCGAGCTCCAGCAGCGCGCGGATGAGCTCGCCCAGGTCGCGGTCGATCATCGCCCACGCCCGGCGCGTGAGCAGCGCCATCGCGGTGTCGATCACGTCCTGGCTCGTGCTGCCCCAGTGCACGTAGCCCGCCGCTTGCTTGTCAAAGAGCGCGACCGTCTCGGTGAGCTTCTTGACGAGCGGGATGGCGAGGCTGCCGGCACGCCCGCTTTCGGCCACCAGGGCGGAGATGTCGTACAGATCGGCCTTGCAGACGTTGGCGATGGCCTGGGCCGCGGAGGCAGGAATCAGCCCTTCGGCCGCGCATGCCCGCGCCAGCGCCGCTTCGAAGTCCATCATCGCCTGCACGACGGAGGACTCGCCAAACAGTGAAAGTGCCTCAGGTGTGGAAAGAAAACCTTCGAAAGGAAAGGAGGCCATGCAGATCCTTCGTGCGCCAATCGCACGAAAGTGTGGAGTTCGAACAATCCCGGCAATCTAGGCTATATTGCTCGCGCTCACAAGCACCTGGAGGCCCGTGCGAGGGTCGGTTGCGCGGTCATCGCGCGCGTCGAGGCCGGAGCCTACCGGCCCGCATCAAGAGGTGGGGTCATGTCGGCGTTGTTGCAGCAACCCTTCACAATTCAGAAGCGCGACTTCATCGCCGGGCTGGAGAAGGGTTTGGCGGTGATCGAGGCGTTCGACCAGGAACGCTCGCGCCTGTCGATGACGGAGGTCGCGCAGCGCACCGGCCTCACGCGCGCCGCAGCGCGCCGCTACCTGCTCACGCTCACGCAGCTGGGCTACGTGCACTACGACGGGCGCATGTTCTCCCTCACCGCCAAGGTGCTGCGGCTCGGCCAGTCCTATCTGCACTCCGGGCGCTTGCCGCGCGTGGTGCATCCGCAGTTGCACAAGCTGGCACACGTGCTCCAGGAGGCCTCCTCCGCCGGCGTGCTGGACGGCAACGACGTGCTGTGCATCGCCGCCACCACCGCAGGCCGCATCGTCTCGGCCACACTGGCCCCGGGCACGCGCGTGCCGGCCTACTGCACGTCCAACGGACGGGTGCTCCTGGCCGCCTTGCCCCAGGAGCAGGTGGACCAATGGTTGGAGCAGCAACAGCTCGAGCCGCTCACACCCCACACCATCACGCACCGTGAGCGCCTGCGCATCGAGATCGCCCGCGCCCGAGCGCAGGGCTACGCCATGGTCGATCAGGAACTCGAGCTCGGCCTGCGCACGCTGGCCGTGCCGATCCGCAATCTGCGCGGCGACACGGTGGCGGCGCTCAACGTCAGCGTCCATGCCGCGCGTATGTCGATGAGCGATCTGCAAGAGCGCTGCCTGCCGGCTCTGCTGCAGGTGCAAGGCCAGCTGCGCAGCTTGCTCTGACCCCCGAGCGGGGTGGCCGGCGCCTCAGCGCCGCGCCGCGGCGCGCAGCTCGCTCGGGCTCGCCCCGAAGTGCTGCTTGAAGACGCGGCTGAAATGCGAGGGCTGTTGTAGCCCCACGAGAGCGCGATCTCGGTGATCGAGGAGCCGGCGAACTCGTGCGACAACAGATCGCGGCGGCACGCCTGCAGACGCTGCGTTTGGATGTAGTCCGCCAGCGTCGTCTCTTCCTGCTCGAACACCGCGTGCAGCGACCGCTTGCTGCAGCTCAGGGCCTGGGCGATTCGGTCGATCGTGAGCTCGGGATCGCGCAAATGGGCTTGCACGTACTGCTTGATGCGGTCGCGCAGCAGCTCGCGCTGCGTCACGGCCGTGGGCTTGCCGGCCTTTTCCAGCATCGCCAGTTGCAGCAGCCGACTCAACGCGTCGGCCACCCCGACCCCGGCGTGCGGGGGCAGCTGCGGCAGCTCGTGGAACACGCCGTTCATCATCTCGTAGGCCAGCCGCGCCACACCGACCGAACCCGGGAAGCGCCGCACCATGACCTCGGGCAAGGACACGCGCGGGTCCATCAGCTGGTCCTTGGGCAGCAGCAGCACCAGCTGCTCGACCGCGTCGGGGTTGGACACCGTGTAGGCCTCGGTGGTGTCGTACACGCTCCAGTCGCCCGGCGCGAGCCAGACCTGGCGCCCGTGCTGCTCGAAGCAAGCGTGGCCCTTGAGCTGAGCGACGACCTTCAGGAAGGGCCGGTCGCTGTGGCGGATGAGGGTGGGCGTGCGCACCACGCGGTGGCGGCTGACCTGCAAGCGACACACCGTCATGTAGCCGACGTCGCCATGCTCGATGCGCCCGGTGAACATCGGGTCGCCATAGGCGTCGGAATGCAGGCGTCCGATCAGCCCCCAGATGCGATCGCCCCACCAGGCCAGGCGTTCGCCGGCGGGCACTTCGTCGGTGGAGATGGAATGCAGGCCGGACATGGCCGCAGAGTATGGACCTGGGCCTGCGGCCTGCGCCAAAGCCCTGGCGGCAACTGCACTAGGGATTTCCCTCAGCGATCTGCGCTGTCGAGCAAGGCCGCGCGCACTGGCAGGCAAGCGCCGCGGCGGCGCCCTTCCTACGATGCCGCGCATGACTCGACGCAAGGAGACGACATGCTTGAGACACGCCGTGCGCTGCTGACCCTGGCCGCCCTCCTCGCCTGCGCGGGCCCCGCCTGCGCGCAGGACAAGATCCGCATCGGTTGGGCGCTGTCCAAGACGGGCCCGAACGCGGGCGGCGTCGCGACCACGCAGGCGCCCAACTACCAGCTGTGGGTGCAGGAAGTCAACGCCGCCGGCGGCTTGCTGCTCAAGTCCACGGGCAAGCGCGTGCCGATCGAGGTGGTCGAGTACGACGACCGTTCCAGCTCCGAGGAAGCGGTGCGTGCGGTCGAGCGGCTCATCACGCAGGACAAGGTGGACTTCGTGCTGCCGCCCTGGGGCACCGCGCTCAACCTCGCGGTGGGCCCCACCTTGCACAAGCATGGCTACCCGCACCTGGCCTTCACCGCGGTCACCGACCGCGCCCCCGAGTTGGCCAAGCGATGGCCCAACGCCTTCTTCTTCCTGGGCACGAGCGCGCAGTACGCCGAAGGCCTCATGGCTCACCTGGAAAGCCTGCGCCGAGAGGGTCGCATCGGCCCCACGGTGGCGATGGTGAGCGTGGCCGACGGCTTCGGCATCGACCTGTCGGGCGCGGCGCGCAAGGTGGTCGAGAAGCACGGCTTCAAGCTGGTCTACGACAAGACCTATCCGCTCGGCACACAGGACATGGCACCCATGCTCCAGGAGATCAAGGCGCTCGACCCGGACGTCTTCATCGCCTTCTCGTACCCGCCCGACACGCTGACGATCACCGACCAGGCACGCGTCGCCGGCTTCAATCCCAAGGTCTTCTACACCGGCGTGGGCACGGCCTTTCCGGTCTACAAGCAGCGCTTTGCCGCCAACACCGAAGGCGTGATGGGCATCGGCGGCGTGAACTTCGACAGCCCGGCGATCAAGGACTACTTCAAGCGCCACCAGGCAGCGACCGGCCGCGAGCCGGACCGCTGGGCCAGCGCGATCACGTATGCCGGCCTGCAGGCCTTCCAGCAGGCCCTCGAGCGCGTCGGCCGCATCGACCGCGCCGCGGTGTCCGCCGAACTGAAGAAGGGCAGCTTCGACACCATCGTCGGCCCGATGAAGCTCGACCAGCAGGTCTACACCGGCCAATGGGAAGTGGGCCAGTGGCAGGACGGCGAGTTCTACGCGATCGCTCCGGCCCAACGTGCGGGCGCGCGCAACGCCATCGTGCCGAAGCCGGCCTGGAAACACTGAGCCGAAAAGCGCCGGAGTCCCGCCTCGATGGTCCTGATCGACATCCTGCTCGGCGGCCTCACGCTGGGCGGCCTCTATGCCCTCGTGGCGATGGGGCTGACGCTGCAGTACGGCGTCGCCCGCATCATGAACCTCGCCCACGGCGAGTTCCTGATCCTGGCGAGCTTCGCGGCCTTCGTGCTCGTGAGCCAGTGGCGGCTGCACCCGCTGCTGGCGCTGGTTCTCGCACTGCCGCTCGGCTTCGCGCTGCAATGGGCGGTGTACCGCGTGCTGCTCACGCCGCTCGTCAGGCGCACGCAGGCCGGCCCCGCGCTGGAGGCGGACAGCATCCTGGCCACCTTCGGCCTGCTGTTCATCGTGCAGGGCATCGTGCTGGTGATCTTCGGCGGCAACTACTACAGCTACAGCTATCTGTCGGTGCCCGTCTCGATCCTGGGCAGCACAGTGGCCGCGAACCGGCTGCTGGTGCTCGCGCTCGCGGTGCTGATCGGCGGCGCGTTGTACGTCGCGCTGATCAAGACCCGCCTGGGCACCGCGGTGCGGGTGGTGGCGGTCGCGCCGCGCTTCGCCCCGCTGGTGGGCATCGACGTGCGCGCCCTCTCGGCGCTGGCCTTCGGCCTGGGCGGCGCGCTCGTTGCGGCCTGCGGCGTGCTGGTCAGCATGTTCCTGCCCTTCTCCGCCTCGATGGGCGTGGTCTTCACGATGAAGGCGCTGGTCGTCGTCATCATGGGAGGCGTCGGTCATCTGGCCGGTTGCCTCGCCGCCGGGTTGCTGCTGGGCCTGGTGGAGTCGATCGTCGCGCGGCTCGTCGACCCCGGCCTCACGCTGGCGGCTACCTATGTGCTGTTCCTCGGGGTGCTGCTGCTGCGCCCCGCGGGCCTGTTCGGGAGGGCCGCACGATGAGCTCGGGCCGACTCGACGCCGTGCCCGCCCGCGCGGCACCGACGCAAGGGGTACCTCGTCACCCGGCGTGGGGGTGGCTGGCGGGGGCGGTCGCCCTCGCCGCCCTCGCCGCCCTCGCCGCCGCGCCGGCGGCGACCGCCAGCGACTACTGGCTGTCGCTCGGTATCAACCTGCTGCAGTACGCCGTGATGGCCACGGCCTGGGCCTTGTTCTCGGGACCGACGCGCTACGTGTCGCTCGCCACCGTGGCCTTCTTCGGCATCGGCGCCTACACCTTCGCGGTGCTCGGCGAAACCTGGCCTCAGCCCGTGGTGCTGCTCACGGCGCTTGGCCTCGGCGTGGTGCTGGCGGTGCTGACCGGCCTGGCGACACTGCGCCTGTCGGGCGTCCACTTCGTGATCTTCACCTTCGGCCTGGCCGAACTGGTGCGCCAGCTCGTCACCTGGTGGGAGGTCAATGTCACCAAGTCGGTGGGACGCTATGTGTTCGTCGACATCACGCAGCGCGAGATCTACTGGCAACTGCTCGCCCTGCTGGTGGCCGTCCTGGCCCTGGGCGCCTGGATCCGCCGGTCCCGCCTGGGCTTGGCGCTGCGCGTGATCGGCGACGACGAGCAGGTCGCCTCGCACCTGGGCATCGACACCGCACGCACGAAGATCCTGCTCTTTGCGATCAGTGCCGGCTTCATCACGCTGACCGGCGCGGTGATGGCGCCGCGCTGGACGTATCTGGACCCTGCGATCGCGTTCAACCCCACGGTGAGCTTCCAGGTGCTCATCATGGCCCTGCTCGGCGGGGCGGGCCGGCTGTTCGGGCCGCTGGCCGGCGTGATCCCGCTGGTGCTCCTGTTCGAGGTGCTGTCCGCCCGTTTCCCGAACCACTTCCCGATCCTGCTGGGCCTGGTGTTCCTCGGCATCGTGTACCTGGTGCCCAACGGCGTGCTCGAGGCCGTCCAGCGCGCCGGGCGTCCGCGCCGCACGGAGTCGCCCTCGTGAGCGCGCTGCTGCACGTCCAGGGCCTGCGCAAGGCGTTCGGCGGCCTGGTCGCGGTGGACGGATTGGGCTTCGAGGTCGCCGCGGGCGACATCCTCGGCTTGCTCGGGCCCAACGGGTCAGGCAAGACGACCGCGTTGAATCT
The DNA here is from genome assembly GCF_026013905.1 of Schlegelella aquatica. Taxonomy (NCBI): domain Bacteria; kingdom Pseudomonadati; phylum Pseudomonadota; class Betaproteobacteria; order Burkholderiales; family Sphaerotilaceae; genus Caldimonas; species Caldimonas aquatica. The sequence continues at coordinate 2,651,940 of NZ_CP110257.1, forward strand.
GATCTCGGGCGCCCTCGAGCCGGACGCGGGCTCGGTGCGGTTGGACGGCGTCGAGTTGGCGGGGCTGCCGGCCCATCGCATCGCGCGCCTGGGCGTGGCCCGCACCTTCCAGCTGGTGCGCGTGCTCCCGTCGATGAGCTGCCTCGAGAACGTCGCCGCCGGGATGGCCTTCCGTCCTCAAGGCGTCTTCGGTGCGCGGGCGCGCTCGCTCGCGATCGAGCTGCTCGAAAGGGTCGGCCTTGCGCATGCCGCCCACGCGCACGCGGGCGATCTGACCTACATCGATCAGAAGCGCCTCGAACTGGCACGCGCGCTCGCGCTCGCGCCGCGCGTGCTGCTGCTGGACGAATGGCTCGCGGGCCTGAACCCGACCGAGCTGCAGGAAGGCATCGCGCTGGTGCGCTCGCTGCGCGAACAGGGACTGGCCATCGTGCTGGTCGAGCACGTGATGGACGCGGTGCACGCGTTGTGCGACCGCTGCGTCGTGATGAGCGCGGGGCGGTGGCTGGCGGCGGGACCGACGGCACGAGTGCTCGCGGACCCGAAGGTCGTCGAGGCCTATCTCGGCGAGGACGCGCAGAGCCTGGAGGCGAAGGCGGACCATGCTTGAAGTCGAACGCCTGTCCGTGCACTACGCCCGCCACGTCGCGCTGCGCGACGTGGCGCTGCAAGTGCGTCGCGGCGAGCTCGTGGTGATGCTGGGCGCCAACGGCGCGGGCAAGAGTTCGCTGCTCAAGGCCATCGGCGGGATGGTCGCCCCGCAGCCCGGAGCGCGCGTGCGGCTCGGGACGCACGACCTCGCGCGCATGCCGGCGCACCGCGTGGTCGAGGCGGGTCTGGCCCTGGTGCCCGAGGGCCGCGGCCTCTTCGGCGATCTGACGGTGCGCGAGAACCTGCGGCTCGGCGCCCTGCCCCAGCGCGCGAGGAAGGGCGAATCGGCTACCTTCGAGCAGGTGCTGCGGCTCTTTCCGCGGCTGGCCGAGCGGCTGTCGCAACCGGTGCGCACGATGAGCGGCGGCGAGCAGCAGATGGTGGCGATCGGCCGCGCGCTCATGTCCGCCCCCGACATCCTGCTGCTGGACGAGCCGTCGCTCGGCCTGGCCCCCAAGACCACCAAGGAGCTGTTCGCGGCGCTCGCCCGCGTGCGCGAGCTGGGCATCGGCATCTTGCTGGTCGAACAGAACGCGGCCTTGAGCCTGGCCATCGCCGACCGTGGATTGCTGATCGAAAACGGCCGGATCACCGGCGGCGGCAGTGCGCGCGAATTGCGCCAGGACCCGGCCGTGCGCCGCGCCTACCTGGGCGCAGCGCATTGAGCCGCCTGCAGACCCGCCCTGTCCCGACTTGATGTGGAGGACCCCATGTTCCAGATCGACCTGTTGATCGACCATGACGACCGCCCCGCCAGCGGCGGCGCCACCTTCGTGCGGCGCAATCCGATGACCGGCGAGGTCGCCACCCGCGCCGCGGCGGCCACCGTCGCGGACGCGCGCGCTGCGGCCGATGCGGCGGCGCGCGCCTTCCCGGCCTGGTCCCAGCTCGGCCCGGGCGCCCGTCGCGCGATGCTGCTCCAGGCGGCCGACGCGCTCGAGGCGCGCACGCCCGAGTTCATCGCCCGCGCCGCGTCGGAAACCGGCGCCACCGCGGGCTGGATCGGCTTCAACTGCATGCTGGCCGCCCACATGCTGCGCGAGGCGGCCTCCATGACGACGCAGATCACCGGCGAGATCATTCCCTCCGACGTGCCGGGCCTGCTCGCGATGGCTCATCGCCAGCCGGTCGGCGTGGTGCTGGGCATCGCGCCGTGGAACGCGCCCGTCATCCTTGGCACCCGGGCACTCGCGATGCCCCTGGCCTGCGGCAACACCGTGGTGCTCAAGGCCAGCGAGCTGTGTCCCGGCACGCACCGCCTGATCGGCGAGGCGCTGCGCGAGGCGGGCCTGCCGCCCGGCGTCGTCAACGTGATCACCAACGCGCCCGAAGACGCGCCCCAGATCGTCGAGGCGCTGATCGCGCACCCCGCCGTGCGCCGCATCAACTTCACCGGCAGCTCGCGCGTCGGGCGCCTCGTCGCCATCAAGGCGGCCGAACACTTCAAGCGCGTGCTGCTCGAACTGGGCGGCAAGGCGCCGCTGGTGGTGCTGGACGACGCCGATCTGGACGCCGCCGTCGCAGCGGCTGCCTTCGGCGCCTTCATGAACCAGGGGCAGATCTGCATGTCCACCGAGCGCATCGTCGTCGACGAGGGCGTCGCTGACGAGTTCGTGCGACGCCTGGCCGCCAAGGCCGAGAGCCTCACGGTGGGCGACCCGCGCGAAGGCAAGGCGGTGCTGGGCTCGGTCGTCGACCCGGCGGCGGTCGAGCGAGTGCAGGCGCTGATCCACGACGCCATCGGCCAGGGCGCCAAGCTCGTGGCGGGCGGCACCACCCAAGGCACGCTGATGAGCGCGCACGTGCTCGACCATGTGACGCCCGCGATGCGGATCTACGGCGAGGAGTCCTTCGGGCCGGTCGTCACCGTCGTGCGCGTGCGCGGCGTCGACGAGGCGGTGCGGGTGGCCAACGACACCGAGTATGGCCTCTCGGCCGCGGTGTTCGGCCGCGACGTCACTCGGGCGCTCGAGGTGGCGCGCCGCATCGACTCGGGCATCTGCCACGTCAACGGCCCCACCGTGCACGACGAGGCGCAGATGCCCTTCGGCGGCGTGAAGGCCTCCGGCTGGGGCCGCTTCGGCGGCAAGGCAGCGATCGACGAGTTCACCGAACTGCGCTGGATCACGGTGCAGTCGGGTGAGCGGCACTACCCCTTCTAGCGCCCCGAGCCTTCGCGCGCCGAGCCCCAGAAACGACGAGAGGCCCCGAAGGGCCTCTCATCGACATCGCACCAACGCAGGATCAGTGCTGCAGGATCTTCGAAAGGAAGTCCTTCGCCCGGGGCGAACGGGCGTCCGGATTGCCGAAGAATTCTTCCTTCTTGCAGTCCTCGATGATGCGCCCCTGGTCCATGAAGATCACGCGGTGGCTCACTTTGCGGGCAAAGCCCATCTCGTGCGTCACGCACATCATCGTCATGCCCTCCTGCGCGAGCTGCACCATCACGTCCAGCACCTCGCCCACCATCTCAGGGTCCAGCGCCGAGGTCGGCTCGTCGAACAGCATCACGATGGGGTCCATCGACAGCGCGCGCGCGATCGCCACCCGCTGCTGCTGACCGCCCGAGAGCTGCCCGGGGAACTTGTCCTTGTGCGCCGACAGACCCACGCGATCCAGGTACTTCAGACCCCGCTTGATCGCCTCGTCCTTGCTGCGGCCGAGCACTTTCATCTGCGCGAGCGTCAGGTTCTCCGTGACGCTCAGATGCGGGAACAGCTCGAAGTGCTGGAACACCATGCCCACGCGCGAGCGCAGCTTCGGCAGGTTGGTCTTCGGGTCGGACACCGAGATGCCGTCCACCAGGATCTCACCCTTCTGGAAGGGCTCGAGCGCGTTGACCGTCTTGATCAGCGTGGACTTGCCCGAGCCCGACGGCCCGCACACCACCACCACCTCGCCCTTCTGGACGCTGGTCGTGCAGTCGGTCAGCACCTGGAACGAGCCGTACCACTTGCTGACGTTCTTGATTTCGATCATTGCCGACATGTTGTCGTCTCCTAGGAGTCAGTGCCCGGCGCCTTCAGCGCACGATGGCGATTTTCTGCTGCAGGCGCTTGACCAGGCGCGACAGCGCAAAACAGATGACGAAGTAGACCACGGCCGCCAGCAGGTAGGCCTCGACGGGGCGGCCCATGTTCTTGCCTGCGACCTCGAAGCCCTTGAGCAGGTCGTAGGCGCCGATCGCATACACCAGCGACGTGTCCTGGAACAGGATGATCGTCTGGGTGAGCAGCACCGGAAGCATGTTGCGGAAGGCCTGCGGCAGGATCACGTAGCGCATGTTCTGCCCGTAGGTGAGCCCCACCGCCTGCCCGGCGTACACCTGCCCGCGCGGGATCGACTGGATGCCGGCGCGCATGATCTCCGAGTAGTACGCCGCCTCGAACAGCGTGAAGGTGATGACGGCCGACATCTCCGCCCCGATGGGCCGGCCGAGCACGAACGGCACCAGCAGGAAGAACCAAAGGATCACCATCACCAGCGGGATCGAGCGCATGCCGTTGACGTAGATCGTCGCCGGGATCGCGAGGATCTTGATGCCCGACAGCCGCATGAGCGCGAGCACCGTGCCGAGCAGGATGCCTCCGATCATCGCGATCAGCGTCAGCTGGATGCTGAAGAGGAAGCCCTTGAGCACGTAGCTCTGGAGGAGGCTCCAGCTATAGAAGGAGAAGTCCAGAGTACCCATTTACTTGCCCCCTCCCACGTAGCCCGGCACCCGCACCCGCGCCTCGATGAAGGCCATCACGCGGTTGACGACGAAGGCCGAGACGATGTAGAGCGAGGTGACGGCCAGGTACACCTCGATGCCGCGCGAGGTTTCCTCCTGCACCTGCATCGCATAGAGCGTCAGCTCGGCGATCGAGACCGCGAACGCGACCGAGGAGTTCTTAATGATGTTCATCGCCTCCGACGTGAGCGGCGGCACGATGATGCGAAACGCCATCGGCAAGATGACGTGGCGGTACGTCTGCGGCAGCGTGAGGCCGAGCGCCGAGCCCGCCATCATCTGCCCGCGAGGCAGCGACTGGATGCCGGCGCGTACCTGCTCGGCCACCCGCGACGAGGTGAAGAAACCCAGCGCGAAGACCACCAGCACGAACGGTGACAACGAGCGCAACGGCGTGAAGATCGCCGGCAACACGTGGTACCACATGAAGATTTGCACCAGCAGCGGGATGTTGCGGAACAATTCCACCCAGGCCGTCGCGAAAGCCTGCAGTGCCTTGCTGGGCACGGTGCGCAGCGTGCCGATGAGCGCACCGGCGACGAGGGCAATCACCCAGCCGCTGCCGGCCACCGCCAGCGTCCAGCCCCAGGCCGACATCATCCAGTCGAGATAGGTCTCACCGGCGCCGGTGTCCTGCAGGAAGACTTGCCAGTCCCATTGGTAAGCCATGATCGTTCTCCGCCGCCGGGCTGAAACAAGGCCCCGGCGGACAAAAAAAGACCCACCCGCGGGGCAGGTGGGTCCCGGGCAAAGGAGCCTTACTTCTTCGCGTAGGCTTCCATCGGGTTGTCGTTCGGGTTGGCGATGGCCGCCTTGAGCGTGCCGCCCATCGGCAAGCTCACGCTCACGTTCTTCGGCGGGATCGGCTGCATGAACCACTTGTCGTACAGCTTGTTGATCTCGCCGCTCTTCATCATGTTGCGGATGGAGTCATCCACAGCCTTCTTGAAGGCCGGATCGTCCTTGCGCATCATGATCGCGATCGGCTCGACCGAGAGCACCTCGCCGACGATCTTGAAGTCGCTCGGCGACTTGGACGTGGCGATCAGGCCGGCCAGCAGGTTGTCGTCCATCACGAAGGCGTCGGCGCGGCCCGACTCGAGGATCAGGAAGGAGTCGGCGTGGTCCTTGCCGTAGATCTCCTTGAAGTCGATGCCGCCGGCGCGCTCGTGCTTGCGCAGGTGCTGCACCGACGTGGTACCGGTGGTCGTGACCACCGTCTTGCCGTTGAGCTGGTTGATCGAGGTGATGCCGGACTTGGCGTTGACCGCCATGCGCACCTCGGTGACGTAGGTGGTCAGCGCGAAGGCGACCTGCTGCTGGCGTGCCTGGTTGTTGGTCGTCGAGCCGCACTCGATGTCCACCGTGCCGTTTTGCACCAGCGGAATGCGGTTCTGCGAGGTCACCGGGACGTACTCGACCGTCAGCTGCGACAGGCCGAGCTGCTTGCGGATGTCGGCGAGCACACGTTCGCAGATCTCCACGTGGTAGCCGACGTACTTGCCGCTGCCCAGGGTGTACGACAGCGGCTGCGAGGACTCGCGCACGCCCATCACGACCTTGCCGGTCTCCTTGATCTTCTTCAGCGTATCGGCTTGAGCCACGCCGGCAGCCATCAGGGCGGCGGCCAGGATGAGCAGGGACTTCTTCATACAAGAGCTCCTATCGCGGTTGAGCAAGACCTCGTGGGTCGGGAGGAAGTTCGGATTCTAGGCACCCCGCCGCCCGCGTCATTACGTAGTCGCCGCGGGCGCGTGAACCCGTAGAGGGGTGCCCTTCTGCCTTCAGAACGGCACCTGGTCGGTGGGGTACTTCCAGAAATCCTTGAGCAAATAGCTCATCGGCAGGTTCAACGGGGTATTGCGCGGCGGGATGGGTTTCAGGAACCAGCGATCGTAGATGGGGTAGATCTCCCGGCTCTGGATCAGCCGCTTCATCTCGTCGTCCACCACCCGTTTGAACTCCGGGTCGTCCTTGGGCAGCATGATCGCCAACGGCTCGATCGTCAGGAACTTGCCCACCACCTTGAACTTGGAGGGGTCGGGGCGCCCGGCGATCAAGCCGTAGAGCAGCACGTCGTCCATCGCGAAGCCGTCGGCCTCGCCCTTCTCGACCATCTCCACCGCCCGCGCATGGTCGGGCGCCTCCAGCACCTGGATGCGCAAGAGCCGCTCCCGGTTGGCCTGCTCGATCGCCTTGAGCGGCGTCGTGCCCTTGGTGGACACGAGCTTCTTGCCTTCGAACTGCGGCAAGTCGTCGATCGTGCTGTCAGAGCGCACCAGGTAGCGCGCACCGGTGATGTAGTGCGGCACGGTGAAGGCGACGGTCTTGCGACGCTCGGCGTTGTTGGTGGTGGAGCCGCATTCGAGGTCGGCTTTGCCCTCGGCGATGGCCTGCAGGCGGTTCGCCGGCGTGACGAGCAGGTACTCGACCGACAGGCTCCTCATCTCCAGCTTGCGGCGCACCGCGTCGGCGATCCGCTGGCACAGCTCCACGGCGTAGCCCACCGGCTTCTTGTCGGCGTCTAGATACGAGAACGGGACCGAGGACTCCCGGTGCGCGACGACGATCTTGCCGGTGGCGCGGATGCGCTCCAGCACCGTCCCGGCACAGGCACCGCCCGCCAACGCTCCCAGCAAGGCCGTCATCATCGCGACCCGACCCCAGTGCTTGGCTGTCTTCTTCATCGTTGTCACTCCACTGCGGCATGGGCCCGGCGGCGTCCAGTCGCCCGCCCGGCCAAAAGGCCGCAAGTGTCGCCGATCCGGCGGGCGCTCGTTCGACCCGGTGCGTCGCAGCAACAGCAGGGACGTGGAAGGCTGCACACCGCGGCGCCCGCGTCGTGGGCGCGACTGTAGGGCCGGCCGGCGCTGTCGCGCCAATGCCGTTTGCTCCCGGCCGCATGCACAAAGCGCATGATGCATCAGGGTTTCCACGAGCCCGCGGGGGGAGCGTCGGGGAGGACGGCGGGCCGATGCCTCACCCGCGACGGGCACCACCCTGCCGCAGGTACTCCCACAGTGCCTGGGCGCTGGCCCGCACGTGCTTGGCCACCTCGGGGCGCTCGCGGTAGATCCGCACGTCCATCGTCACCTCGAACGGGCCTGCCGGCGCCGCAGGCACGAGCCGGCGGGCCTTGAGCTCCTTGCGCACCGAACTCACCGGCAGGAACGCCAAGCCGTGCCCTTCCAGCGCCATCGCCTTCAGGCCCTCGGCCATGTCGGTCTCGTAGATCGGGTCGAGGTTGAGCGGGGTGGGCGAGCGCTTGATGATGAGGTCCACCAGGCGGCCGAGGTAGGCCCCCGATGCGTAGCCCAGGAAGGGCACACGTTCGTGCGGCCGCGTGGGCAGGCGAAACAGCGGCTGCCCGTCGGGGCCTGCCTTGGCGTAGGGCGCGAGCGTCTCCTGGCCGAGGCTGAGCATCTCGTAGCGATCGGGGTTGAGCTGCAGCGGCTGGGAGGCGTGGTGGTAGGCGATGAGCAGGTCGCAACTGCCTTCGACCAGCCGCATCACCGCATCGTGCACGTTGAGCGCGATCAGCCGGCTCTTGACCGCGCCGAAGCTCTTGCGCAGGTCCGTCACCCACTGGGGGAAGAAGGTGAACGCCAGCGTGTGCGGCACCGCGAACTCGATCATGTCCTGCGCGCTGGCGCGGTGGCCGCGCATCATGTTGCGCGTGGCCTGCAAGGAGCCGAGGATCTCCAGCGCCTGCGCGAGGAACGTCTCGCCCGCCGGGGTGAGGCGGGTCGGGTAGGACGAGCGGTCCACCAGATCGACACCCACCCAGGCTTCGAGCGCCTGGATGCGGCGCGAGAAGGCGGGCTGGGTGACGTGCCGCAGCTGGGCCGAGCGCGAGAAGCTGCGCGTCTCGGCGAGGCTGACGAAGTCTTCGAGCCACTTGGTTTCCACGGCCCGAAGTGTAGGCGCTGCGCCGCCGCCCGCACGCGCGCCCGGTGCCATCGCCCATTCCTGCCCCGCTCCTGCCCGTCTCGCACGTCGGGCGTCTCCTCTGTCAAGATGCGCGGCAATGGACAAGGAACTCGACAGCGCCTTGGTGTGGTTCCGCCGCGATCTGCGGGCGGACGACCACGCCGCGCTCTACCACGCCCTGCGCGCCGCGCGGCGGGTGTGGTGCGTCTTCGTGTTCGACACCGACATCCTGCAAACGCTGCCACGCCGGGACCGGCGGGTCGAGTTCATCCACGCCAGTGTGCGCGAGCTCGACGAGGAGCTGCGGGCGCTGGGCGCGCGCCACGGTGTCCCGCATGCGGGGCTCGTCGTGCTGCACGGGCGCGCGACGGAAGAGATCCCCCGTCTGGCGCAGGCCCTGCACGTGCAGGCGGTGTACGCCAACCACGATTACGAGCCTGCGGCGCGGCAGCGCGACGCCCGGGTGCGCGGCCGGCTGGCCGATGCCGGCATCGTCCTCCACACCTCGAAGGACCAGGTCGTCTTCGAGGCCGACGAGGTGCTGACCGGCGCGGGCTCGCCCTACAGCGTGTTCACGCCCTACAAGACGGCTTGGCTCAAGAAGCTCGCGCCCTTCTACCTGCGGGCCTACCCGGTGGAGCGCCATGCAGCGGCGCTGGCCAGCGTGCCGGACGCCTGGCGGGCCGCACCCCCCAGCCTGGAGGCGCTCGGCTTCGAGCGCACCAACCTTCACGAGTTGCGCCTGCCGCCCGGCATGCACGGCGCGGCCGAGCTGCTGGTCGACTTCCTCGAGCGCATGGACCGCTATCACGAAACGCGCGACTTCCCGGCCCTCAAGGGACCGAGCTACCTCTCCACCCACCTGCGCTTCGGCACTGTCTCGATTCGCCGGCTCGCGCGGCTGGCATGGGAGCGCACGCAGGCGGGCTCCCTGGGGGCGCAAACCTGGCTGTCCGAGCTCATCTGGCGCGACTTCTACTTCCAGGTCCTGCACCACCACCCGCACGTCGTGGACCATGCCTTCCGCCCCGAGTACGACCGCATCAAGTGGGAGCACGGCAAGCATGCCGAACAGCTCTTCGCGGCCTGGTGCGAAGGACGCACCGGCTACCCGATCGTGGATGCGGCGATGCAGCAGCTCAACCAGACCGGCTACATGCACAACCGCCTGCGCATGATCGCCGCCAGCTTCCTCACCAAGGACCTCGGCATCGACTGGCGCTGGGGCGAGCGCTACTTCGCCGAAAAGCTCAACGACTACGACCTCGCCGCCAACAACGGCGGCTGGCAGTGGGCGGCCTCGACCGGCTGCGACGCGCAGCCCTACTTCCGCATCTTCAACCCCGTGAGCCAAAGCCGGAAGTTCGATCCGCAGGGGCGCTTCATCCGCCGCTACCTGCCCCAGCTCGCACGCCTGTCGTCCGAGGCGATCCACGCCCCGTGGCAAGCCCGACCGGTCGAACTCCAGGCAGCCGGCGTCGCGCTGGGGCACGACTACCCGCAGCCCATCGTCTCACACGAGGAGGCGCGCTCGCGGACGCTCGCGCGCTACGGTGCTGCCCGCGACGGCCAGCGCGGCCAGCGGCGCCAGGAGCATGCGACTCCCCGGTCGCCGGGCGTCGAGGACTGACCCAGCCGGGGGTCAGAAGAGTTCGATGTCGCCGACCTTGGCCGCTTCCTGCAGCACCCCCTGGCGCACCAGTTCGGCATGGCTGCACACCTGGTTGCGGCCCCGCTGCTTGGCCACGTACACCGCCCGGTCGGCCCGCTCGAACGCCGCGGTCGGCGTGTCGCCCGGCTTCACCTCGGTAAAGCCGATGCTTGCAGTGACGCGGCCGACCTGCGGGAAGGCGTACCGCTCGACGTTGTGCCGCAGCCGCTCGAAAGCCTGAGCGGCATCGTCCTCGCTGCCGCAGCGCAGCAGCACGACGAACTCCTCGCCCCCGAACCGGTAGAGCCGGTCCTGAAAGCGGAAGGTGCTGCGCAGGATGCGTGCGACGAGCAGGAGCACCTCGTCGCCGATCAGATGGCCGAAGCGGTCGTTGACCGATTTGAAGTGGTCGATGTCCACCACGCCCAGCCAGTGCCGTTGCGCTGCCGGCTCCTGGCGGCGGTCCTCCTGCGCGGCGGGCCCGGCCGGTCCGGGAGCCGCATGCGCCGTCTTGAGAAAGGCCTCGTCGAAGGTCTTGCGGTTCAGCAGCCCGGTCAGGGTGTCCCGTTCGCTGTAGTCGAGCAGGCCATGGAAGTTGCGGTAGATGCGCAGGATGCTGCCGACCATGCGGCGGGTGGCGCCCGGCATCGGCCGTGCCGTGCGCACCTCGATCACGCCCAGCGCCTCGGCATCGGTGAGGAGCGGAAACCACGTCACCGCCTCGCCCTCGGGTGTGTTGGAGGCCACGACGGACTCGCTCTCGACGCACTCGCACCGCTCGCGCACGCTGGCCTTGGGCGCCAACGCCTCGAACGCCACCCACGGCGGGTCCGAAACGGCGGTGGTCTGACCCGCCGTCAGACGGGCGCGCAGCAACCAGCGCTGGTCGTCGCCTTCGCCCACGAGCTTGTAGACGACGACCTGGCGAGGCCGCAGCAGATCCATCAGTGCATGGGCGAGCGTGACGTCCAGCAGGTCGCGGTCGCGGTAACCCGTGAGTGCGGCGAGGTGGTCGATCGCGTTCGGCATGGCGTGGTGAGCGGCGGTCGTGGACAGCACCGGCCTGGAACCGCCCCATCCCGGGCCCGGGGGGCCGCTGCCCGCCGCCCCGAGGGGCGCAGGCATCGAGCGGCCGGGACGGCCGGGGGCGCGGGGGCTCAGGCCGATACCTGGGCTTCGCTGCTCTCAGTGTACCGGGCGATCAGCGCCAGAAGCTCTTCTTCGCTATAGGGCTTGCCCAGGTAGTGATTGACCCCCAGCTCCGCCGCATAGTCGCGATGCTTCTGCGCAATGCGCGAGGTGATCATGATCACCGGCAGGTGCGCCAGCTTCGAGTCGCCTCGGATGTTGCGGACCAGGTCGAAACCGTCCATCCGGGGCATCTCGATGTCGCTGAGGACCACCGCCGGCCGCTCCTCGGCCAGACGCTCCAGGGCCTCCAGGCCGTCCTTGGCGAGCGCCACCCGGTAGCCCTCGCGCACCAGCAGGCGCTGGGTGACGCGACGCACGGTGAGCGAGTCGTCGACCACCAGCACCAGCGGCGTGGCGGGCGCCTCGGGCTGCGGCACCTCCACCGCCGCGGGGGCCGCGGCGGTGGCCTGCAGGGAGGCGGCCGTCATGGCACGCGCGGCCTCGCCGTAGACCGTGGCGAGCGCCACCGGGTTGTAGATCAACGCCACCGCGCCGGAAGCCAGCAGCGTCATGCCGGCCAGACCTGGCAGGCGCGACAGCTGCGGGCCGAGGTTCTTGACCACGACTTCCTGGTTGCCGAGCACCTCGTCCACGTGCAGGGCAATGCGCTGCTGCGCGCTTCGGATCACGACCACCGGCTGGCTGCGGCCGCCTTCGGTTCCTCGCGGGCTGGACTGCAGCAAGGCGCCCAGCCAGAAGAACGGCATGCGCTGGTCGCCCATCGAGTAGCTGCCCGACTCGTAGCAGGCCTCCACCTCCTCGGGCGATGCGCGCCGCACGATCTCCACGAGGTTGGCGGGCACCCCCACCACCACCTGACCGCAACGCAACATCACCACCTGCGTCACGGCGGTGGTCAGCGGCAGCACGAGCTTGAAGCTGGTGCCTTGGCCTGCGGCCGTCGCCGTCTCGATGCGCCCGCCCATCGCGTTCACGTCGGCGCGGACCACGTCCATGCCGACGCCGCGGCCGGCCAGCTCGGTCACCGTTTCGGCCGTCGAGAAGCCCGGGGTGAAGATCAGGTTCGCGAGCTCGGCATCGCTCGGGTGAGCGTCCCGCGAGAGGAGGCCCAGCGCCACCGCACGGTCCCGGATCTTCGGCAGGTTCAGGCCCGCTCCATCATCGCGGAACTCGATGGAGACTTCGTTGCCCTCCTGGTGCAGCGCGACGACGATGGTGCCCACCGGGTCCTTGCCGCGCGCCGCGCGCTCCTCGGGCAACTCGATGCCGTGCGTCACGGAGTTGCGCAGCAGGTGCTCGAACGCGGCCGTCATTCGGTCCAGCACGCCGCGGTCCACTTCGATGGACCCGCCGACGATGTCCAGGCGCACCTGCTTGCCCGTTTCCTTCGCTGCGAGCCGCACCACCCGGTACAGGCGGTCGGACAGCCCCTCGAACTCCACCATGCGGGTGCGCAACAGGTCGTCCTGCAACTCGCGCGTCAGGCGCGCCTGTGCAGCCAGCTCGTCCTCGGCCGTCTCCAACGTGCGCTGGAGCGAGCGCTGCACCGTGGCCACGTCGTTCACCGACTCGGCCATCATGCGCGTGAGCTCCTGGAAGCGGGTGAAACGGTCGAACTCGAGCGGGTCGAACGCATGGCCTTCCGCTTTGGCCTGCTCCATGCGCGAGGCCATCTGCGTTTCCGCCTGCAGCTCGATGTCGCGCAGCTGCAGCCGCAGGCGTTCCAGGTTGTCGTTGAGGTCCCCCAGCGATTGCTTGATCTGCCCCACCTCGGCCTCCAGCCGGGCGCGGGTGATGCTCACTTCGCCGGCCTGGTTGACGAGGCGGTCGAGCAGCTGCGCACGCACGCGCACCGACGCCTGTCCCGAGAGCGACACGGCCCGCGCTGCGACCGGGGCCGCGCCTGAGGCACCCGTGTTGATGAAGCGAGACCAATCGATCTCGACCGGCTCGACCGCGGCGCCCGGTGCGTTCTCGCCCTGCGCGGTCCCGCGGTCGTCGTCCGTCGCCGGCGGCTCGGCCTCGAAGACGGGCTCGACCGCTGCCTCGGCCGCCGCATCCGTCGGCGCCTGGGCCGGCGCCGGGGCGGCTTCAGGCTCGGGCAGACGCTCGGCCACCACGGTCGAGGCGCTCTGCGGCACGGCGGCCAGCGGCTCCACCGCGGCCGCCGCCTCGGCGTAGCTCTGGGCGTCTTGCTGGCGCAGCAGTTCGAACACCGCGTTCAGCGCATCGACCTGGCCGAGCAGCGGCTCGACGTCGGCTCCTCGTACGTCGCCGCGGGCCAGCAGGCGCTCGATCTGGCTTTCCAGCCGGTGCGCCATCTCGCCCAGGCGCATGGCTGCGGCCAGTCGTGCCCCGCCCTTGAAGGTGTGCAACGTGCGCATGCAGGCGTGAGCCGAGGCGGCATGGTCCGGGCGGCCCGCCCATTCGCGCATCTGGGCCGACAGTTGCGGCAGCAGCTCCAGCCCCTCCTCCTCGAAGATCGGGAAGAGGTCGGGGTCCACCGCGTCGACCGCGTCGATGTCCTCGTCGATCTGCACGTCGGCCGGCAGGACCGCGACCGCGGAGCGGGCCGGCGCGCGGGCCTCGATCGCGCCCAACTGCTTGAACTCCGCGCGGCCGAGTTCCAGCGGCATCATCGACGAGGGGGCCGCGAGCTGGGCGGCTGCGGTCACTGCGGCTTCCACGGCCGCCAGCGGGCCGGGCTGCGATGCGGGCTCCCCGACGTCGCCGAGGGCCGACAGATCGATCTCGTCGACACCCAGCGTTTCCTCCGGCCGGTCCAGGCCGCCGGTGCTCGCGGCGCGGTCCTGCGCCAGCCGCGCATGGGCCTGCTCGAGCCGTTGCGCCGACTCGATCTCGTGCGCCGCCAGGCGCTCCAGCAGGGCCGGCGCGGGCTCCTTCAGGAAGCCCGCGGCAAATTGATGCAGCAGTCGCCGGATCTCCTCGGCCACGTCCACGAACAGCCGGGCCTCGTCTTCGGTGCCGCGTCCGATCGCCTGCGAGCGCATCAGGGCGTGCTCGAGCTGGCGCGCGAGATTGGACAGATCGGCGAAGCCGACGGTCGCCGAGCTGCCGGCCAGCGAGTGGGCCAGCGCGATCGCGGTCTCCCCCACGGGCCGGTGCAGCTCCATCCCCCACTCGGCCAGTTCGGTGGTGAGGCGGCGCGACAGCTCGTCCGCCTCGGTGAGGTAGATGTTGAACAGCGGGATGCTGATGCGCAGCGGGCCGACGACCTTGACCTGCTCGCTCGAGGCGTCCGCGCCCGTCGCCGGCGCGCCGCTCGGCTCGCCCTCTGCTTCGCCGCCCGTGGAGGCGGGCGCCGGGGGCTCGGGCTCGGCAGCAGCCGCCACGGCCTCGAGCTCCTGGGGGCTCGCCTCGGCGCCTGGGGTGAGCGGCTCGGCGCCCGGCACTGCCAGCGGGACGGCGGCCTCGTCGGGCTGCACCGAAGGGGCCGGCGAGGGCTCGAGCGGTGGCAGTTCGAGGTCGAAATCCACTTCCAGTCGGGGCATGGCACCCTCGCCCGGCAGGTCCGCGGGCAACGACGCCAGGGACTGCGGCGCCTGCGCGAGCCCTTCGTCGGCTGCCACGGCGGCCTCGGCCTGGAGTTCCTCGCCGGCAGGGGGCGCACCGAGGTCGAGATCTTCGAAGGAGCCTGCCGCCGCCAGCGGCGCTGCGGCCCCTTCGAAGCCGCTCAGATCCAGCTCGAGCGATGGCACCGGCTCGGCCCCGGCGCCAGACGGCTGGGACCCCGTGGACGCCGGCCACTGCAGCTCGAAGTCCTCGACCACCTCGACGCTGGCCGGCTCCAGTTCGCTGGCAGGGAGGGTGTCGACGGGCGGCGTCTGCGCCTGCGGCCGCTCGATCGGCCGCTCGATCGGCTGCAACTCGCCGCGCAGCCGCATCGCGTCCGCGGCGGCGCGCACGGGCGCGCTCGCATGCGCGACGGGGCCGCCCGAGGCGATCTCCCCGATCCACGCGGCGAGGTATTCCAGCGCGTCGCCGGTCAGGGTGCGCAACTCCTCGCTGGCCGGCCGCTGGTCGGCCAGCCACATGTTGTAGAGCTGCTCGCAGGCCCACGCCGCCTCGCCGAAGTCGTGCAACCCGACCATGCGGGAGCTGCCCTTGAGCGTATGGAACGACCGGCGCACGACGGTGATCTGCTCCAGGTCGTCGGGCCCGCTGCCGAGCGCATCGAGCGCCTCGGTCGCGGCGGCCATGACCTCCTGCGCCTCCTCGAGGAAGACGGCGAGCATCTCGTCGTCCTCCTCCGTGACGCCGCCCGGCGCGGGCGCCGGGGCGACGGCGGGCGGCTGCGGCTCGGGCTCGAGCGCCACCGCCTCGGAGGCCGTCGCCACGAAGTCGGCCATCGCCTGAGCCACCTGCTCGCGCGCCTCCAGCGGGTCCGCCTGGCCCTGCTCCACCTGCTCGACGGCCGCACGCGCCTGCGAGAGGGTGGCCGCGAGCGCCGGCTGGTCAGCCACCACCGCTTCCTCGGCCAGTTTCTGCAATTCGGCCGAGACATCCTCCAGCGGCACGTCCTCGCGGGCCGCCGCCTCGGCGAGCGTCTGCGCCTGCTCGATGAGGCGCGGCTCGACCAGCGCGACCGCCGGGGCTTCCACCGCTGGCACCGTCGACGCCGACGGGGTGGCCCGCCCCATCACCGGGCGCAGCTCGCCGGTGTCGCTGTCGAAGACGAACAGCGACTTGGCCATCTGCGGCTGATAGCTCAGCATATCGATCAGGAAGCCGAGCCCGCCGAGATTGCCGGCCAGACGCTCGAAGGTGCCACCGGCCGAGGCGCGCTGGGGGTCCACGTCGCTGGCGATCAGGCCGTCGACGACCTCGCGCATGCGCAGCACCGCTTGCGAGGCCTGATCCATGCCGAGCACCGAGAGCACACCCCGCATCGCGTTGAGCTGGTGCGGCACCGGCACCAGTACGCTGCGGTCGGCGGGATTGCGGAAGAACTGGTCGATCAGCTTTTCCGCTTCCATCAGCGAGCTGCGCAGCTCCTGCACCACGCTGCCCATGGTCTGGCGGTCCGACACGCGGCGGTACAGGTCCTCCATCCACGGCTCGAGAGGCTCGGCCGGCTGCCCCTGGCGCACCGACTCGAGGCGCTGCGCCAGCCGCGCGGTACGCTGGGCCTGCTCCGGGTGATCGAAGTCGACGTCCTCCAGCGACGCCTCCAGGTAGAGCACGCTGGTCGCCACCTCCATCGCCAGCGCCGCCGGCGGGCTCGCCTTGGACTGCACGGTCTGCTGCACGGCGCGCTGCAGGGCTTGCGCCAGCTCGTCGCCGGCCGGGTAGATCTTCTGGAGCGAGTCGCCGACGAGCGCGAACTGCTCGGGCAGGCTCGCCAAGCGGTGCATCTCGCCGCCGGCCACCGCCGACCAGGAGTCCTTGGCCGCCGCGACGCGCTTGCGCGCCTGGGCCAGGAGGGCAGGATCGAACCGGCCGAGCGACGAGTGCTCGTAGTCGACCGGCTGCTCGTCCACCAGGCCGTAGGCCTCGCGCACGGCCTGCAGCCGAGGTGCCGCCACGCCCGAGGGCACGGCGCACTGGGCGCAGAAGAACAGCAGGTCCAGTGCCAGCCGGTCCGAGACGGCCGACTCACCGCGCTCGAGCATGCCGAACTGCGCCAGGATGCGCGCAGCCACCCGCTTGCTGTAGACATCGTTGCGCAGGAGTCCCTGCGCCTGCGCCTCGAAGAACGCGGCCGCCAGCTTCCAGAAGGTGCGGGCCTGCAGGTTGACTGCGCCGGCTCCCAGCCCGGCGCACAGGTCGCTCATGCGCTGCGCGGTGGCCGACGGCGACACGTTGCGCATCAGGGCCAGCAGCAGCGACTCCAGCTCGGTACGCGCCGCGTCGTCGGCCCGGCGCGGCGTCGCGCGCTCGTCGCTGGGCACTTCGGCCCAGCGCCAGTCGGCGTTCCAGAGGTCGGCCGGGTGGACGCGGTCCGCCCCGGCCAGCTCCTGCACCGCCCGGTACTGCGGAAACAGCGACACCGGCGAGACTGCCTTGCCCGCGAGGACCCGGGCAAGGAAGTCCAGCAGGCCGAACGAGGCCTTCTCGATCGCCTCGACCGCTGCCGGCGTGACGCGCTGCGGCTTCTGGATGAAGCGTTGAACCGCCGCCTCCGAGGCCCTGAGCAGGGTGGCCGCGGCCGGCAGGCCGACGAGTTCGAGCGCGCCCACGCCTTGGTGCAGTTGCTGCCGAGCGGTGCGCAGCACCGCGGGGTCGACGCCGTCCACGTCCGAGCCGGCAACGCCCTCGGATTCCTTCAGGAACCGACGCAAGGCCTTGTGTGCCGACTCGAGCGACTTGCGCAGTTCCTCCTGCACCCAAGCCAGTGAGCTCAGGTCATCGCCCATCGTGCTGCGGTTGCTGTCCATGCTGTCTTGCCCATCAATCAGTCATGCGCGGTCCGGCCGCCCCCCTGGCGTCACCCCTCGAGCCGCGGCTACCCGGCCGCGCTGCTGGCGTGCGCCCTCCGTCCTTCAGCAGCACCCGGCGATCCACCGGTCTCGTGCCGGCCGTGGTCGGGAAGAACGTGCGTCCCATGACGAGCGAGGGCGGCAGCGCCGCCCCCTTGCCCGCGTGTTCAGTCGATCTTGAATCGCGCCACCGACTGGCGCAGTTCCTCGGCGGTCTTGGAGAGTTCGCGCACGAGTTGCGCCGTCGAGCGCGTGCCCTCACCCGTCTGCTCGGTCACCGCGAAGATGTGCTGGATGTTGCCCGCCACCACGTTCGCCGACTCCGCCTCGCGAGACGCCTGCTCCGAGATCTGTTCGATCAGCTCGGCCAGGCGCCGCGACACGCTGTCGATCTCGACCAGCGCCGTGCCGGCCGCGTCGGACAGCTTGGCCCCCTCGACCACACCCTGGGTCGAGCGCTCCATGGCGGCCACCGCGTCCTGCGTGTCGGTCTGAATGGTCTTCACCAGCGCCGCGATCTGCCGCGTCGCATCCGCCGAGCGTTCGGCCAGCCGCTGCACTTCCTCGGCCACCACCGAAAAGCCCCGGCCCGCTTCACCGGCCGACGCTGCTTGAATGGCGGCGTTCAGGGCCAGCACGTTCGTCTGCTCGGTAATGTCGGAAATCAGCTCGGTGATCTCGCCGATCTCCTGCGAAGACTCGCCCAGTCGCTTGATCCGCTTGGACGTTTCCTGGATCTGCTCGCGGATCGCGTTCATACCGCCGATGGCGTTCTGCACCGCCTGCAGGCCCTGCTCGGCGGCCTGCAGCGACTGGCGCGCCACCTGGGCCGACTGCTGCGCCTGCGCCGACACCTCGTTGATTCGGCTGGCCATCTGCAGCACCGACTCGCCGGTGTCACGGATCTCGCGCAGCTGCTCGGTCGAGGCGGCCAGCAGCTCGGTCGAGGTCGCTTCCACCTGCTGCGTGGTCTCGGCCACCCGGGTCACCGTGCCTTGCACCTGGGCCACCAGGTTGCGCAGCTCCTCCACGGTGTAGTTCACCGAGTCGGCGATCGCGCCGGTGATGTCCTCGGTCACGGTCGCCTGCTGGGTCAGGTCGCCCTCGGCCACCGTCTGCAGTTCGTTCATGAGCCGCAGAATGGCCGCCTGGGTGGCGTCGTTGACCCGCTTGGCCTCCTGCTCCTGGCGCTCGGCCTCCAGACGCTGCTGTTCGGCGACCCAGGCGCGCTGGCGCTGGTCCTGCAGGTACACGTAGATGAGGCCGCCGATACCCAGCAGCGCCATCGCGACGGTGATGAGCAGCAGCGCAACGTTGAGCGGACCGAAGCCGGCGCGGCCCGACAGCTGCTCCTGCACGGACTCCAGGCCCTTGCGCAGCGGCTCGCTGTCGGCAACGATCGCCGCCTGCGCCTCGCGGGCCGACACCAGGCCCTGCAGGTTGCCGAGGATGGCGCCGGCCTGCGTGCGGGTCTGCTCATACAGGCTCATCAGCGCCTGCAATCTCTCTTTGGTCTGCTCGTCCTTCGAGCCGGGCAGACGCAGTTCGGGGTTGCCCTCCAGCAGGCCTTGGGCGATCTCGCGGAAGGAGTTCAAGTCCTTGCCGAGCAGGAACACCGCCTCCGGGCTCACGCCTTCCATCGTCAGGAACTCGTTGGCGGACTTGCCGATGCGCTGGGTCAGCATCACGAGCTGCCCGGCGGCGGAGATCTCGGCGGGGCTCGCGTTCTGCTGCAGCTTCAAGGACGCGATGGTCTCGGCAATCTCGAGCAGGTCGGAGGACTGGCGGTTGATCGTCCGCAGCGCCTGGCCGACCTGGGTCAGGATCTGCTGCTGCGCCAGCACGGTGGCCGCGTTCTTCTCGGCACGATCGACCAGCGGCAGCAACGGCTCGATGGCCGGCTGGACGGCCGCCGCGGCCGGCTGCACCTCGAGCCCGTCGTCGCCGCGCGCCAGCGCCCGCACGTCGCGCGCCAGCACCGTGGCGCTTTCCTTCACCTCGGGGAAGGCCTGCGGGCTGCCGATCAGCGCCTGCGACACCGACTTGGCGAGCCGCTGCGACTGCATCAGCGCCTGGCCGGACACGCTCACCTGGGTCGCGACCTGGTTCGCAGCGTTTTGCGAGATGATCGTGATGAGCACCAGACCGACCAGACCGCCGATCGTGAGGCCGCCCAGCACCCGCTGCTGCTGGGCCACGGGCATGTGGCCGATCAGCGGCACCTTGGATTGCGGCCCGGCCGTCTCGGCCGTCGTGCCTTCCAGCCGGGTGCCGGCGAAGTCGCCCGGCAGTTCCGAGGGCGCCGCCTCCGAGATGATGGACGAATCCGCGCCCGGCGCCCGCTCCAGCGTCAGCGTGCCGTCCGCGCTGGGCAACGGCAGCTCGTCGAGCCCCTGAGAGGACCCTTCCGTCGGCATGTCCGGCAAGGCGCCCTTGGACGGCTTCTTGCCCAACCCTTTGAACTTGTCGATCAAACCCATAGATCCCTCTAGCTCTTTGCTGTCGAACCCCGGACCTGCGTCCGGTCAGGCGGCGAGCACGACACCGTCTTGCTCACCACCTCTAGCCCACGATCTTCTAGCCCACGATCTTCAAGAAGGCCTCGTCCCCCGCAAGCGCGGCCAGACTCAGCTCTTGCCAACGACGCCCCTGCCCGTCGAGATAACGCGCGCCGGCGAACGCCGGGCGTGGCCGGCCGTCGCCCGGTTCGGCGCGCAATTGCTCCTTGGCCCGCAGGCCCGCCAGCCGTTCGACCAGCAAAGCACAGTTGACCTCGAGACCGGGATTGAATGCGATGAGCCGGGCTTGCTCGCGGCCGGCATCGCCCGCCCCGGGCGACCTGATCCCGAGGAAAGCCGCGAGATCGACCACCCCGTGCAGCCCGCCGCGCAGGTTGGCCACGCCGAGGAACCAGTCGACGGTGTGGGGCACCGGCACGAAAGCGCCGACGGGGAAGATCTCGCCGGCTTCGGCCAGCGGCAGCAGGAAGCCCTGTCCACCGGACTCGACGGCCAGCCAGTTGGCGGTTCGGGCCTCCGTGCGCGCAGCCTGCAGGCGCTCGGCCAGGCGGCTTTGCAGCTCTCGCAGCGCTTCTTTCTTTGCCATGCGTCCTGCCTGATCGGGTGCTAGTCTCGAGGGGCCGGGAGGTGGACGACGGCGCTCAATCGAAAGCGCGGATCTTGGTGATCAGCTCGTCGGCGTCGACGGGCTTGACGATGTAGTCGCGCGCGCCCTGGCGCATGCCCCAGACCTTGTCAGTCTCCTGGTTCTTGCTGGTGCACATGATCACCGGCACATCGGCGTAGTTCGGATCGCGCGTGAGCGAGCGGGTGAGCTGGAAACCGTTTTGCCCCGGCATCACCACATCCATGAGGATGAGATCCGGCTTCTCCTCGGCCAAGCGGCGCATCGCCTCGTCGGCGTTCTCGGCCGTGCGCACGCTGTAACCCTTCTTGGTCAGCAGCTCGGACAAGAAATGCAGTTCGGTCTTGGAATCGTCAACCAACAGGATCTTCTTGATAGGCATGGCTGTTTCCTCACTCGCCGCCCTCCGTCTGAGCGGTCTTGGGTAGCAACAGGGGACGTGGCGGAACCCCGGGCCGGCCGTCTTCAGGCCACTGCGCGGCGGTACTGCTCGACGGCCTGCAGCAACTGGTCTTTGGTGAACGGCTTGGTCAGGTAGTCCTCGGAGCCGACCATACGGCCCCGCGCTTTGTCGAACAGGCCGTCCTTCGACGAGAGCATGATGACCGGGGTGTGCGCGAACTTGGGGTTGCGCTTGATGATGGCGCAGGTCTGGTAGCCGTCCAGCCGCGGCATCAGGATGTCGCAGAAGATGAGGTCGGGTTCGTGGTCGTTGACCTTGGCCAGCGCGTCGAATCCGTCCTCCGCGAGCACGACCTCGTAGCCACCCTGCTTCAGGAAGATCTCGGCGCTGCGCCGGATGGTGTTGCTGTCGTCGATGACCAACACCTTCGCTGCCGCCTCGCCTGGCTTCGCGTTGTCGCTCACTGAGCCCTCTCCTCTCCCACCGGCGCCGCCCGCCGCGCGCCAGGCTCCGAAATTGCCCTGCACTCGCGTGTGGAACCAACCGCCGAGCACCCCCTCACCACCGCCCATGCGCCCGCGCGCGACGTCGCGCGCGGGCAGCGCAAGAGCAACGCGCGCAGGGCGCCGACGGCGGCTTGCGCACACGTTCCGAGAGCCCGCGCGATGCCCCGCCTTGCACGGGCACCCGCCTGGGCTCTCAGAGCTGAACCATCTCGAAATCCTCCTTGCGGGCGCCGCACTCCGGGCACGTCCAGTTCATCGGAACGTCGGCCCAGGCAGTTCCCGGCGGGATGCCATGCTCCGGATCGCCTGCCGATTCGTCGTAGATCCATCCGCAGATCAGGCACATCCAGGTTCGAGACTCGCTCACTTTGTATCAGTTTCACTAGAATGGTGGGAGTCATTGTAGCCCTACGAAGGGCCTGAAACCGCGAGCTTTCGTGCGAACTTACACGCGGTTCTTCACGTGCCCTTGTAACGGCACTCCAACCCGCCGACCCGGCTGCCCATGACCTCGAATCCCAACGCCCAAGACCACGCCGCCACCGCCGAGACCCCCGAGGACCTGAGCGGCCCCCCGTGTGTGATGACCTTCAACGTGAACGACGCCAGCGGGGCGGGCGGCCTGGGCGGCGACGTCGCCACGCTGGCCGCCATGGGGGCGCACGCCCTGCCGGTGGTCACTGGCGTGCTGCTGCGCGACACCGCCGAGGTCTTCGACCACCATGCGATCGACGACGAAGTGATCGTCGAGCAGGCCCGCACGATCCTGGAGGACGCGGCGATCTCCGCCTGGAAGGTCGGCTTCCTCGGCAGCGCCGAGGGCGTGAGCGCGGTGGCCGAGGTGCTTTCCGACTACCCGGACGTTCCGCTGGTGGCCTATCTGCCCAACTTGAGCTGGATGGACGAGGCCACCTCCGAGGCCTACCACGGCGCCTTCCGCGAGCTGGTGCTGCCGCAGACGGAGGTGCTGGTGGGCAATCACAAGACGCTCACCGACTTCCTGCTGCCCGAATGGGACGCCGACCGCCCGGCCTCGCCGCGCGAGCTGGCCGCGGCGGCGGCCGAGCACGGCACGCGCTTCGTGCTGATCACCGGCGTCCAGTTGCCCGACCACTACGTGGACAACGTCCTGGCCTCGGCCGAGGGTGCCATCACCGGCGAGAAGTTCGAGCGCTTCGACACCAGCTTCGTCGGCGCAGGCGACACGCTGTCGGCCGCACTGGCGGCCATGATCGCCAACGGCGCCGAGTTGCACCTGGCCGTCTCCGAAGCCCTGACCTTCCTCGACCAATCGCTCGATGCCGGCTTCCGCCCGGGCATGGGATCGGTCGTGCCCGACCGGTTCTTCTGGGCCCAGCCACCGGCCGAGGAAGGCGCAGCCCAGGAAGGCGGCGAAGACGACATCGAACCCCAGGACCCCCGACATGTCCACTAATGCCAGCCTGTTCGATCGCGCGCAACGCGTGATCCCGGGCGGCGTGAACTCGCCCGTGCGCGCCTTTCGCGCGGTGGGCGGCACGCCGCGTTTCATCGCCCGCGCCGAGGGTGCCTACCTGTTCGACGCCGAGGGCCGGCGCTACATCGACTACATCGGCTCGTGGGGCCCCATGATCCTCGGCCACGGGCATCCGGCCGTGCTCGATGCGGTCGAGCGCGCGGTGCGCCAGGGCCTGTCGTTCGGCGCGCCGACCGAGCGCGAGATCGAACTGGCCGAGGAGATCCTCAAGCTCGTGCCGTCGATGGAGCAGGTGCGACTGGTGAGCTCGGGCACCGAGGCGGCGATGAGCGCGATCCGGCTGGCACGCGGCCACACGGGCCGCGCCAAGCTCGTCAAGTTCGAGGGCTGCTACCACGGTCACGCCGATGCCCTGCTGGTCAAGGCGGGCTCGGGGCTGGCGACCTTCGGCAACCCGACCAGCGCCGGGGTGCCGCCGGAGGTCGTCCAGCACACGCTGGTGCTCGAATACAACAACCTCGAGCAGCTGGAGGAAGCGTTCGCGCGGCACGGACAGGACATCGCCTGCGTGATGATCGAGCCGATCGCGGGCAACATGAACTTCGTGCGTGCCGAGCCGGCGTTCGTGCGCCGCCTGCGCGAGCTGTGCACCGAGCACGGGGCGCTGCTCGTCTTCGACGAGGTGATGACCGGCTTTCGCGTCGGGCTGGAGAGCGCGCAGGGCTTGTACGCGCGCCTGTTGCCCGGCTTCCGGCCGGACCTGAGCGTCTTCGGCAAGGTCATCGGCGGGGGCATGCCGCTGGCGGCCTTCGGCGGACCGCGCGAGGTGATGGAAAAGCTCGCCCCGGTGGGGCCGGTGTACCAGGCCGGCACGCTCTCGGGCAACCCGGTGGCCACCGCCTGCGGCCTGGCCACGCTCAAGGAGATCCAGCGGCCGGGCTTCTTCGAGTCGCTGGGCGCGCGCACACGCAGCCTGGTGGACGGCCTGCTCGACGTCGCGCGCGAGGCAGGCGTGCCGATGAGCGGTGACAGCGAGGGCGGCATGTTCGGCTTCTTCTTTACGGGGCGACTGCCGCGCCACTACGGCGAGGTCATGGCCACCGACAAGGAGCGCTTCAGCCGGTTCTTCCACGCGATGCTCGATCGCGGGGTGTATCTCGCGCCCGCGCTGTACGAAGCCGGTTTCGTCAGTGCTGCGCATACCGAGGCGGACATCCAGGCCACGCTGGAGGCCGCGCGCGAGGCGCTGCGGGCGCGCTGAGCACGCGCCGGTTCAGCCCGGGCCGGCCCCCTCGCCCAAGCACACGCCGATCTCCCTCGCGCACACGAGCAGGGGGTGGTCGGCCGGCACGCGCCGGTTGCGCCCGGCCACGTCCTCGATCGGGATGCTGGCGATGCGCCCTTGCTGCAGCGTGACCATGCGACCGAACGCGCCTTGCAGCACCAGCTGCGCCGCATGGTGGCCGTACTGCGTCGCGAGCACGCGGTCGAAGGGCGTGGGGCTGCCGCCCCGCTGCACATGCCCCAGCACCGTGGAGCGCACTTCGCTGTCGAGCAGGGGTTGGAGCTGCTCGCGCAGCACGTGGGCGATGCCGCCCAGCCGGATGGGGTCGTCTGCGCCGGCCACGCGGCGCTCGACCGTGTAGCCCGCGCCGCGGGCCCGGGCCCCCTCGGCGACGCAGATGACGGTGTAGCGCTGCCGACCTTCGCGCTGCCGGCACACCTCGGCCACCGCCTCCACGTCGTACTCGATCTCGGGCAGCAGGATCACGTCGGCCGCGGCCGCCACGCCCGCCTCGAGTGCGATCCAGCCTGCATAGCGGCCCATCGTCTCGACGATCATCACGCGCCCGTGGCTCTGGCCGGTGGTCTGTACGCGCTCCAGCGCCTCGGTCACGATGCTCACGGCCGTGTCGAACCCGAAGCTGCGCTCGCAGCCTTCGATGTCGTTGTCGATGGTCTTGGGCACCCCGACGAAGGCCAGGCCGTGGGCCGCCATGGCGTGAGCGATGCTCATGGTGCCGTCGCCGCCGATGGCGACGATCGCGTCCAGCCGCCACGTCCTGGCGTGCTCGAGCGCGCGGCTCATCGCCTGCTCGCTCGCCAGCGGGCTGCCGCGGTTGCTCGTGCCCAGGATGGTGCCGCCGGTGGCGATGATGCCGCTCACGGCCTCCCAGCCCAACGGCCGCCCGCGCCCCTCGATCAGCCCCTCGAAGCCGTCCTCGATGCCCCAGACCTCGGCCGGGCCGTGGTGGATCAAGGACTTGGTGACTGCGCGGATCACCGCATTGAGACCGGCGCAGTCCCCCCCTCCGGTCAACACGCCCACACGCATCGTCTGTTCCCTGCGTCACATGGAGCAGGCAGTGTAGGGCCATCGCGGCGGCCTCCGCAGGGTGAACAGTCCCTAGAATGGCCGTCCATGCACATTCACATCCTCGGCATCTGCGGCACCTTCATGGGCGGCGTGGCAGCGCTCGCGCGTGAAGCGGGCCACCGCGTGACCGGCTGCGACGCGGGCGTCTATCCGCCGATGAGCGACCAGCTGCGCCAGCTCGGCATCGAGCTGATCGAAGGCTACGACACGGACCAGCTCGAACTCGAGCCCGACGTATGGGTGGTGGGCAACGTGGTGAGCCGCGGCAACCCGCTGATGGAGGCCATCCTGGAGCAAGGGCTGCGCTACACGAGCGGGCCGCAGTGGCTCGCCGAGGAAGTGCTGCAGGGCCGCCACGTGCTGGCGGTGGCCGGCACGCACGGCAAGACCACCACCACCTCCATGCTCGCCTGGGTGCTGGAGCACGCGGGGCTGGCACCCGGCTTCCTCGTGGGCGGCGTGCCTCAGAACTTCGGCGTCTCCGCCCGGCTCGGTTCGGGGCGCTGCTTCGTCATCGAAGCCGACGAGTACGACACGGCCTTCTTCGACAAGCGCAGCAAGTTCGTGCACTACCGGCCGCGCACCGCCGTGCTCAACAACCTGGAGTTCGATCACGCGGACATCTTCGAGGATCTGGCCGCGATCGAGAAGCAGTTCCACCACCTGGTGCGCACGGTGCCGGGCAGCGGCCGGCTCGTCGTCAACGGCCGCGAAGCGAGCCTGTCGCGGGTGCTGGCGCGCGGTTGCTGGAGCGGCATCGAGCGTTTCGGCGTCCCGGCAGGCTGGAGCGCGGTGGGAGAGCCGCACGCCTTCGACGTGCTGCGCGACGGCACGCGCGTGGCGCGCGTGGAGTGGGACCTGCTGGGCGAACACAACCAGATGAACGCGCTGGCGGTCTTCGCGGCGGCCGACCACGTCGGTGTCGGCCCCGAGGCCACGGCGCGCGCGCTCGGCGAGTTCCGCAACGTCAAACGCCGGCTCGAGCTGCGCGGCGAGTCGCAGGGCGTGAAGGTGTATGACGACTTCGCACACCATCCGACGGCGATCCGCACCACGATCGACGGGCTGCGCCGCCGGGTGGGCAGCGAACGGATCCTGGCGGTGTTCGAGCCCCGTTCCAACACCATGAAGCTCGGCACGATGAAGGCGCAGCTGCCGTGGTCGCTGGAGCAGGCCGACCTCGCTTTCTGCCACGCGGGAGGCCTGGGCTGGGACGCCGCGCAAGCCCTCGCTCCGATGGGCGAGCGCGCGACGGTCGAAGACGACATCGACCGCCTGGTGGATCGCGTGGTGGCCGTCGCCCGCCCGGGCGACCACGTGCTGTGCATGAGCAACGGGGGCTTCGGCGGCATCCACACCAAGCTGCTGCGCGCGCTCGCGCAGACGCGCTGACCGCCACGCCGCCCGCGCCCCGACGGACGCCGGGCGGTCAGGCGCGCGCAGCTTCAGCCGCGCTGCATGCCGGCGCGCAGGGCCTGGCGCAGCAGGGCCAGGCTGTCTTCCAGATGCGCCCGCGTCTCGAGCGTCGCGCCGGGGCGTCGCAGCGCCTGCTGCAGCCGGGCCTCCAGGGCGCGGGCGTGCCATCGCAGCAGGCTCACGGCGTCCGGCGGCATGCCGGCGGCCGGGCGCGTGATCGCCTGCACCACGCGGCGCAGATGCTCGCGCTGGAGGTTGCGCCGCAGCCGGTCGATCGGGCCTGCGGAGGCGAGTTCGGCCCACACCGCATCCTGCAAAGTGCGATACACCTCCGCCAGCGACAAGGCCTGCGCCGCCTGGGCCTGCCCGAGGTAATGCGGCAGGTCGAGCAGGCGGTTCGCGGTGCCGGCGGAGTACAGCCGGTCGAGCGCCATGGACTGCACGCGCAGCACGGCGTCCGGAATGCTCACCGGCCCTTCGGCATCGCGGTCCAGGTAGTCCGGCGGCAAGCTGCGCAGAAACTCCGGCCGGAACCGGAAGCTGTCGGTCGCGAAGAGGTGGCTCGTGAGCAGCCGCAAGGCCTCCCGCTGGCGCGCCGGCTCCACCGGCGTGTAGGTGCGCCGCGCCGTGCCGGGCAGGTCGCGCACCTGCACCATGCCGCCGACGTACTTGCCGGCGAGCTCGATGGTGCGATCGAGCTGCCGGAAGCCGCCGAGCAGGATGCGCCGCTCGCGCACCGGGTCCCGCCCGGAGGGGGGCCGGCTCTGCACGCGCTGCCACAGCTCCTGCGTGAGCCGCAGCCGCTTCTGGGCATAGGCGAGCGGATCGTCGCCGAGGTCGAAGCGGTTCGCGGTCGGATCGATCCCCTCGAACCCGCCGAAGCCTCCGGCGTCGTAGTCGTCGCCGAAGGCGAGCGCCGGCTCGGTGCTGCGCGACGCGATGCGCAGGAGTTCCTCCTCTTCCCGTTCGGCAGGCAGCGGCCGGTAGGCGTACTCGATCGCCCAGTAGTCGTAGGGGCCGAGCGTGGTGTTGATGTACGCGCCCTGCGGCTCGCCCGGCAAGGCGAGGTTGAAGGGGTTGTAGTCCATCACCGATCCGGAGGTGCCGTCGCGCTGCGTACGCGTACGGTCCAGCAGCGCCTCGCGCTGCACGGTGGTGGAGGCTTTGAAGTTGTGCTTGAGGCCCAGCGTGTGGCCCACCTCATGCATGATGGTGTCCTTGACCACCGCCTGCACGAAGGCCTCGGCCTCCGGGCCGTCCGGGTCGATGTCGCCCCGGGCGGCCAGCACCTCCAGCGCGAAGTCGAGCTCTGCGGCGGCCTCCATCGCGTAGTGGCAGTCGTCGGCTGCCGGCTCGTGCGCATGCTCGTCCGCGGCGCCCGGGCGGCCGGTCTCGGCCGCGGCGGCCGATCGGGTTCCCTGCTCCACGAAGAAGCGGCGCGCGCTGCGCGTGAAGACGTCCGCCATGGCGATGTCGGCGTCCAGGATCTCGCCGGTACGCGGATCGGAGTGATGAGGCCCGCGCGCCGTACCGGCGTCGGCGCCCACGTACCAACGAATCGACGCGTGCCGCGCGTCCAGCGTGTTCCAGTCGGCATCGTCGCTTTGCTGCTTCACGACCAGCGCGTCGCGGAACCCGATGCGCTCGAACGCCTTGTTCCACTCGAGCACGCCGGCCCGCACCGCGTCGCGATAGCGGGGCGGGATGTTCTTGTCCAGCCAGAAGACGATCGGCTCTTTCGGGGGGGACAGCGGCGCCTGCGGATCGGCCTTCTCCAGGCGCCACCGATTGACGAAGTGCACACGCCCCGGGGTGCGGGCCTCGTTGGCGAGGTCGACGAAGGCGTCGGTGAAGTGCCCCAGGCGCGGATCGGCCTTGCGCGGGCGCATCGGCTGCTCGGGCAGCCGCACGAAGTTGTAGACGAAGCCGACGAAGAAGCTGCGGGCGTCGGGAGGCGACTGCGGTACTCGCGCGCCCGAGGAAGCCTGCGGCAGGCGGGGCACCGCGAAATGGGTGCGCACCTTCACCGAGCTGGCCGAAGGCTGAGCCCACACCTGCTCGAAGAAGGAGTTGGTGCGATCGAAACCGTAAGGGATGCGGAACGCCGCCTCGATCGCACCCGAGTAGCCGGCCACGTCGCCGAGCAGGAAGCCTGCGTCGAGGAGCACGGACTTGCGCTCCGGGTGCTCCTGACTCGCGACGGGTCCGGCCCCGAGCAGGCTCTCGGAGAACCCTTGGGCGATGGCGCGCTGCAGGGCGAGCTGCCCCTCGGCGCGCCAGCCGAGGTTGCGCGCCACCAGTTGCATCTGGGTTCCGACGCGCCGGAAGCTGGCCACCCAGCTGTTGCCCATCTGGCTGGCATAGAGGCCGCGCTCGCCCACGGAACTGTCGATGTTCACCGTCAGCAAGAAGGGCTGTTCGAGCCGTGCGACGGGCACCTCGATCCACAGCTTCTCGTCCTTGCGCCACAGGGGGAAGTACCCGGGCGTCTGCGTGGCCCCTCGCACGACCTCGGCGAAAGGCTTGAGCCCGCCCGGCTCCACGCGCGAAGGGGACGGCGCGTCTGCCGACGCCTTGGACGCCGGAGTCTCGCCCGGCGAGACCGGATGGACGGGCCGGGACTCGGGCTGGGGGGGCGACTGAGGGGACAGCGTGGCGCAGCCGGCCAGCAGCAGGGCGGCCGCCCCCGACCCCCAGCGGCGACCCGCGGGCGAGGACAAAGCCGTCGGCCGCCGGTTGCGGGGGCGTCGGCCAGAAAGATGCAACTTCACTCGACTTCCTTTGGGCGCGCAATTCGGCTGCGGCTGCCCGCCGCGGCGGCGGCTTCCTTCGCGCCGGCCGCAGCCAGTATAGGAAGACGGGCCGCCGTGCGGCAGGTGCAGGGGCACCGGGCTTGCACGCAGGAGCCGTTGCCGTGCGCTTCCACACGGCCGGGCCCCGGCCGCTAGACTGGCAGCCGCGCCCGGCGGTCCGGGCGCCGGGCGCACGTGCAGCCCGACTCGTCACGCCGCTCCCCATGGCTCGAACCACCCACCTGCTCTATCTTCACGGTTTTCGCTCGTCTCCCCTGTCCGCCAAGGCACGCCAGGTGGCCGAGCGCGTCGAATCGCTGCGGCGGCAGGGCATGCCGCTGCAGTGGTGGTGCCCCCAGCTGCCGCCCTCGCCGCGCGAAGCGCTGGCGCTGATCGAGGCCGGCACGTCGTCGTGGCCGGCCGACGCGATGGCGGTGATCGGCAGTTCGCTCGGCGGCTTCTACGCCACCGTGCTCGCCGAGCGCCGCGCCTGCCGGGCGGTGGTGCTCAACCCCGCGGTGAATCCGGCCCGCGATCTGGCGGCCTACATCGGCGAGCAGCGCTTCTGGCACACCGAGGACCGCTTCTACTTTCGCGCCGAGTACGTCGAAGAACTGCGCGCGCTCGCTCCGCAGGCCATCGCCGAGCCCTCGCGCTACATGGCGGTCATCGCCAAAGGCGACGAGTTGCTGGACTGGCGCGAGATGCACGCGCGCTACCAGGGCGCCCACATCCGCCTGCTCGAAGGCGGCGATCACGCGCTGTCGGACTTCCACGCCCACCTCGATGCGGTGTTCGCCTTCCTCGGGCTGGTCTGAGCGCCGGTCCCCGCTGCGGCGACAATGAGGGGATGTTCGCCCTGTTCGAAGATGCCGGCAAATTCCTCGCCGGTCGCGTGATGTCCGAGGCCGACAGCTCCGTGCAGATCGAGCTGGACTCGGGCAAGCGCGTCAAAGTCAAGCAAGCCCACGTGCTGCTCCGGTTCGAGCAGCCCCAGCCCTCGCAGCTGTTCGCCGCGGCCCAGCCGCTGGCCACGGAGATCGACCTCGACCTGGCCTGGGAGTTCGCCCCGGACGACGAGTTCGGCTTCGCCGATCTGGCCCGCGAGTACTTCGACGCGAAGGCCGGGCCCGTGGAGCAGACGGCCGCCCTGCTGCGCCTGTTCGAAGCGCCGCACTACTTCCGGCGCACCGGCAAGGGACGCTTTCGCAAGGCCCCTGCCGAGACCGTCAAGGCGGCTCTCGCCGCGATCGAACGCAAACGCCAGCAGCAGGCCCAGATCGAGCAGTGGGCGCAGGAGCTCATCGAGGGCCGCTGCCCCACGCCCATCAAGGAGCAGCTCTATCGCATCCTGTTCAAGCCGGACAAGAACGCGCTGGAGTACAAGGCGGTCGTGGAGGCCGCGCGGCGCTCGCACCAGGCACCGCTGGAGCTGCTCAAGCGCGCCGGAGCGATCGAGAACGCCTACCAGTTCCACTGGCGGCGCTTCCTGTTCGAGCACTTCCCCAAGGGGTATGCCTTCGCGCCGGTCGAGACTCCGCCGGTGAAGGACGAGTTGCCGCTCGCCCCGCAGAGCGCCTTCAGCATCGACGACTCCAGCACCACCGAGATCGACGACGCGCTCTCCGTGCAGGGCCTGGGCAGCGGCACGGTCGTCTTCGGCGTGCACATCGCGGCCCCTGGCCTCGCCATCTCCCCCGGTTCGGCGCTCGATGCCATCGCCCGCACGCGCTACTCGACCGTCTACATGCCGGGCTACAAGATCACGATGCTGCCCGACGAGGTGGTGCAGGCCTACACCCTGCTGGAAGGCCGAGACTGCCCGGCGGTGTCGATCTACTTCACGGTCGACGAGTCGACGCTCGAGATCCGCGGCAGCGAGACCCGGCTGGAGCGGGTGCGCATCGCGTCCAACCTGAGGCACGACCAGTTGGGCGAGGTCATCACGCAAGACAGCCTCGCCGGGCGAGCCGTCGCCGACTACCCCTTCGCCGCGGAGCTCGCCTTCGCCTTCCGGCTGGCGCAGCACCTCAAGGCCCAGCGTGAGATCGTGCGCGGCAAGCCCGAGACCTTCACGCGCCCCGATTACAGCTTCAAGCTCCTCGGCAACGACGGTCGCGAACCCGACGGCAGCGAACGGGTGCAGATCGACGTGCGCCGCCGCGGCGAGCCGCTGGACCTCATCGTGGCCGAGGCGATGATCCTGGCGAACAGCACCTGGGGCGGCTGGCTGGCCGAACTGAGCGTGCCCGGCATCTACCGCAGCCAGCCGAGCCTCGCCCCCGGCATCAAGGTGCGCATGAGCACCAAGCCGCTGCCGCATGCCGGTATGGGCGTGAAGCAGTACACCTGGGCCACCTCGCCCTTGCGTCGCTATGTCGACCTGGTCAACCAATGGCAGATCATCGCCTGCGCCCGCCACGGCCGCACGGCCGCCCTCGCAGCGCCGTTCAAGCCCAAGGACGCCGATCTGTTCTCGATCATCTCGGCCTTCGATGCAGCCTATACCGCCTACAACGACTTCCAGCACACCATCGAGCGGTACTGGACGCTGCGCTACCTCGCGCAGGAGGGTTGGAGCGAACTGGCGGCCACGGTGATGAAGGACGGCCTGGTGCGCGCCGAGTCCCTGCCGCTCGTCTTCCGCGCGTTGGGGGCCGAGGCCCTGCCGCGCGGAGTGCGGGTGCGGGTGCGCCTCACGGGGATGGACGAACTCACGCTGGACGTGCACGCCAGCGTCGTCGAGCGCCTGCCGGACGAGACCGCCGCGGCCCAGGCGCCGGAAGAACTGGAAGAAGACAGTGAAGAATTGCAGGCCGGGCCGCTCGAACTCGCGATCGACGTGGGCGAGGAAGGCGCCTCGGAAGGCGACAATAGCGCGCCGCCCGCCGCGCCGGCGGGCTGAGACGCCGCTGCCATGCTGAAGCAGTTCTCGACCCTGCAGATCGCCCTCGCCATCTCCGTGGCAGCGCACGCCGCGCTGTTCACGGTGCGCTTCGTCGACCCGGAGGGCTTCAACCGCATCTTCGAGGACACCCCGCTGGAAGTCGTGCTCGTCAATGCGCGGTCGAACGAGGCCCCGGTCAAGGCGCAAGCCATCGCCCAGGCCAACCTCGCCGGCGGCGGCGAAGCCGAGCGCGGACGGGCGACCTCGCCGCTGCCCCCCTCGGCGCTGATCGCCACGGGCGACGCCCCGGAAGACCTGCACAAGCAGATCGAGCAGATGCAGGAGCAGCAGGCGCGGCTGCTCGCCACCGTGCGGCGCGAGCTCGCGGCGCTGCCCGCGCCCGACCCCCGGCGCGACCAGGGCTCGCCCGAGGCGCGCGCGCAGGAGGAGCGGCGGCGCCAGCTGCTGCGCATGCTCGCCGAGATCGAAAAGCGCATCAACGAGGAGAACTCGCGGCCCAAGCGGCGCTACATCAGCCCGAGCACCCGCGAGGAGGTCTATGCGCTCTACTACGACCAGCTGCGCCGCAAGATCGAGGACCGCGGCACGCGCAACTTCCCCGAGCACCAGGGCAAGAAGCTCTACGGCGAACTCACGATGATCGTGACCGTCGACGCCTTGGGCCGCGTGGTCGAGACCGAAGTGGTGCAACCGTCCGATTCGCCCGTCCTCGACCGGCGCGCAGTGGCGATCGTGAAGGCCGCCGCGCCCTTCGGACCGTTCACGCCCGAAATGCGGGCCAAGGCCGACCAGATCGTCGTCGTCTCGCGCTTCCGCTTCACACGCGAGGAAGCGCTGGAAACCACCCTCACCTCCAACTGACGATGGACCGTTACGCCGTGGCCGGCAACCCGGTCGCCCACAGCAAGTCGCCCCAGATCCACGCGATGTTCGCCGCCGAGTGCGGGCAGGCCATGGAGTACGGGCGCCTGCTCGTGCCTCTGGATGCTTTCGAGATCACGCTGCAGGCGTTCGCCGCCTCGGGAGCCAAGGGCTGCAATGTGACGGTGCCGTTCAAGTTCGAGGCCTTCCGGCTGGCCCACCTCCGCACGCAGCGCGCGCGGCTGGCGCAGGCAGCCAACACCTTGCGCTTCGACCCGCAGGGCTGGTTCGCCGACAACACCGACGGCATCGGCCTGGTGCGCGACATCCAAGCGCGCGCCGGCATCGACCTGGCCGGCAGACGCGTCCTGCTGCTGGGCGCGGGCGGCGCCGCGGCCGGCGTGCTGGGCCCGTTGCTCGAGGCGAAGCCGGCGGTCGTCGCGGTGGCCAACCGCACGCCGGCACGGGCGCAGGAGCTCGTCGCGCGCCATCAAGCCTGGGGCGCCCAGCACGGCGCCGAGCTGCATGTCGTGCCGCTGGAAGCGCCCGGCAGCGGCTTCGATGTCGTGATCAACGCCACGGCCAGCAGCCTGCAAGGCGCCACCGTGCCAGTGCCGGGCACCGTGCTCGGGCCCGGGGCGCTCGCCTACGACCTCATGTACGGGCCGGCCGCACAGCCCTTCCTGCAATGGGCCGCAGATCGCGGGGCGCTCGGCCTCGACGGACTCGGCATGCTCGTGGAGCAGGCTGCCGAGTCGTTCTGGCTGTGGCGCGGCGTCAGGCCTTCGACCGCTCCGGTGCTCGCGGCCCTGCGGGCCCAGACGGCATGAAGCCCGCGCTCGCCGCGCTGGGCCGGCTGGCCGGCTTGCTCCTGATCGCGGGCCTGAGTCTGCAGCTCTACTTCCTCGCGCGGGTGGCCCTCATGAACGTCGTCGATCCGCAATCGACGAGCTTCCAGCGCTCCGAGGCCGTGCGCTTGCTGCGCGAGCAGCACCGGTTGCCGTGGCGACAGGAATGGCGCGACGCCCGGGAGATCTCAGACCACCTCAAGCGGGCCGTGATCGCCGCGGAGGATGCGGCATTCACCGAGCACGAAGGCGTCGATTGGGACGCCATCGAGAAGGCGTGGGAGCGCAACCAGCGCGCGCAGGAGCGACTGGAGCGCCTGCAGCAGCTCGCCGAGCGCAAGCGCGCCGCGCCGCCCAGCGTCCCCCTGCGCATCGTCGGCGGCTCCACCATCACCCAGCAGCTCGCGAAGAACCTCTTCCTCTCGGGCGAACGGCAGCTCGCGCGCAAGGCGCAGGAGTTCGTCATCACGATGATGCTGGAGGCCCTCCTGTCCAAGCGGCGCATCCTGGAGATCTACCTCAACAGCGTCGAATGGGGCGAGGGCGTGTTCGGCGCCGAAGCCGCCGCCCAGCACTACTTCCGCACCAGCGCCGCGCGGCTGTCGCCCCACCAGGCGGCCCGGCTGGCCGTGATGCTGCCGGCCCCCAAGCGCTACGAGAAGCGGCTCGGCTCGAGCTACCTGGCCGGCCGTGCGTCGACCATCGTGGCCCGCATGGGAGCGGTGCAGCTCCCCTAGGAGTGCGGGCGGGGGGCGGGGGGCGCGCAGGCCCCGGACTGTCCCCCGGCGCCGGCCGGTGGCCGCCGCCTCCTCCTTGATGTCCTGCGCCTGCGCGCCCCCCCGCCCCCCGCCCGCACTCCTGGCGCGAGGTGCCCCTGTTGCGGGCATGCAAGATGCCGCACGTCCGGATGCCGGTGACGCCGTGCTCCTAGAATCCGACCGACATGGCCGCCCCCACCCAGCTCACCGTCGAGATCGCGTCCGCCGCGGCCCGCCTCATCGTCGAGGAGGGCATGGAGTACGGCCCCGCCAAGCGCAAAGCCGCCAAGCTCGTGGCCAAGAAGGGCCTGGCCGCCTCCGAATTGCCGGGCAACGATCTCATCGAAGATGAAGTACGCGCCTATATCAGTATCTTCTGCGCCGAGACCCAGCCCGGCGAACTGGCCGCATTGCGTGCCGTCGCTCTGCGCTGGATGGAGCGGCTCGCCGAGTTCGACCCGCACCTGACCGGCGCCGTCTGGAACGGAACCGCCACACGGCTCAACGACGTGTGGATCAATCTCTTCTGCGACGACCCCAAGTCGGCCGAGATCCTGCTGATCGACAAGGGCGTGGACTACGACGTCCGCAGCGTCATCGGCTTTCGAGGCGAGCCGGTCGACGTCCTGACATTGACCGATCGCAGCCCTGAACTGGGCGAACGGGTGCTGGTGCACCTGGTGGTCTACGACCGCGACGACCTGCGCGGTGCGCTCAAGCCCGACGCGCGCGGCCGAGCGGAGCGGGGCAACACCCAGGCGGTCCGGGCCCTCCTGGAGCCCACCGGATGAGGCGACGGCGCTGGCTGGCGGCCGGCGTGGCCGTGGCCGCCGCGGCCGGCGGCGCGGGGGTGGCCGCGTGGTGGCGCGCGCGCCAGGAGGCGCCGGCGCTGTGGGGGCTCGAATTCCCCACGCCCGAGGGTACGCCGCTGCGCCTGGCCGACTGGCGCGGCCGGCCGCTGCTCCTCAACTTCTGGGCCACCTGGTGCGCGCCCTGCGTGCGCGAGATGCCCGCCCTGGACCGGTTTGCCGCCGAGCAAGGGCCGCGCGGCTGGGCCGTGCTCGGGCTCGCGGTGGACAACCCGGCACAGGTACGGCAGTTCCTCGCCAAGCTCCCGGTGCGCTACCCCATCGCGATCGCGGGGTTCCCCGCAGTGGCGCTGTCCAAGGAACTGGGCAACACGCAAGGGGGGCTGCCGTTCACCGTCGCGTTCGACCGCCGGGGGCAGCCCGTGTGGCGGCACCTCGGCGAGACCACCTATGACCGGCTCGTGCGGGAACTCGCGGCCATCGAGGGATAAACCGCTCGACATTTGCGCCGAATTGCGCGTAAAGTGTCGCCTTCTGTAACGCTTCTGCGGGCTGCCTCATGTCCATCCTCGTCTTGCACGGCCCCAACCTGAATCTCCTCGGGGTGCGCGAACCGGGCGTGTATGGCTCCACGACTCTTGCGCAGATCGACGCAGAACTGAAGCAGATCGCAGCCGATCGGGGCGTGGATCTCTCCTCTTTCCAGAGCAACCACGAAGGCGCGCTGATCGACCGCATTCAGGCGGCACGCACCGACGGCACCCGCTTCATCCTCATCAACCCCGGGGGCTACACCCACACCAGCGTCGCCTTGCGCGATGCCCTGGCGGCCGTGGCCCTGCCGTTCGTGGAGGTGCACCTGTCCAACATCCACCGCCGCGAGCCCTTTCGCCACCACTCCTACTTCTCGGACGTGGCCGAGGGGGTGATCTGCGGCCTGGGGCCGGCCGGCTACCGGCTGGCCCTGCTGTATGCCCTGGATCGGGTCGCCGCCGCGACTTGAGATAATCCCGACCCTTCGGTCAACCAAGAAAGCCGGGCCGGGGCGCCTTGCGGCCGCCGCCCCGCCCCTCACAACATCGTTGGAGCGCTCATGGATCTACGCAAGCTCAAGACCCTGATCGACCTCGTGTCCGAGTCGAACATCTCCGAACTCGAGATCACCGAGGCCGACGGCAAGGTGCGCATCGTGAAGTCCGGCGGGCAGGCGGCCATGGTCGCCGCGCCCGCGATGGTGCCGATGGCTGCACCGGTCGCCCCGCAGCCGTCCACGGCCATCGCGGCGGCACCCTCGAGCGCCCCCGCGGCCCCCGCCGCCGAGCCCCAGCCGACGGGCCATGTCGTGAAGTCCCCGATGGTCGGCACCTTCTATCGCGCCTCCAGCCCGGGCGCCAAGCCTTTCGTCGAACTCGGTCAGCAGGTCAAGGAAGGCGACCCGCTGTGCATCATCGAAGCGATGAAGATCATGAACGAGATCGAGGCCGACAAGTCGGGCACGGTCACTCAGATCCTGTGCGAGAACGGCCAGGCCGTCGAGTACGGGCAGCCGCTGTTCGTGATCGAGTGAAGCCGCGCTTCTCGATGTTGAAGAAGATCCTCATGGCCCACCGGCGCGCTCGCGCCCAAGGCGCGGCCCATCGTCCGGCGTGCACCGCGCGCCCGGGCGCTTGAGCCGAGAGCACCGTATGTTCAAAAAAATACTGATTGCCAACCGGGGCGAGATCGCCCTGCGCATCCAGCGCGCCTGCCGCGAGCTGGGCATCAAGTCGGTGGTCGTCTACTCGGAAGCCGACCGCGACGCCAAGTACGTGAAGCTGGCCGACGAGGCCGTGTGCATCGGCCCCGCCCCGTCGTCCCAGAGCTACCTCAACATGCCGGCGATCATCTCGGCGGCCGAGGTGACCGACGCCGAAGCGATCCACCCGGGCTACGGCTTTCTGAGCGAGAACGCGGATTTCGCCGAGCGCGTCGAAAAGAGCGGCTTCGTCTTCATCGGCCCGACCCCAGAGTCCATCCGCCTGATGGGCGACAAGGTCTCCGCCAAGCAGGCGATGATCAAGGCCGGCGTGCCCACGGTGCCCGGGTCCGAAGGCGCGCTGCCGGACGACCCGAAGGAGATCATCCGCATCGCCCGCTCGATCGGCTACCCGGTCATCATCAAGGCGGCCGGTGGCGGGGGCGGTCGCGGGATGCGCGTGGTCCACACCGAGGCGGCCCTCGTGCACGCGGTGCAGACGACACGCGCCGAAGCAGGCGCTGCATTCGGCAATCCGGCGGTCTACATGGAGAAGTTCCTCGAGAACCCCCGCCATGTGGAGATCCAGGTGCTCGCCGACCAGCACCGCAACGCGGTGTACCTCGGCGAGCGCGACTGCTCGATGCAGCGGCGCCACCAGAAGATCATCGAGGAGGCGCCGGCCCCCGGCATTCCGCGGCGCATCATCGAGAAGATCGGCGCGCGTTGCGCGGACGCCTGCAAGAAGATCGGCTACCGCGGCGCCGGCACGTTCGAGTTCCTGTACGAGAACGGCGAGTTCTACTTCATCGAGATGAACACGCGGGTGCAGGTGGAGCACCCGGTCACGGAACTCGTCACCGGCATCGACATCGTGCAGATGCAGATCCGTGTGGCCGCCGGCGAGAAACTGCCCTTCTCCCAGCGTCACATCGAGATGCGCGGGCACGCGATCGAGTGCCGCATCAACGCCGAGGACCCGTTCAAGTTCACGCCCTCGCCCGGCCGCATCACGATGTGGCATCCGCCGGGCGGCCCGGGCGTGCGCGTGGACTCGCACGTCTACACCAACTACTTCGTGCCCCCGCACTACGACTCGATGATCGGCAAGATCATCGTGCATGGCGACACGCGCGAGCAGGCGCTGGCCCGCATGAGCATCGCGCTGTCCGAGACCGTGGTCGAGGGCATCCAGACCAACATCCCGCTGCACCGCGAACTGATGGTGGACGCCAAGTTCGTCGAGGGCGGCACCAGCATCCACTACCTGGAAGGCTGGATGAACCAGCACAAGCGCTGAGGGCGCGAGCGGTGCCCGCCATGTTCGAACTGGTCCTCGTCGCTCCCGAGGCGCTGGTCGAGTCCGTCTCGGAGGCGCTGATGAACGAGCTCGAGGCGCTGTCGGTTTCGGTGGAGGACGCCGATGCCGACACCGACGAGGAGCGGGCGATCTTCGGCGAACCCGGTTTGCCCGCCCCCCGCGCGGGGTGGCAGCGCTCGGTGTTGACGGCGCTCTTCGAGCATGAGGACACCGCCACCGAAGCCGCCACGCTGCTGCTCGCCCAGGAGTGGGCGCACGACGTGCATGTGCAGGCGCTGCGCGAAGTCCAGCCGCAAGACTGGGTGCGGCTGACCCAGTCGCAGTTCTCGCCGGTCGAGATCACGTCCGAGTTCTGGATCGTCCCGAGTTGGCACGAGCCGCCTGCGCAAGCGCGCCGGGTCATCCGACTCGACCCGGGCTTGGCCTTCGGCACCGGCACCCACCCGACGACGCGCATGTGCCTCAGGTGGATCGCGCGCCATGCGAGCCCTCAGGGCTGGAGCCGCGTGCTCGACTACGGCTGCGGCTCGGGCATTCTCGCCATCGGGGCTGCGCTGCACGGCGGCCAGTGCGTCGACGCGGTGGACATCGACCCGGCCGCCGTGGAGGCCACCCGGGCCAACGCGCAGGCCAACGCAGTCGCCGTGCAGGCGGGCCTGCCCGAACTCGCCTCCGGTCGCTATGAGCTGGTGCTCGCCAACATCCTCGCTACGCCGCTCAAGCTGCTCGCGCCGCTGCTGGCGGCCCATGTGGCGCCGGGCGGCCACCTCGTGCTCGCCGGCATCCTGGAGCGTCAGGCGCAGGAACTGCAGTCGGCCTATGCACCCTGGTGTGCGCTGGAAGTGAGCGAGCGCGAAGAGGGCTGGGTCCTGATGACCGCCCGTTTCGGCGAGCCGACGTGAGGCGCGGGCGCAGCACCACAGCCCGCGTGCGACGCCACACGTCGCCTCGGCACGTCGTCATCCCCGAACTCGTGGCTCCCCCGCTCGGCCGATGAGCCATCCGATGGCATCATTCGCGCCATGAGTCTTGCCACCCGCTGCACCGCCTGCGGCACCGCCTTCCGCGTCGTCCAGGACCAGCTGAGAGTCTCCGAGGGGTGGGTGCGCTGCGGCCGCTGCGGCGAGGTGTTCAACGCGATCGAGGGCCTGTTCGACCTGGAGCGCGATGTCCCGCCGCCCCCGGCACCGGGCACGGCACCGTCTTCTCCGCCCGGAGCCGTTCCTCCTGCCCCCGTCGCCCCTGCGGCGCAGTTCCTCGTGACGCCCGAGGCCGAGGGAGCCGGCCCGCAGGTGCGTGCCCCAGCGGGCGAGGCAGGGTCGCCCAGCCCTGAGCGGGCCGTCTCGCGCCCGGGCGGCCAAGCGCAGGCCGAAGGCAGCGGGCTTGCCGCCCCCGCCCTGTCCACCGAGGACGCAGACGCGGCCACCGCCTACGAGGTGCTCGACTCGCGCTTCCTCGACCAAAGCACCTACCGGCCCGAACGCGACCGCGAGCGCGGGGCCGAAGACTTCGCCGACGCCCGCTTCGACAGCGAACTGAGCGTGCACCCGCCGCGGGGCGAGCACGACGCCGCCTCGGCCGGTGGGCCGGAAGAACCCTTGCACGCCGAGGAGGCCCCGGGGCGCTCGCGCCGCAGCCTGCGGCGCAGCAAGGTGCGCACGCTCTCGGACGCGACGCCCGAGTTCCTGCGCCGCGCGGAGCGCGCACAGCGCTGGCACCACCCTGCGGTGCGCTTCCTGCTCGGCTTGGCCGCGTTCGCGCTGACGCTATCGCTCGCCGCGCAGGCCGTCTTCCACTTCCGCGACACGCTGGCCGTGCGGCAGCCGGCCCTCGCGCCCTCGCTCGCCCAGGCGTGCGACTGGCTGGGCTGCGAGATCTCGGCGCCCCGACGCATCGACGACGTGGTGGTGGACAGCAGCAGTCTCACCCGGCTCGCCGCGATCGACGGCTATCGCCTCACCGTGCTCGTGCGCAACCGCGGCCAGGAGACGCTCGCCATGCCCTGGATCGACCTCAACCTCACCGACACCGAGGGGCGCCTGGTCGCGCGGCGCAGCCTCGATCCGGCCACGTTCCGGGCGTCGCCGACGCTGGGGGCCCGTCAGGACGCGACCCTCACGCTCGAATTCACCACGCCCGGCCATCGCATCGCAGGCTACACGGTGGAAGCCTTCTATCCCTGACGCAAGGACGACGCATGCCCGCCCTCATCTGCGGATCGCTCGCATTCGACACGATCACGAACTTCCACGGCCGGTTCCGCGACCAGATCCTGCCGGAGCAGATCCACATCCTCAACGTCTCGTTCCTGGTGCCCACGTTGCGCCGCGAGTTCGGCGGCTGTGCAGGCAACATCGCCTACAGCCTGCACCAGCTCGGTGGCGAGCCGGTCGTGATGGCCGCGCTCGGAGCCGATGGCGAGAGCTACCTGCGCCGCATGCAGGAGTGGGGGGTGCCCACCGATTGCGTGCGCGTCATCGACGACAGCTACACCGCCCAGGCGATCATCGTCACCGACGCCGACAACAACCAAATCACTGCCTTCCACCCCGGGGCGATGCAGCGTGCGCACGAGATCGACGTCCCCACCGACCGGGGACTGCGCCTGGCCATCATCGCGCCTGACGGACGCGAGGCCATGCTGCGACATGCCGAGCAACTCGCCCATGCGGACATTCCGTTCATCTTCGACCCGGGCCAGGGGCTGCCGATGTTCGACGGTGCCGAGCTGCGCCGCTTCATTGCGCAGGCCACGTGGATCGCCGTGAACGACTACGAGGCCAAGATGCTGTGCGAGCGCACCGGCGCGGACCTTGCCGCCCTCTCCCGCATGCCGCATCTGCGCGGCGTGGTCGTCACGCTGGGTGCGCACGGCTGCGAGGTGTGGCAAGGCGGCGAGAAGCAGCACGTGCCCGCAGTGGCGGCTACGGCGGTGGTCGATCCCACCGGCTGCGGCGACGCTTTCCGCGCGGC
The DNA here is from genome assembly GCF_026013905.1 of Schlegelella aquatica. Lineage (NCBI taxonomy): Bacteria > Pseudomonadati > Pseudomonadota > Betaproteobacteria > Burkholderiales > Sphaerotilaceae > Caldimonas > Caldimonas aquatica. Next base: position 2,693,804 of record NZ_CP110257.1, read on the forward strand.
CCTGCTGTACGGCCTGGAGCGAGGATGGTCGCTCGAGCGCTGCGCCCAGCTCGGCAACCGCGTCGGCGCCATCAAGATCGCCTGCGCCGGCCCGCAGAACCACCGCCTCGATCGCCGGGCCCTCGAGCTGCAGTGAGGAAGGAGCGCCGCCCCTGCGGCATCGTGCCACGGGCCTCACGCCACCGGCCCTGGGGGTGGCGGCCCGGTTCGGGGCGACCCTAGGCCAGCGTCATGAGGCCGCCTCGCCCCCGCCCTCCGGAGGCCACAAGGCGCACACCCGCCCCCACACGGCGTCGCGCTCTTGCGCCGCGACGGCGCAGCGCACCGTCTTGCGCCTCGCCTGTGCGCCCCGCACGAGGGTCAAGGCGGACATCGGCACGTCGAGCTGCCTGGCAAGCCATCGCAGCAGCTCCTCATTGGCGCGTCCCTCCACGGCAGGCGCATGCACCCGGACGCGCAGTGCGTCGGCGTGCAGACCGGCCACTTCGGTGCGCTTGGCATTGGGCGCCGCCGCCACACGCAGTTCGACGCCACGCTCCACGCAGCGCGCGTAGGGGCACGTCGGCGGGACGGGGGACGGGCGGCTCATCGCAGACCAAGGCGGCTGGCGCCGACAGGTGTTCACAGAGATCGACGCGATGAAAAAACCCGGCCGCAGCCGGGTTCGTGAGACATCGCGAAAGGCGCTCAGGGCTTCGCGCCGGTCGGGAAGGGCCACGCGGCCTGGGGGCTGAGCGTGGTCTTCGCGGCAGGAGCGGGCGCGGGCTTCGGCGCAGGCGCAGGCGCCGCGGCAGCAGCAGGGGCAGCAGCCGCCTTCTTCGCAGCGGGCTTCTTCGCGGCCTTCTTGGCAGTGGCCTTCTTGGCAGCAGGCTTCTTCGCCGCGGTCTTGGCGGTGGCCTTCTTGGCCGCAGCCTTCTTCGCAGGCGCTGCCTTCTTCGCGACGGCCTTCTTGGCCGGTGCCGCCTTCTTGGCGGCGACCTTCTTCACCGCGGCCTTCTTCGCAGGCGCCGCCTTCTTCGCGGCGGCCTTCTTGGCCGGTGCCGCCTTCTTGGCGGCGACCTTCTTCACCGCGGCCTTCTTCGCCGGGGCGGCCTTCTTGGCGGCCGGAGCCTTCTTGGCCGGAGCGGCCTTCTTCGCCGCCGCCTTCTTCGCCGGGGCCTTCTTGGCCGCAGCCTTCTTCGCAGTTGCCATCACAGTTCTCCTTGATCAAGTGGCAAAGAGCGCCGCACCGCTCGATACAGCACGGCGATCCACCGCCCCTCGGGCTGCCTTGGAGAGACGCCCCGGTACGGTGAATGGGGTCGCGGTCCCTGCCTGCGGCTTCTGCGTCCGCCGGGCAAGGCCCGCCATTGTTGTTGTTCTTCCGTTCTTCATGACCCGCAGAGCGTGTTTCGTGCCCGCGCGCCTCAGTCCCAGGACAGGGCGCCGCCGGACTGATACTCGATCACACGGGTCTCGAAGAAGTTGCGCTCTTTCTTCAGGTCGATCATCTCGCTCATCCACGGGAACGGGTTCTCCTCGTTCGGGAAGAGCTCCTCCAGGCCGATCTGCGTGGCGCGCCGATTCGCGATGTAGCGCAGATAGCCCTTGAACATCGAAGCGTTGAGCCCCAGCACGCCGCGCGGCATGGTGTCTTCCGCGTAGCGGTACTCGAGCTCGACCGCCTTCAGGAACAAGCCCTTGATCTCCTCGCGGAACGCCGGCGTCCACAGGTGCGGGTTCTCCAGCTTGATCTGGTTGATGAGGTCGATGCCGAAGTTGCAGTGCATCGACTCGTCGCGCAGGATGTACTGGTACTGCTCGGCCGCACCGGTCATCTTGTTCTGCCGGCCGAGCGCGAGGATCTGCGTGAAGCCGACGTAGAAGAACAAGCCCTCCATCAGGCAGGCGAAGACGATCAGCGACTTGAGCAGCTTCTGGTCGTTCTCGGGCGTGCCGGTGCGGAAGTCCGGGTCCATGATCGCGTCGATGAACGGGATCAGGAACTCGTCCTTGTCGCGGATGGACGGGATCTCATGGTAGGCGTTGAAGATCTCGCTCTCGTCCAGGCCCAGCGACTCGACGATGTACTGGTAGGCGTGCGTGTGGATGGCCTCCTCGAAGGCCTGGCGCAGCAGGAACTGACGGCACTCGGGCGCCGTGATGTGGCGGTAGGTGCCCAGGACGATGTTGTTGGCGGCCAGCGAGTCGGCCGTCACGAAGAAGCCGAGGTTGCGCTTGATGATGCGGCGCTCGTCCTCGGTCAGGCCGTTCGGGTCCTTCCACAGTGCGATGTCGCGAGACATGTTGATCTCTTGCGGCATCCAGTGGTTCGCGCAGGTGGCGAGGTACTTCTCCCAGGCCCACTTGTACTTGAACGGGACGAGCTGGTTGACGTCCGTCTGGCCGTTGATGATGCGCTTGTCGGCGACGTTGACCCGGCGCTTGCTGGCCGACTGCACGCTGGAGGCGGCGAGCGGCGCTTGTGCTTTGGTGGCAGCAGCCGAGGTGGGGGCGACCGCTTGCAGCGCAGTCGCGTGGGCAACGACAGGGTCCGCGAAAGAAGGCGATGAAGGCATAGCCCGCGCAGCTTGTGGAGAGGTGGGCGCGGTGCTCGTCGAATGCGGTGTCGAGGGAGTGGACTCTTCTTCCCAAACCAGCATGGTGGACTTCCTGTAAAGATGAATTATGAGAGTGTTGTGTGCAAACACCAAGCACTTCTTGACATTTGCACGACGCGTCTGTTGCGGTCGTGCATCGTCATCGATGCTCGCGAACGCTCTCCAACGTTAGAAGGACGAGGGCCGCACATTGCACGGCCCTCGGTGAGTGAGAGTGAGTCGGTGAGTCGTTGAGCGAGTGAAGCCGCTCGCGCGTTCACTCACCCATGCCTCACTGGCACGCCTCGCAGTCAGGGTTGTGGCTGCGGTCCGCTTGCGCTTCACGTCGCTCTCGCGACGTGAGCCTGCGCCGCAACCCGGCGACCGCACGCGTCGCTGGCACGCCTCGCAGTCGGGGTTGTGGCTGCGGCCCGCTTGCGCTTCACGTCGCTCTCGCGACGTGAGCCTGCGCCGCAACCCGGCGACCGCACGTGTCACTGGCACGCCTCGCAGTCGGGGTTGTGGCTGCGGCCCGCTTGCGCTTCACGTCGCTCTCGCGACGTGAGCCTGCGCCGCAACCCGGCGACCGCACGCGTCACTGGCACGCCTCGCAGTCGGGGTTGTCGATCGAGCAGAACTTGATGTCGGTGGCGGGCTCGGCGGACATCTGCGTCTGCGCAGCCAACGCGGCCTGCTCGATGGCGGACATGCCCGAGACGCCGCCGCCGGTGGGCACCGCATTGAGCTGGCCGGCCTTGACGGTGGACTTCTCGGCGTGCGTGGCGCCGATGGTGCGCAGGTAGTACGTCGTCTTCAGGCCCCGCAGCCAGGCGAGCTTGTAGGTCTCGTCCAGCTTCTTGCCGGAGGCGCCGGCCATGTAGATGTTCAGCGACTGCGCCTGGTCGATCCACTTCTGGCGACGGGAGGCGGCCTCGACCAGCCAGCGCGGCTCGATCTCGAACGCGGTGGCGTACAGCTGCTTCAGGTCCTCCGGCACGCGGTCGATGCGGCGCAGCGAGCCGTCGAAGTGCTTGAGGTCCATGACCATCACGTCGTCCCACAGGCCCAGCTTCTTCAGGTCGCGCACCAGGTACTCGTTGACGACGGTGAACTCCCCGGAGAGGTTGGACTTGACCGAGAGGTTGCCGAAGCACGGCTCGATGGAGGCATCCACCCCGACGATGTTGGAGATGGTCGCGGTCGGCGCGATCGCCACGCAGTTGGAGTTGCGCATCCCGTACTGCCGGATGCGCTCGCGCAGGGCCTCCCAGTCGAGCGTGGCCGAGGTGTCGACCTCGACGTAGCCGCCACGCTGCTCGGCCAGCAGCTTGAGCGTGTCCAGCGGCAGGATGCCGCGGTCCCACAGCGAGCCGCGGTAGCTGGAGTAGCGCCCGCGCTCCTCGGCCAGCTCGGTGGACGCCCAGTAGGCGTAGTAGCACACCGCCTCCATCGAGCGGTCGGCGAACTCGACCGCCTCCTGGCTGGCGTAGGGGATGCGCAGCTGGTACAGGCAGTCCTGGAAGGCCATGATGCCCAGCCCCACCGGTCGGTGACGCAGGTTGGAGTCACGTGCCTTCTTGACGGCGTAGTAGTTGATGTCGATGACGTTGTCGAGCATGCGCATCGCCGTGCGCACGGTCTTCTTCAGCTTGTCGTGGTCGATGCCCCCGTCCTTGATGTGGCGGGCGAGGTTGATCGAGCCGAGGTTGCAGACCGCGATCTCGGAGTCGCTGGTGTTGAGCGTGATCTCGGTGCACAGATTGCTGCTGTGCACCACACCGACGTGCTGCTGCGGGCTGCGCACGTTGCAGGCGTCCTTGAAGGTGATCCAGGGATGCCCGGTCTCGAACAGCATCGTCAGCATCTTGCGCCACAGATCGACGGCGCGCACCTTCTTGTACAGCTTGATCTCGCCGCGCGCGACCTTCTCCTCGTAGCGGGTGTAGGCCTCCTCGAAGTCCTTGCCGAACTTGTCGTGCAGGTCGGGGCAGGTCGAGGGCGAGAACAGCGTCCACTCGCCGTCCTCCATCACCCGCTTCATGAACAGGTCGGGAATCCAGTTGGCCGTGTTCATGTCATGGGTGCGGCGGCGGTCGTCGCCGGTGTTCTTGCGCAGCTCCAGGAATTCCTCGACGTCCAGGTGCCAGCTCTCCAGATAGGCGCAGACGGCCCCCTTGCGCTTGCCCCCCTGGTTGACGGCCACTGCGGTGTCGTTGACGACCTTCAGGAATGGCACGACCCCCTGGCTCTTGCCGTTGGTGCCTTTGATGTGGCTGCCCAGCGCCCGCACGCGGGTCCAGTCGTTGCCCAGGCCGCCGGCGAACTTGGACAGCAGCGCGTTCTCCTTGATGGCCTCGTAGATGCCGTCCAGGTCGTCCGGCACGGTGGTCAGGTAGCACGAGGACAGCTGCGAGCGGCGGGTGCCGGAGTTGAACAGCGTCGGCGTGGACGACATGAAGTCGAAGCTGGAGAGCACCTCGTAGAACTCGATGGCGCGCGCCTCCCGGTCGATCTCGTTGAGTGCCAGGCCCATCGCCACCCGCATGAAGAAGGCCTGCGGCATCTCGATGCGGGCGCCGTCCACATGCAGGAAGTAGCGGTCGTACAGGGTCTGCAACCCCAGGTAGTCGAACTGCAGGTCGCGGTCGGCATTCAACGCCCGGCCCAGGCGGTCGAGGTCGAACTGGAGCAGGCGCTCGTCCAGCAGCTCGGCTTCCACGCCCTTCTTGACGAAGGTGGGGAAGTACTCGGCATAGCGCTCGTGCATTTCGGCCTGCGTCACCTCCTCGCCGAGGATCTCCTTGCGGATGGTGTGCAGCAGCAGGCGTGCGGTGACCTTGGTGTAGCCCGGGTCCTTCTCGATCAGGGTGCGCGCGGCGAGGATCGCGGCCTTGAAGACCTCGTCCATCGCCACGCCGTCATACAGGTTGCGCTTGGTCTCGGCCAGGATGGGCTCGGGGCGGACTTCGTCTCCGAGACCCTCGCAGGCCGAGACGACCAGCGCCTGCAACTTGCCCATGTCCAGCGGCAGGCGCTCGCCGCCGTCGGTGACGTACAGCACCGGCTCCTGAGGCGCGGGCTCCTGTTGCTGCTGGCGCGCACGCTCCTGCGCGCGACGCTCGCGGTACAGCACGTAAGCTCGCGCCACCTCGTGATGGCCGCCGCGCATGAGCGCCAGCTCGACGTGATCCTGCACGTCCTCGATGTGGAAGGTGCCGCCGCTCGGGCGCGAGCGCAGCAGCGCGCGCACCACGGCTTCGGTCAAGCCGTCGACCGTCTCGCGCACGCTGGCCGAGGCCGCCCCCTGGGTGCCATGCACGGCCAGGAAAGCCTTCATCAGCGCCACCGCAATCTTGTTGGGCTCGAACGCGACCACCGCGCCGTTGCGGCGAATGATCTGGTAGCCGGCGTAGGCCGAGCCGGAGGCGACGGGACGGGTCGCGGCGGCCGGCGTGACCAAGTGGGGATCGGCGCTGGTGACGGTTTGCATGGGCATTCCCTTTCTCTGCGTTGCTGCTGCAAGAAAACAAAAGAGCGACGAGCGCGCCTCTAAGGGACTGAGGCGCGCACGCACGTCTCGAAGCCTGGGTGGGTGCGCCCCGCAGGACGCCGGCCGCTCGCATTGGGGGCCGGCGACCCCTCGCGGGACATGTGTGCCAAGCGCACGCACGAAGGAGGTGCGCCAGGCGTTTTGCGAGGGGCGGAGCATACCATGACGGGACACTATATCTAGGGCCCATGACAGGTTCAAGCGCTACGAATAGTGTTTACGAGGGGGCAAGGAGGGATTGACGAGCCGCTCATTTTTTGCATGAACGCACAGCTCCGAGCCGCCGATGCTCGTGCAACCCGCATGCTCATTGAGGGTCTGCCTTCGACCTCCTCCACACAGAGGCATTGCGAGCCCATTTGCCTTTGCAAGCCGCGTCGCGCCTCGATGGCGCACCTCGATGTCGCACCGCCGCAAGGCGCAGCGGCGATGGGTGCGGCTCACACGCCCAGGCGCGCGCGCAACCCTGCCCAGTCGAACGCCCTGCCCGGGTCGCGCTTGCGGCCGGGCGCCACGTGCTCGTGTCCGGCCACCGCCGCGATCGGGTAACGCGCCCGCAACTCGCCGATCAGGGCTGCGAGCCTGGCGTACTGCGCCGGTTCGAAGGGGTGGTCTTCCAGCCCCTCCAGCTCGATGCCCACCGAGTAGTCGTTGCAGGCGGGCCGCCCGTCGAAGGAGGAGACGCCTGCATGCCAGGCGCGGTCGTCGCAGGAGACGAACTGCACGAGTTCGCCGTCGCGGCGGATGAGGAAATGCGCGGAGACCTCGGCGCCCCGGATCTGCTCGAAGTACGGGTGCGCCGACCAGTCGAGCGTGTTGGTGAACAGCTGCTCGATGTAGGGCCCGCCGTACTCGCCAGGGGGCAGGCTGATCGAATGGACGATCACCAGGTCGACGGCGACACCGGCCGGCCGCGGGCCGAAATTGGGCGAGCGCACCCATCGAGCACCGCGGTGCCACCCGTCGGGCGTCCAGCCCTGCGCCGGTGGCGCCGGCACGGCACGGACCAGGTGCAGTGTCACGGCTCGTCGGGGTCCACGGTGACGCCGTGCTCGGCGACCATCACGCCCAGGCGCGCCATGCGATAGCGCATCTGTCTCAACGACAGGCCCAAGCTCGCGCCCGCGGCGGTGCGGTTGAAGCGGTGCTTCTCCAGCGCGCGGATCAGGATGTCGCGTTCGACGGCATCGAGGTAGGCCGCGAGATCGCTGGGCAGCGGCGGCTCACCGGGAGCCGGGGGCGTGGCCGGGGCCGGCGTGACCGGCGTCTCGAGCTCCTGCGCGAGCGAGTCGGCAAACACCGCATCGGGCAGGCCCAAGTCGCTCTCGTCGATCCACTCGCTGTCGGTCAGGGCCACCGCGCGATGCAGCAGGTTCTCCAGTTCGCGCACGTTGCCGGGGAAGGCGTAGCGCGCGAGACGGGCCAGCGCTTCGGGGGCGAGGCGCGGCGGGGGCCAGACGCCCGCGTCCTGCGCGATGCGTTCGAGCACCCGCTCGCAAATGGCCGGCAGGTCCTCCAGCCGCTCGCGCAGCGACGGCACGCGGATCTGGATGACGTTGAGGCGGTAGTAGAGGTCCTGCCGGAAGCGACCGGCCTGGACCTCCGCGCCGAGGTCCTTGTGCGTCGCGCTGATGATGCGCACGTCCACCGGCGCCTCGCTCACCGCGCCCACGGGGCGCACCGCGCGCTCCTGGATCACGCGCAGCAGCTTGGACTGCATGGCCAGCGGCAAGTCACCGATCTCATCGAGGAACAGCGTGCCGCCGCGCGCGGCCTGGAAGAATCCTTCGCGGTCTTCTGCGGCACCGGTGAAGGCTCCCTTGCGATAGCCGAAGAACTCCGCCTCCAGCAACTGCTCCGGGATGGCCCCGCAGTTGACCGCGATGAACGGCTGCGCCCGCCGCGCACTGCCCTCGTGGATGGCGCGGGCGACCAACTCCTTGCCGGTGCCCGACTCGCCGCTCACCAGCACCGGGGCCATGCTGCGCGCCACCTTTTCGATCAGGCCGCGGACCTGCCGCATCGCGGCCGACTGCCCTGCCATGCGATCGAGTGCGCCGCTGCTGCCGGTGAGAACGACCACCGGCGCCGCCGATCGGCCCGCCCCACGCACCGCGGAGCCGGGTGCGGCAGAACCCGGCGCTGCCGACGCGCCGCCCCCCGCATTCGGACGGCCCAATGCCGACGCGATGACGGAGCGGAATTGCTTGAGGTCCACCGGCTTGGTCAGGTAGTCGTAGGCGCCCGCCTTGAGGGCCTCGACCGCGTTTTCGGGCGAACCGAAGGCCGTGATGACGATGGTCTTCTCGCGCCGCCCGGCCTCCTCCAGCCGGCGCAGCAGATCCAGCCCGCTGCCGTCGGGCAGCCGCATGTCGGAGATGACCGCGCTGTAGGTGCGATCGCGCAAGCGTGCCCAGGCGTCCTCCACCGAGGCGGCCGTCTCCACGTCGTAACCCTCACGCAACAAGGTGAGCTCGTAGAGGGTGCGCAAGTCCGGCTCGTCGTCGACGACCAGGAGGCTGTAGTGGGAGGCGGATGTCATCGGGCGAGATGCAGACTGACGGACGGCTCGTCGTACTGGGCAAGGGGCTCGGCGCTCATGACGATCATGAACTCGTTGCGCGCGGCGTATTGCCCGCTGCGCAGGCGGTAGTCGATGCTCGCGCCGTAGCGCTCGCACAGCTCCTTGCAAATATACAAGCCGAGTCCCGTGCCGCGGCTGCGCGTGGAGAAGAAGGGCTCGAACAAATGCCGTTCCACGTCGGGTGCGATGGGGGGACCGTCGCTCGCGACCGACAGCACGATCGCCTGGTCCTGCTTTTCCAGCCGCACCTCCACGCTGCCCGGCTGTTGCGAGGAATGGCGCAAGGCGTTGTCCAGCAGATTGACCAACACCCGGCGCAAATGCTCAGCATCGAATCTCGCGGCCACCGGCTCGGTGGGGAGCTCCGTACGCAATGCGCTGCCCTCACCGGGCGACACCCGGGCGGTGCGGGCCCAGTCGCTGCAGATGCGACCGACCGCGGCAGTCACGTCGATGACCGGCGCCTGCACCGCCGGGCCGCCGGGTGCCACTTCCATCACGTCGTCCACGATGCGCTTGAGCCGCTCGACGTTGTCCGCCACCATCTGCGTGAGCTGGCGCTGAGCGGGAATGGTGGCATCCTCCGCGAGCAAGGCATTGGCCTGCGCGATCGCCGCGAGCGGGTTGCGGATCTCGTGGGCGATGCCCGCCGAAACGCGGCCCATCGCCGCCAGCTTCTCCTGGCGGATGCGGGCCTGCACGTCGCGCAGGTCCTCCAGAAAGAGCACGCACAAGTCCTCCGCGATCTGCGCGTCGCGGCGCTTGGTGAAGCGCATGCGCACGCGCAGGTCACGCGCGATGCCGTTGCCGAAGACGAGCGTCAGCTCGCGACCCGCCGCGGGCCAGTGCCCCTCATCGAACCCCCGCTGCACCGCCTCGGCCAGCGGCAACCACGACGCGTGCTGCTGCAAGCGAAAGGGAGCCGGCCGCACCACCCCGTCGGCGGCCAGAAGGCGCCGGGCGGCAGGATTGGCTGCGCGCACCAGGGAGCGCCGGTCGACCACCAGCACGCCGTCTTGCATCTCCTCGATGACCAGGCGGTTGAGCTGCGCCTGCTGGCGTGCCAGCTCGATGCTGCCGCGCGCCGCGAGTTCCTGGCGCGCCAGCCGCCCGGCCAGTTCGCCCGCAAGGATCGCGATGACGAAGAAGCCGGTGCCCACGAGGCCGGACTGAGCCATGATCGCGGCGATGTCCGCCCCGCCCATCACCTGCAGCCAGGCCTCGGCCAGCAGCAGCAAAGTGACCGCCGAAGCCACCGCCAGGGCCGACATGCGGGTCGTCAGGACGCCGGCCATGAGCACCGGCAGCACCAGGAGCGGCACGAAGTTGACGCTGCCGCGCGGCGCGACCACGTGCAGCACGCCGAACACGGCAAGGTCCACGCCGATGCTGAAGATCCACTGGCCGCGCGACAGGCGGTGCGGACCGAGCGGGGAGGCGTCGCCGCGCGCACCGAAGCTGGGGGATCGCCACATCCAGACGGTGAGCGCCGCATAGGCCAGGCACACGAGGAACGCCCAGTGTTGCGGGGTGCCGGTGGTGCCGGACAGGTAGGCCGCGATCTGGGTGGCCACCAGCAGCAGCCCCACGGCGGCGCGCGCCCCGAGAAAGGCCCTGTAGATGCGCTGAAACGACGGCTGCGGCGAGGCGATCAGGCGCTTGGCTTGGCGCGAGAGGAAACGCGAATCCACCTTCTCGCCGGCCCATGCCCCGTGCCGCGACTCGCCGTCATCCTCGAGTTGCGTGTCGTGCCCCACGCCGATCGCGGCGAACCACGAATCGATCGTCGCGTCCCCACGCGGCGCGCCCCGCTCGGCCGCGCGCGGGCGGTCCTTGCGCGTCATCGCACCGGCCTCCGTCCCCTGCAGGGGTTCGTCGCCGGCGGCGATCGACGGCCGCCCTCCTCGGGCCCTACCTCATCCGCCTGCTGCACGACGATGCTCCTCCGAACAGTAGTGGCCCCCGCGCCCGGGCAGCGCGTCCTGCTCGGGCAGATGGAGCCCGCAATGAGCGCAGCGCACCATGGGCTGCGGCGCGCGCGGGGCAGAGGTCGCGGAATGGCGCGAGTCGCCCCGGACTCGGGGACGCACGGTGCGGGCCAGCCAGAGCACCAGCACGACCACCCCGATCAGGATGAGGTACTTCATTCTCGGCCCTTCACACCGGCCCGGCCGCCCGGGTCAGCAACACCTCGAGCACGAAGCGCGAGCCGACGTAGGCGAGCAGCAGCAGGGCCGCCCCGGTGTAGATCCAGCGTGTGGCCATCCGACCGCGCCAGCCGAAGGCGCGCCGACCGGCCAGCAGCGCGGCAAACACCAGCCACGCGAGCATCGAGAACAGGGTCTTGTGGTCCCAGCGCCAGGGCGATGCATACCACCAGCCGAGGAGCAACGCCGCCGACAGCACCACGAATCCCGCCTCGACGAACCGGAAGGTGAGCTTCTCCAGCTTGAGCAGGGGCAGCCCCGTCGGCGCAGCGGGGACCGCCGCGCGCGGTCCGCGCATCTTGCGTTCGGCATTGGTCAGCAGCGCCGCGTGAAGCACCGCGGCTCCGAACAGCCCGTACGAGGCGATGCCGAGCACCCAGTGCACCGGCATCCAGGGCGATGTGAGATGCGGGCGCACCTCGCCGGGAAAGAACAGCGCCAGCCCCACCGCGCACAGCCCGAGCAACGCCAGCACTCGACGCACGCCGGGCAATGGGACCTGGCGGCTCTCGATGCCGTAGACCGCGAGGACCAGCCAGGCCGTGACCGACAAGGCCGGCGCGAAGCCGAAGCGCGCCCCTGCATGCACGGCACCGACACCCGAGGCTTCCAGCACGATCGCTGCGCCGTGTGCGGCCCATCCCACCGGCAGCGACCACCGCACCACCGCAGCCAGGCGCTCGTGCTCCACGAGCGCCAGTGCATAGGCGAGGACGGCGACCACACTGGCCGCCACGGTCAAGGAAGACTGCGCCATCGTCAGGGCCCCAGGGCCGGCAGCTAGAATCATCCGGACAGTGTACTTTCGCGGCCCGCCGTTCTGGCACGGCCCTTCCCCATCCTCTGCAGCCGTTCGTCCGCCATGGCATCGACCCTTTCCGAACGCCTTTCGCGCCTCGTCAAGCAGATGCGCGGCCAGGCCCGCATCACCGAAAGCAACGTGCAGGACATGCTGCGCGAGGTGCGCATGGCCTTGCTCGAGGCCGACGTGGCGCTGCCGGTGGTGCGCGACTTCATTGCCCGCGTCAAGGACAAGGCGCTCGGCCAGGAGGTGGTCGGCTCGCTCTCGCCAGGGCAGGCCCTGGTGGGTGTCGTCCACCGCGAGCTCGCCGCGACGATGGGCGAAGGCACGAGCGACCTCAACCTCGCCACCCAACCGCCGGCGGTCGTCCTGATGGCCGGCCTTCAAGGCGCCGGCAAGACGACCACCACCGCCAAGCTCGCCAAGTACCTGATCGAAAAGCGCAAGAAGAAGGTGCTCACCGTCTCGACCGACGTGTACCGCCCCGCGGCGATCGAGCAGCTCAAGACGGTGACCAAGGCGGCGGGCGCCGAGTGGTTCCCGTCGAGCGCGAGCGATCAGCCGGTGGCGATCGCCCGTGCCGCACTGGACCACGCCAAGCGGCACTACTTCGACGTGCTGCTGGTCGACACCGCCGGTCGGCTGGCGATCGACGAGGCCATGATGGCCGAGATCAAGCAGTTGCACGCCGAGCTCAAGCCCGTCGAGACGCTGTTCGTCGTCGATGCGATGCAGGGCCAGGATGCGGTCAACACCGCGCGCGCCTTCAAGGAGGCGTTGCCCCTGACGGGTGTGGTGCTGACCAAGCTCGACGGCGATTCGCGCGGCGGCGCGGCGCTGTCGGTCAAGCAGGTCACCGGCGCGCCGATCAAGTTCGCCGGCGTGTCCGAGAAGATCGACGGGCTCGAACTCTTCGATGCCGAACGCCACGCAGGCCGCGTGCTCGGCATGGGCGACATCGTCGCGCTGGTCGAGGAGGTGCAAAAAGGCGTCGACCTGCAAGCGGCGCAAAAGCTCGCCGAGAAGGTCAAGTCCGGCGCCGGCTTCGACCTCAACGACTTCCTCGCCCAGATCAGTCAGATGAAGAAGATGGGCGGGCTGTCCGGCCTGCTCGACAAGCTGCCCACGCAGATCGCGGCCAAGGCCGGCCAAGCCGACATGGAGCGCGCCGAGCGAGAGGTGCGCCGCATGGAAGGCATCATCAACGCGATGACGCCGCTGGAGCGCCGCAAGCCCGAGATCATCAAGGCCAGCCGCAAACGCCGCATCGCCGCCGGCGCCGGCGTGCAGGTGCAGGAGGTCAACCGCCTGCTCAACCAGTTCGAGCAGATGCAAGGCATGATGAAGAAGATGAAGGGCGGCGGCCTCATGAAGATGATGAAGCGCATGGGCGGCATGAAGGGCCTGCCCGGCATGGGCGGGCGCTGACACCTCGGCCGAACGCCGTTCCTGCGTGAAGGCCGCCCGCAGATCGTGCGGTTTTCCACATCCATCGGGGCGTAGACCTTTCGTTACCTGCGTTGCGTTGACCGGCTCGCCGCGCGGCCGCTAAGGTGCGTCCTCGCTCCCTCAGGGAATCGGGAAACGCCACAGAGCCCCCAGCTTCCTTGACCCCTCCCGGGGCAGGCCGTCCGGTGCGGCATGGGGCTCCTGTGTTGTTGGTTGCGAATCGACGATGGATCCGTGGGTGCTTGCGATCGCGGTGGCCGCGCTCGCCGTGTTGCTGGCGGGATGGTGGTGGCGCCAGCGGGCCGCGCAGGCCGCAGGCAGTACCAAATCGAAGAAGGCGCGCGGTGCCGAGGGCCTGGACACCTTGATGGCCTGGACGCCGCAGCCCACGCGCATCCTCACCTCCTGCGAACGCCAAGCCTACGCGGTGCTCAGACACGCGGTGCCCGAGCACGTCGTGTTCGCCCAGGTGCCGCTCGCCCGCTTTCTCAAAGTGCCGACGCGGCACTCCTACTCGGAGTGGCTGCGCCGGGTGGGCCACCTGTGCGCCGACTTCGTCGTGTGCGATGCGGAAACCGACGTGGTGGCCGTGGTCGAGGTCCGCGCTGACGAATCGCAGGAGAGCGAGCGCACGCGGCGGCGCCATGCACGCATGGACCGCGTGCTGCATGCCGCGGGCATCCCGCTGCACGTGTGGCGCGAGGGCCGGCTGCCCGGCGCTGCGGCGGCTCGTGAGGCCTTGCTGGAGGCTCGCATCGTGCTCTCCCAGGAGGAAGGCCCGGCCAGCGTGGCGCTCGGTCGTCCCGTGCCCGCGCCACAGGTGCCCGCGCTTTCGCCCGCAAGAAGCGAGCAGTCCCGGCCCGATGCGGGGGCCGTCGAGCCGCCGCCGTCGACCTGGTTCGACGACCTCGACTCGACGCCGATTCCCTTGGCGCCTGCGCGCCGGAGCTGACCCCCGCCAGGGACAGGCGCGACGGGCCGGCTCTCAGCTGAGCAGCGCCTGCGCGAACTCGCGCGCGTCGAAGGTCTGCAGGTCTTCGAGCTTCTCGCCCACGCCGATGAAGTACACCGGCACCGGACGCTCGCGCGCGATGGCCGCCAGCACGCCCCCCTTGGCGGTGCCGTCGAGCTTGGTGACGATGAGACCCGTGAGTTGCAGCGCATCGTCGAACGCCTTGACCTGCGCCAGCGCGTTCTGGCCCGTGTTGCCGTCCACCACGAGCAGCACTTCGTGCGGCGCGGTGGGGTCGGCCTTCGTGATGACACGGCGGATCTTGCGCAACTCCTCCATCAAGTGGAGCTGCGTCGGTAGACGCCCGGCGGTGTCGGCGATCACCACGTCGCATCCCCGCGCCTTGCCCGCGTGCACGGCGTCGAAGGTGACGGCGGCCGGATCGCCGCCTTCCTGGCTCACGATCTCCACCTGGTTGCGGTCCGCCCACACGGCCAACTGTTCGCGTGCCGCGGCACGGAAGGTGTCGGCTGCGGCGAGCAGCACCTTCTGGTCCGCCTCGGCCAGGCGCCGCGTGAGCTTGCCGATGGTGGTCGTCTTGCCCGCACCGTTGACGCCCACCACCATGATGACGGTGGGCGTGTGCAAGCCGATGGCCAGCGACTTCTCGAGCGGTTTGAGCAGATCGGTGATCGCGTCCGCGAGCAGCGCCTTGACCGCCGAGGGCTCCGTGGCCTTGGACTCCTTGACCCGCCGCCGCAGGTCCTGCAGCAGGTACTCCGTGGCCTTCACCCCCGCGTCGGCCATCAGCAGCGCGGCCTCCAGTTCCTCGTAGAGCGCCTCGTCGATCCGGGTGCCCGTGAAGACCTGCGTCAGGCTCGTGCCTGTCTTGCGCAGCCCTTGTTTGAGCTTCTCGATCCACGAGCGGCGCGACTCGGCGGCCGCGGCCGGCTGCACCTCTTCGGCCGGGGCCTCCTCCACGACCGCGGCCGCAGGGGGCGGGACGGCCGGGACCTCGGCTGCCGGGGCCCGCGCCGAGGCTGCGGCGGCCACGCTCGCGGGCGCGGCTGCGGGTTCAGGCACCGCCGGCGCAGGTTGGGAGATGGCCGGCGCTTGCGGGGCTGGCGCAGGCGCAGGCGCAGGCGCAGGCGCAGGCGCGGGTGCAGGCGCCGGTGCAGGCGCGGGTGCAGGCGCCGGTGCAGGCGCGGGTGCAGACGCGGGTGCGGGAGCGCCCCGCAGGCGGTCGAGCCAGGAACGCTTCTCGGGCTCGGGGGTCGCGGGGGCGGACTCGGGGGCGGCGGGCGCAGGCGGCGGCGCCTCCTGCGTCTTGGGCTTTTTCTTGAAGAAACTGAACATACCGGGTGCTTTCAAGATCCGATTCTACGAACCCCCTCGCCCGCAGCCCGGCCGCTGCTCGGGGCACCTCGCCCTGCGGCGCCTACAATCGCGCCGCACATCATGAGCAAGCCCGCCGCCCGCCCCCCTGCGCACGAGATCCGGCTGATCGGCGGCCGCTGGAAGCGCACCAAGCTGCCGGTGCCGGACCTGCCGGGGCTGCGGCCCACGCTCGACCGCGTGCGCGAGACGTTGTTCAACTGGCTGG
This sequence comes from Schlegelella aquatica, assembly GCF_026013905.1. Lineage (NCBI taxonomy): Bacteria > Pseudomonadati > Pseudomonadota > Betaproteobacteria > Burkholderiales > Sphaerotilaceae > Caldimonas > Caldimonas aquatica. The sequence goes on from NZ_CP110257.1 coordinate 2,709,530, forward strand.
GGCAGGACCTGAGCGGCTGGCGCTGCCTGGACGCCTTCGCCGGCACCGGGGCGTTGGGGCTGGAGGCGGCTTCGCGCGGGGCGCAGCAGGTGGTGCTGCTCGAGCGCGATCCCCGCCTCGTGCAGCAACTTCGCGCCGTGCTGGAGCGCCTGCAAGGCGCCGAGGCGGTGCAGGTGGTGTGCACCGACGCGCTCGCCTGGATGCGCCGCTGCGAGCCCCAGCGGTTCGACCTGGTGTTCCTGGACCCCCCGTTTGCGGCCGGGCTCTTCGGCCCGGCCTTGCGCGAGGCCGTCCGGCTGGTGCCGCGGGGCGGCTGGATCTACCTGGAATCGGCCGACGCCGAGCCGGTCGACCTGGAAGGCCTGGGCCTGGAACTGTGGCGCGAGCAGACGGCCGGCGCGGTCCGATTCCGCCTGCTGCGGCGGCTACACTGACCTCACAGGCCGAGCAGGAGTTGCTGCATGACCCCCACCCGCCTTACTGCCATCTACCCCGGTACCTTCGACCCCATGACGCTCGGGCACGAGGACCTGATGCGCCGCGCCAGTGCCCTGTTCGATCGCCTCATCGTGGCGGTCGCCGCGGGGCACCACAAGCGCACGATGTTCACGCTCGACGAACGCATCGAGATCGCACGAGAGGAAGCGCGCCCCTATGCCAATGTGGAAGTGATGGCCTTTCGGGGCCTGTTGCGCGACTTCGTGCTGCAACAAGGCGGGCGCGTGGTCGTGCGCGGCCTGCGCGCGGTGAGCGACTTCGAGTACGAGTTCCAGATGGCCGGCATGAACCGCCAGTTGATGCCGGACGTCGAGACCGTCTTCCTCACCCCCTCGGACCAGTACCAGTTCGTCTCGGGCACCTTCGTGCGCGAAATTGCCATGCTCGGCGGTGATGTCTCCAAGTTCGTGGCACCCTCCGTACTGCGCCGCCTGCAAGAGCGGGTGAAGTCCGCCGGCGCCTGAACCTCCCCACGTCTTTTCGGATCGCCCGACCTTCGAGAGTAGGCACACCATGGCCTTGATGATCACCGACGAGTGCATCAACTGCGACGTTTGCGAGCCGGAGTGCCCCAACCAGGCCATCTCGATGGGGCCCGAGATCTATGTGATCGACCCGGCCCGATGCACCGAATGCGTGGGCCACTTCGACGAGCCGCAGTGCGTGCAGGTCTGCCCGGTGGAATGCATTCCAGTGAACCCCGCGCACGTCGAAAGCCGCGAGCAGCTGTGGCAGAAGTACCTGCGCCTGTCGGGGCGCGCGGAACAAGAAGGGGCTGCGGCGTCCGCCCCCAAGGCCCCCTGAAGGAAGCCCGCCCGAAGGAAGCGCGCGGGTGAGGCGAGCCGCAGGCAGACAGCGTCTGCTGCCGGCCTGGGGTGCGGCTCTTGTATCTTCGCCCCCGGGCGGCCGAGCGCCGGGCCTATCTCTTTGACCCCGGGGCGTGCGCCCCACTCCCTCAGAACTTGGGAGCGCGGCGCGGGGACTTCGGCACGACGGCCTTGAAGGTGTCGCCCCGACGGGACTCGGCGCCGCGCTCCCGCGCAGATCGCTTGCGCTCGCGGGCCGGCGGCTCCTGCGGCTCGGCGGCTCCCACACGGCCACGGATGCCGGAGGGTCCGCCCCGTGCCTCCCGCTCTTGCCTGTGCCGCTCGCCCGCGAGTTCCTCTGCCAGCAGCGATTGGCGCCAGTGCGTCAAGCGCGCGGCCTCGCGTTCGTCCTCACTGGCCGGCGGTGCCGGGCGTATCTGGCGGCCACCCTCGCAAGGTCGCTGGCTGTACTCGTTGCCGCAGCGGTAGATGGCCTCTTGCGCGGCGGCGGGCAAGACGAGGAGGCAGACGCCGGTGAGAACACCGGCCGGGAGCCGGGCGAGGGATTTCATGTCGAGGGTTTCGATGCGGTGGTCTCGGAAGGCGGCGGCGCCTTCGGCTGGGGAGGCTTGGCGTTCACGAGCCGCACGGCGGCTTGCATGTCGCCTTTGAGCAGCGGCTCGACGGCCGCCATGGTGCGCTCGATCGCCGCCTCCAGGGCCTCGCGGTGTTCGGGGCTGGGCTTGCGCAGCACGTACGCGGCCACCTCCGCCTTCACGCCCGGGTGGCCGATGCCCAGTCGCAAGCGCCAGTAGTCGGCGCTGCCCAGCTGGGCCTGGATGTCCTTCAGCCCGTTGTGCCCCGCGTGCCCGCCGCCTTGCTTGAGCTTGACCTGTCCCGGCGGCAGGTCGAGTTCGTCGTGCGCCACGAGTATCTCGTGTGGCGCGATCTTGAAGAACCGCGCGAGGGCCGACACCGACTTGCCGGAGAGGTTCATGTAGGTCTGCGGCTCGAGCAGCCACACCGGCCCCTCCACCCCGGCCAGCGGCCGGCTCACCCGGGCCACGAGGCCGTGGTAGGCCCGGTCGGGCTGCAGACGGGCTCCCAGCCGACGCGCGACCGCGTCGATCCACCAGAAGCCTGCGTTGTGCCGGGTGGCTTCGTATTCCGGGCCGGGGTTGCCCAGCCCCACGAGAAGTCGGATCATGGGTTCGCCATTATCGGGAAGCGCTTGCGCGCCCGCACTCCCTCCGAAGGGCCGGTCGAACGCGCGGAGAAAACACGAAGCCCCGCCAAGGCGGGGCTTCGTGACGGCACAGCCGTGGCGGCTCGGGAATTACTTCTTGCCCTTGCCCTTGGCCGGCGCGGGGGCCGGAGCCGGCGCGGGTGCAGCCTCCGCCTCGGTTTCCTCGGCCGGGGCCACGACCGCGGCGATCACCGGGTTCGGCTTGCCGTGCGTCACGACCTTCACGCCCTTGGGCAGCTTCAGGTCGTTGACGTGCAGGGACTGGCCCTTGGAGAGGTTGCCCAGGTCGACCTCGAGGAACTCGGGCAGCACCGACGCCAGGCACTCGATCTCGAGCTCGGTCGCCACGTGGCTGATCGTGCACTTGTCGGTCTTGACGGCCGGCGAGTTCTCTTCGTTGACGAAGTGCAGCGGCACCTTCTTGACGATGCGGGTGTTCGCGTCGACGCGCTGGAAGTCCACGTGCAGGACCTGCGGCTTGTACGCGTGCATCTGGTAGTCGCGCAGCAGCACCTTCTCGACCTGCCCGTTCAGTTCCATCTCGAGGATCGAGGAATGGAACGCTTCCTTCTTCATGGCGTGGAACAGCGCGTTGTGGTCGAGCTCGATCATCTTCGGCTCGCCCGCACCGTACACGATGCCGGGGACCTTGCCGGCCTTGCGCAGGCGGCGGCTCGCTCCGGTCCCCTGCACTTGGCGCTCAAATGCGACGAATTTCATTCATCTCTCCAGTCAATAAGCGTCCGCGACCAGACGCAACACGGGCCGCCCGCAGGCAGCCCCGCGGTGGGCAGCCTCTCGGCCGCCCGGTGTGGCGGATCAGAAGTTGTTGTTCTGCTCCGCGAACAGCGACGTGACCGATTCGCCGTCGGAAATGCGGCGGATCGTCTCGGCAAACAGGAAGGCCACCGACAGCTGGCGGATCTTGGGGATCTGCCGGGCCGCGTCGGCGAGCGGAATCGTGTTGGTGATCACGACCTCGTCGAGCTCGGAAGCCCGGATGCGCTCGAGCGCGGGGCCGGAGAACACCGGGTGCGTGCAGTACGCATAGACGGACTTCGCGCCGCGCTCCTTGAGCACCTCGGCCGCCTTCACCAGCGTGCCGGCGGTGTCGATCATGTCGTCCATGATCACGCAGTTGCGACCTTCGATCTCGCCGATCACGTGCATCACCTCGGACACGTTGGCCTTGGGCCGGCGCTTGTCGATGATGGCCAGGTCGCAGCCCAGCTGCTTGGCCAGCGCACGCGCGCGCACCACGCCGCCCACGTCGGGCGAGACGACCACGAGGTCGTCGTAGTTGCGCGACTTGAGGTCCGACAGCAGCACCGGTGAGGCGTAGATGTTGTCGACCGGGATGTCGAAGAAGCCCTGGATCTGGTCGGCGTGCAGGTCCATCGTCAACACGCGGTTGACGCCGACGACTTCCAGCATGTTGGCGACCACCTTGGCGCTGATCGGCACGCGCGTCGAGCGCGGGCGGCGGTCCTGGCGGGCGTAGCCGAAGTACGGAATGACGGCGGTGATGCGGCGAGCCGAGGCGCGCTTGAGCGCGTCGACCATGATGCACAGCTCCATCAGGTGCTCGTTGGTCGGCGCACAGGTGGGCTGCACGACGAACACCTCGCGGCCGCGCACGTTCTGTTGGATCTCGACCGAGACCTCGCCATCCGAGAAGCGGCCCACGGCCGCCTGCCCCAGCGGCAGTCCCAGATGATTGGCGATTTCCTGCGCGAGTGCCGGGTTGGCGTTGCCGGTGAACAGCAGCGTGTCGGACAACATCTTCCTCTCCGTCGAGGCGTGGGTCTTCAGCGTGGTTCGAGCGTCGTATCGGCCCGAAGCGGCACTTGCATGCACCGCTCAAAAACTACGGAACCTCTGGATGCCACTCGTTGCGAATGACCGTCCAGAGGTTCCTCGATGGCTTTGGCAGGGGAGGAAGGATTCGAACCCTCGAATGTCGGAATCAAAATCCGATGCCTTAACCGACTTGGCGACTCCCCTACACAGGCCCTCGCCCCTGGCCCGAAGGCCCGGGCGCGAGCCCCGAAATCGTCTTCAGTCCGACGCCCAACCCGATAGCGGATGCTGCTCCAGACCGCGGCACAGACGACCCACCCAACCGGCCGGAAGCTCTTTCAACCACCGAGCCTCCTTGCCGGGCGCTGCAGCCGCTGCGCCATTCCTCGCCGAAACGACCGCAAACACTGCACTGCCCGAGCCCGTCATGCGGCTGTTGCCGAAGCGAGCCTCGAGCCACCGCCCGGCTTGCCCGACCTCGTCGCTGAGCGCTCGAGCAGCCGCTTGGAGGTCGTTCTTGCCGAAAGTTGCGGGGTCGGCGAGAAAGTCCTCCACTATAGCAGCTCTTGTATCGCGTGCCAAGAGGGGGTGGGCGAAGATCTCGCGCGTGGGCAGGCTCACGGCGGGCTTGACGACGAAGTAATCGGCCGCGGGCAGGGCCACGGGCGAAAGCCGCTCGCCGATGCCTTCGACCCACGCCGGCCCGGGCCCGAGGAAGAACGGCACGTCGGCGCCCAGACGCTGGCCCAGTGCCTGCAACCGAGCCCTCGGCCAGTGCAGGCCCCACAGGCGGTTGAGGGCGAGCAGCACGGTGGCGGCATCGGAGCTTCCGCCGCCCATGCCGGCGCCGCTGGGCACTTGCTTGTCGATCGAAATGTCCACGCCCCACCGGCAGCCGCTCGCCTCCTGGAGCGCGCGCGCCGCCCGCAGGCACAGGTCGTCCGCGGGCAGCGGCTCGGTCAGGTCGTGCCGCCGCAGCTGACCGTCGTCGCGGCGCTCGAAGTGCAGCGTGTCCATCCAGTCGATGGGCACGAACACCGACTGCAGCAGGTGGTAGCCGTCGTCGCGGCGACCGAGCACGTGCAGGAACAGGTTCAGCTTGGCCGGAGCCGGCACGTCGTACAACGCCCTCATCGTGGCACTCGGAATCGGCGGGGTGAGCAACGGCGCGGGGCGGTCATATCGAGTCGAGCTTGACGCGCACCGTGACCGGCGGTGGGGGCGTGCGCCGCTCGGCGACGATCAGGCCCTCGTCGGCGCGATCGGTGTGGACGGCCCAGCCGAGCTGCTCGAAGCCCGCGGCACCGGCCAGCGGCGCCGCCGGGGCCCCGGGCCACGGCTGCCGGCGCACCCAGTGGAAGAGCGCAGCCAGCGGCACGACCTCGCCGATCACCTCGCGCGAGAGTTCGTCTAGGTCCGCGAACTCGCGCGTGCGGCCCTCGGCCTCCAACCACACGCCGCCGGGCTGCCAGCGCGCGACGGCGAGCGTGGTGCCGAGCGGGCTGGCCAGCCTCAGCTCGCCGCGCTCCGGCGCACCGGACAACTCGAAGACCGCGCTCGAAATGCGTGGCGGCTCGCCGAACTCCCCGGGATCGACCCGCACCGCGAGCCGCCCTGCCGCCACGATGGGCAGCGCCTCGGGCCCCAAAGGCGCACGTGGGAGCCCGGCGCAGCCGGCGAGCCACGCGGCGCATACCAGCGCAGCCGCCCATCGCAGCCCCGCGCTGTGGGCACCGGGGCGCCACGCGCTGCACGAGCCGGGCGCGCTCACAGGTCGACCTTCAGGCGCGAGAGCGTCTCGCGCAGCACTTCGTTGGTCGCGTCGCGCTCGCGACCTTCGCGCCACACGCGACGCGCTTCCTCGCGTCGGCCGAGCATCCACAGCACCTCCCCCAGATGGGCGGCGATCTCTGCGTCCGGCCGCGCCTCGAACGCGCGCTGCAGATGCTTGAGCGCCTCCTCGCGGCGGCCGAGCCGGTACTCGACCCAGCCGAGGCTGTCGATGATGAACGGCTCGTTGGGCGCCAGCTCGAGCGCCTTCAGCACGAGGGTGCGGGCCTCCTCGAGCCGCTCGTTCCGATCGGCCAGCGTGTAGCCGAGCGCGTTGTAGGCATGGAAGTGATCGGGTTTGATCTGGATGACGCGCCTGAGCAGCCGCTCCATCTCCTCCAATCGCCCGAGCTTCTCGGACATCATCGCCTGCTCGTACAGGAGGTCGGCGTCGTCCGGGTAGCGGCGGTTGGCCTCCGACAGCACCGCGTGCGCTTCGGCCCAGAGCTTGAGCTCGCGCATGAGCTGCGACTCGGCCATCAGCTTGGCGCGCGCGTCCTGTGGCGTGCGCTCGGGCGTGCGCCGCAGCAGCTCCCGCGCTTCCTGCACCTTGCCCTGCTTGGCCAGCAGCATCGCGCGTCGCAGTTGCACGGACAACGCACTCTCGGCGTTGTCGATCTTGGCGAGCCATTGCTCGGCCTGCCGGTAGTTGCGTTGCGCCTCGGCGGCCTGGGCGAGCAGCAGGTAGGCCTGCGTGAGCCCCTCGGCCGAAGCCTGCCGGAGCGCCTCGGCAGTGGCCGGGGCGGGCCCGCTGCCCTCCTCGCTCGCCGGCTCGGCCTGCGTGCTGCCCTCGGCCGGTGCGCCGGCGCTGGCGGACGCCAGTTCCACGTAGCGCAGCAAGGCCCGCTCGGCCTCGCGCGGCTGCTTGAGCTCCAGCCGCAAGGCGCCCAGCGTCAGCCACATGGGCGCGGCCTTTGGGTCGGCCTGCGTCGCCTGCTCCAGTTGCGAGACGGCCTCGGCATAGCGCTGGCTGGTGAACAGCGCGCGCACATAGGCCAGCCGCACGGCGGCGGCGTCGGCTTTGCGGTCGAGATACGACCGCACGAGCGCCTCGGCCCGAGGCTCGCCGGGCAGCATCTCGAGCGCGAGCAGCACCGGGCCCTCGGCGGCAGGCTCCAGCCGCGCGGCCTCCTGGGCCAGCTCCAGCGCACGCTGGGGCTCCTGCGCGAGCCATCGCATCCGGGCGTTGGTCAGCAGCACCGGCACGCGCGTGGCGTCCTGCGCAGCGTAGGGTTGCAGCACCTGTTCGACCACGCTCGCGAGCGTCTTGCGATCGCCCGCCCGGCCGAACAGGCGGGGCAGCAGGCCGATGGCCGCCGGCCGCTCGGCGGCGGGCGTCGCGGCCAGGAACCCGCGCAACGGATCGAGCGCCTCGGCCGAGCGGTTCAGGCCGACCAGCACCTGGGCGGTGAGACGGTGCGCTTCCGCCGACGCGGGCACGGCCATGCGCCAGGCCTGGGTGGCGGCGAGCGCCTGGTCGCCGGCGCGCGCCTGCAGCGCGATCTCGACGGCCCGGCGGAAAAGCGCCTCGTCACGCGTCTTCTGCGCGGCATCGAGCATGACCTCGTAGGCCACGCCGGCCTGCCCCTGGCGCAGTTCCATCTCGCCGATCAGCACCTGGTAGAACAGTTCCGCGTCCATCGCCGAGGGGACGTGCGTGCGCACCACCGACTCGGCTGGATCGGCCGCCGCCTGGCCACGGGCAGGCTGCCCGCACGCGAGGGCCAAACCGGCCGCGGCGAGCAGCAGGCGCAGGGAATGGGGGGCGGCGACCGGCATGGGCGATGTCTCTGCGGGTGAGGCGAAGCGCTGCGGCTTCACATGCCGTCTGATTCTACGGAGGCCCCGATAATTCCCCGTCATGCCGGAATTGCCTGAAGTCGAGGTGACCCGCCGCAGCTTTGCGGACCGCATCCGCGGCGCGCGGGTGGAGTCGGTGCGCCTGGGCAAGCCCCTGCGCTGGCCGCTGGGCTGCGAGCCGGGGGGGTTGGCCGGGGCGCTGGTGCGCGACGTGCACCGCCGGGGCAAGTACCTCTGGGTCGAGCTGGACCGCGGCGGGCTGCTGCTGCACCTGGGCATGTCGGGGTCGCTGGGCTTCCAGGCCGCCCCGCCCCCGCCGGGGCCCCACGACCACTTCGACCTCGTCACCTCCCAGGGCGTGCTTCGGCTGCACGACCCGCGCCGCTTCGGGGCCGTGGTGTGGTCGCCCTCGCTGGAGGGGGAGCCGGCGCGCAAGCTGCTCGCGTCGCTGGGCATCGAACCATTCGATCCGGCGTTCACAGGCAGTTTCCTGCGCGAGCGCCTGCGGGGGCGGCGCACCGCCATCAAGCAGGCGCTCCTCGCCGGTGACGTCGTGGTCGGCGTGGGCAACATCTACGCGTCCGAGGCGCTGTTCCGGGCCGGCATCGACCCCCGCACGCAGGCCGGCCGCCTCGGGCCCGAGCGCTGCGAGCGCCTGGCCGAGGCGGTGCGGCAGACGCTGCACGCGGCCGTCGAGGCGGGCGGCTCGACACTGCGCGATTTCCGCGACGCGCACGGGCGCGGCGGCCAGTTCCAGCTGACCGCCCAGGTCTACGACCGCGAGGGCCGGCCCTGCCCGCGCTGCGCGAGCCCGATACGGCGCATCGTGCAAGGCCAGCGCTCGACGTACTACTGCCCGCGCTGCCAGCGCCGCTGAAGCCCCCTCGTGCGGGCCGGCCGGGGCGGGAGCGGCCGCGGCGGATCGCGAAACCGCTCGTAACGCCGGCGCTCGGCGCGCACTTCGCGGCATCCCGGCGCGCCGCCGGGCGGGCGCTTGGGCGCCCCGCGCACACGCTGGGCTACCATAGTCCGCCTGCCGACGACCCGAGCGGCCCCGGGATCTCCATGGTTGCCTCCTTTGCGAACAAACTCGATGCGCTGGGTGCCTGGCGCGCCGGACTGCAAACGCAGATCGGCGAGCTGTCGCGATTCCTTTTCGACCACGACCTGCTCGACGAGCCCGCCTCCCAGCAGCTGGAATCGCTCGCACAGCGGGTGGCGGCCGAGAAGCTGGTCGTCGCCTTCGTCGCCGAGTTCTCGCGCGGCAAGTCGGAGCTCATCAACGCGATCTTCTTCGCCGACACCGGACGGCGCATCCTGCCGGCCACGCCGGGGCGCACGACGATGTGCCCGGTGGAACTGAGCTACGACCCCGACGAGCCGCCCTCGCTGAAGCTGCTGGACATCGACACGCGCTTGGGCACGCAGTCGCTGACGGAATTGCGCGCCCACCCGAGCGCCTGGCGGGAAGTGCCGCTGAACGTGAAGCGGCCCGACCTGCTGGCCGAGGAGCTCACCCAGGTGACACAGACCAAGCGGGTGCCGGTGGAGGCGGCGCGGGCGCTGGGCTTCTGGGACGACGAGCACCCCCAGGACAACCCGCCGATCGGCGAGGACGGCCTGGTCGAGGTGCCCGCCTGGCGCCACGCGGTCATCAACTACCCGCACCCCCTGCTCAAGCGCGGCCTGGTCGTGCTCGACACGCCGGGGCTCAACGCCATCGGCGCGGAGCCCGAACTCACCGTGAGCCTGCTGCCGTCGGCCCATGCGACGGTGTTCATCCTGGCCGCCGACACCGGCGTGACCAAGACCGATCTCGCGATCTGGCGAGACCACCTGTGCGGGCAACCGCTCGCACGCTATGTCGCGCTCAACAAGATCGACACGCTGGCCGACCCCTTGAGCGCGCACGCCGAGGTGGAGATCCACATCGCCCGCCAGCGTGCCCAGACGGCCCGCATCCTCGAGGTGCCCGAGAACCGGGTGTTCCCCCTCTCCGCGAAACTCGCGCTCGCGGGCCGCGTGACGGGCGATGCCGACGACCTGCGGGCCAGTCGTATCCTCGACTTGGAGGACGCTCTCGGGCAGCAACTGCTGCCCCAGCGGCGCGAGGTGATCGAGCAGGTGGTGACCGACGGCCTCGCGCAGCTCGAAGCCCATGTGGGGCGGCGCCTCGCGGACCGCCGGCGCCAGGTGGCCGAGCAGCTCGTCGAGCTGCGCAGCCTGCGAGGCAAGAACAGCGGCATGCTCGCTGCGCTCTTGAAGCGGGCCGAGGCCGAGAGCGCCGAATTCGAGGAGTGCATCGGCCACGTGCAGGCAATGCGCGCGGTGCACACGCGCATGCTGAAAGAAGCGCTGGTGTCCATCGGCAACGACGTGCTGCGCGAGCACACCGAGGTCTTGCAGGACAAGCTGCGCCACGCGGTGCTGAACCTGGGTGCCAAGAAGGCGTTCTCCGAGATGTGCGCGGCGCTGCGCGAGCGGCTCGAGGACGCCCAGCGCAAGGGCGGCGAGATCCAGGAGATGCTGGCTGCGTCGTTCGCCAAGCTCAACGCCGAGTACGGATTCGGCCTGGCCACACCGAAGGCGCCCGACCTGACGCGCTTCGTCCGCGACCTGGACCTCATCGAGCGCAATTACATGCAGTACCTGGGCCTGTCGTACGCGGTGCGGCTGTCCAATGCGCGCTTCCTGGAGCAGTTCCGGCGCATGCTGGTGTCCAAGCTGCGGGTGGTGTTCGAGGGCGCCTGCGGCGAGCTCGAGCTGTGGAACAAGACCGCCTCGGCCCAGATCGACTCCCAGTTGCGCGACCGCCGCCGCAACTTCAAGCGCCGGCGCGAGTCGCTCGAGCGTGCCCAAGGCGCGAGCCAGGAACTGGAGGCGCGCATCTACGAAGTGGAATCGCAAGAAGCGCGCCTGAAGCAACTGCAGGCCCAGCTGGCCGCCCGCGTCCAGGCCTTGCAGGCCGCCGCCGCAGGGCCGTTGCCGAACGTGCAGGTCTCCAGCGTGACGATCGAGCTGCCGCTCGAGGCCCAAGCCGACGGTGTCTGAGGTGAGCCGCCCGGGCCCGGCCGCGCTCTCGGCGGGCAGCGACCTGGACATGCTGCGTCGCGAGTTCGCAGCGCGCCTCGTCGCGTGGCAGCGCGAGCACGGCCGCCATCGGCTGCCTTGGCAGCAGACGCGCGACCCCTACCGCGTGTGGCTGTCGGAGATCATGCTGCAGCAGACGCAGGTCTCCACCGTGCTCGCCTACTACGAGCGCTTCCTGGCCCGCTTCCCGGACGTGGTGGCGCTGGCCGACGCCTCGCTGGACGAGGTGTTGGCCCTGTGGAGCGGCCTGGGGTACTACAGTCGCGCCCGCAACCTGCATCGCTGCGCCCAGGAGGTGCGCGACCGTCACGGCGGCCGGTTTCCGCCCACCGCCGCGGGCTTGGCCGAGCTGCCCGGCATCGGCCGCTCCACCGCTGCCGCGGTCGCGGCCTTCTGCTTCGGCGAGAAGGCGGCCATCCTGGACGGCAACGTCAAGCGGGTGCTGGGCCGTGTGCTGGCCTTCGAAGGCGACCTGTCGCAGGCGCGCGCCGAGCGCGAGCTGTGGGCGCACGCCGAGGCCCTCCTGCCGGACGAAGGCATCGATGCCTACACCCAGGGTCTGATGGACCTGGGCGCGGGGCTGTGCAGCGTGCGCTCGCCCACCTGCCTGCTCTGCCCGGTGGCGTCGCTGTGCCGCGCACGCGCGCTCGGGCAGCCGGAGCGTTTTCCCGTCAAGACGCGCCGCATCGCCCGCGGTCGACGCGAGAGCTGGTGGCTCTGGATCGAGCACGAGCGCGAGGTCTGCCTCGTGCCGCGCCCGGCTCGCGGCGTCTGGGCGGGGCTCTTGAGCCTGCCGGAGTTCGACAGCGCCGAGGGCCTGCACGCCGCCCTCGACGGCTGGCAGGTCGAGGCCCAGCCGCAGCCGCGCGTGGAGCACGCGCTGACCCACTTCGACTGGGTGCTGCACCCGGTGAAGGTCCGGCCGCTCGAGCGCCCCGCCTGGCCGCATGCGCGGTGGATCCCCTACGCCCGGCTCAGCGAGGTCGGCCTGCCGGCGCCGCTGCGGCGGCTGCTTCAGGGGTGAAACCGGCACCGGTGCTGCGGCGCACGCCGCTCGCCGGACGGCGGGCCACCGCGCGGCTGGAGGCCCGTCTCACGGGGCCTGCACGATCCCCTTTTGCTTGAGGAACTGGTCCACCAGCTTCAGGCGCACCTGCGGGTCGGGCAGTTCCATCAGCTTCTGGCGTGCGGCCAGCGGGATCGGCAGCACCTCGCACCAGCGGTTGGCGATCCAGCCGGCGTCCTCGAAGCGGTAGGGTTCGAGGAAAGGCACCGGCCCCTTGGTGCGCATGGTGCGGATGAGCGCCGCCAGCGCCTGCGCGCAGGCGAGGTGCTCCTCGGCCGGTAGGGCGGCCTCGTCCGGCTCGATCCACTCGACCTCGGCCACCCACAGACCGCCTGGCTGCTGTTCGCTGGAGCGCACATTGAACCGCTGCACGCCTCGGCAGCGCGCATGCAGGATGCCGGGCTGCGCGCCGTCGATCTCGATCACCTCGGCACTGCAGCCCACCGCCTCGAACTCGACGCGCTCGCCGGGGCGGCGCACCTCCTGGCCTTGTCGCAACGCGACGACGCCGAAGGGCACGCGGTCGCGCACGCAGGTGCTGATGAGATCGAGATAGCGGGCCTCGAAGACTTTCAGTCCGAGCAGTCCGTCCGGAAACAGAACCGATTGCAGCGGAAAGAGCGCAAGACGCGTGGATTCGGGTACTGCGGTCATGGGGAGTCTCGTGCGTCCAGCTCGCGGTGCCGCACCAGGGTCGCGCCCCGGTCGCGCAGGCGCTGGGCCAGTTGTTCGACGCAGTACACCGAGCGGTGCTGCCCCCCGGTGCAGCCGATGGCGACCGTGAGGTAACTGCGCTGGTCCTGCTCGAAGGCCGGCAGCCAGCGGCGCAGGAAGGTTTCGATCTGCGCGACCATCTCGCCCACTTCCGGCTGCGATTCGAGGTAGGCGATCACGTCGGGGTCGCGTCCCGTCTGCGGGCGCAGCTCGCGGATGTAGTAGGGGTTGGGCAGCACGCGCACGTCGAAGACGAAATCCGCATCCAGCGGCACGCCGTGCTTGAAGGCGAAGGATTCGAACACGAGCGTCAGCTTGGCCGGCGGGGCCTGAACGAAGCTGCGAATCCAGCTGCGCAGCTGGGCGGGACGCAGCTCGCTCGTGTCCACGACGCTGGAGGCCTGGCGCAAGTCCGACAGCAGTTCGCGCTCCAAGTTGATCGCCTCCATCAGCGCATGGTGGGCGTCGCTGTCGCCCGGCGGGGAGAGCGGGTGGCGCCGGCGCGTCTCGGAGAATCGACGCACGAGCGCGTCGGTCGAGGCGTCGAGGAAGATGGTCTTCATCGCGATGCCCGACTCCCGCAGCTTGCCCATGACGGGCAGCAGGTGCGGCAAGGAGCGCGCGCTGCGCACGTCGACGGCGATCGCGATGCGCGGCGTGAACCGCGAGTGTTCCAGCGAGACGAACGTCTCGATCAGCTCGGGAGGCAGGTTGTCGACGCAGAAGTAGCCGGCATCCTCGAGCGCGTGCAACGCCACCGACTTGCCCGAGCCCGAGATGCCGGTGATGAGTACCAGCTCACGCAAGGGATCGCTCGCGGGTGCAGTGGCGGACAGGGTCGGATTCATGAGCGCCTGCGCGTCTTGCTCGGGCTGCCCGGGGACGGGGCGAGGGCGGCTGCAGCCGCGGCGCTCGACAGCATCTCCTGCGCGTGGGCGAAGCTCGTACCCGACAGTTGCTGGCCGCCCAGCATCCGTGCGATCTCGGCGACGCGCTGCTCGCCAGCGACCGTCTGCACAGCGCTCGTCGTCACGCCCGCGCGGCTGGTCTTGCTGACGACGAAGTGATGGTCGGCGCACGCGGCCACCTGCGGCAGGTGCGTGACGGCGAGCACCTGGCGGTCGCGGCCGAGTTGCTTCATCAGGCGCCCCACCGTCTCGGCCACGGCGCCGCCGATACCCACGTCGATCTCGTCGAAGATGAGCGTGCCGGCCTCGCCGAGCTGGCTGGTCGTCACGGCGATGGCCAGCGCGATGCGGGAGAGCTCGCCGCCCGAGGCCACCTTGCCGAGCGGCCGGGGCGTGGACCCCTCGTGACCCGCGACGAGGAACTCGATCGATTCCAACCCCCACGACTGCGGCGCGGGCAGCGGAACGACCGCGACCTCGAAGCGCCCGCCCGCCATGCCGAGCGACTGCATCGCCTGCGTGACCGCGGCGGCCAGGCGCGGTGCCGCCTGCTGCCGTGCGCGTCCAGCCTCACGGGCCACCCGCTCGAACTCGCGCCGCGCCGTCGCCGCGGCGGCCTCCAGGGCCTCCAGGTCGGCCGCTGCCTCCAGCTCGTGGAGTTCCTGGCGCCAGCCCGCCAGCACGGCGGGCAGCTCCTCGGGCGGGCGGCGGTAGCGGCGCGCCAGGCTCACCCAGGCCCCGAGACGTTCGTCGAGCTCCTGCAGGCGGGCCGGGTCGAGGTCGGCATGGCGCAGGTAGCCGTGCAGGCTGTGCGAGGCGTCTTGCAGTTGGGCCTGCGCGCTTTGCAGCACCTCGATCACGGCCGCGAGGCTGTCGTCGTACTCGGCCACGGACTGCAGCGCATCGACCGCGCGGGCCGTCAGCTCGTCGGCGCTGCCCTCGGCTTCGGACAGCGCATCCAAGGCCCCCTGCACCGCATCGAGCAGCGACTGCGCATGGCTGAGCCGGCGGTGCTCGGCGTTGAGTTCGTCCCACTCGTGCTCGCCCGGCGAGAGCTTCTCGAGCTCGCCGATCTGCCAGGCCAGGCGCTCGCGCTCGCGATCCAGGTCGGCCTGCCGGGCGCGGGCATCGTCCAGTCGCGCCTGCGCCTCGCGCCAGACCTGCCAGGCGGCCTGGAGCGGCGCCAGCGGCACGCCCGCGTAGGCGTCGAAGAGCGCCCGCACGGATTCGGCGCGCGTGAGGCTTTGCCAAGCGTGCTGGCCGTGGATGTCCACCAGACGCTCGCCCGCGGCCTTGAGCTGCGCCACCGTCGCGGCGCTGCCGTTGATCCACGCGCGGCTCTTGCCCTGCGCGTCGATCGTACGCCGCAACAGCAACTCGTCGCCCGGCTCGAAGCCGGCCTCCTCCAGCCAGGGCACGAGCGCGGGCGGCAGGTCGAAGGCCGCCGTGATCTCGGCGCGCGAGGCGCCCTCGCGCACCACGCCGGCGTCGCCGCGGCTGCCCAGAGCAAGTTGCAGCGCGTCGATGAGGATGGACTTGCCCGCGCCGGTCTCGCCGGTCAGGACGGAAAAGCCGGAATCGAGCTCGATCTCGAGCTCGCTGACGATGACGAAATCGCGCAATGCGATGCGTCTGAGCATCAGACCCCCACTCCCTCGTTCCAGTGCAGCTTCTTGCGCAGCGTGGCGTAGTAGCTCCAGCCGCGCGGATGGAGGAAACGCACTTGGTGCGCCGAACGGCGCACGCAGATGCGATCGCCGTGCAGGAGGCTGGCCAGGCGTTGCATATCGAAGTTGGCGCTCGCGTCGCGGCCGGCGACGATCTCGATCGTGATCTGGCTCGAGTCGGGCAGGACGATGGGGCGGTTGGACAGCGTGTGCGGGGCGATCGGCACCAGCACCCAGCCCTTGATCGCGGGATGCAGGATCGGACCGTTGGCCGAGAGCGCGTAGGCCGTGGAGCCGGTGGGCGAGGCGACGATGAGGCCGTCGGCGCGGATGTTGGCCATGAACTGCTCGTCCACGTCCACCCGCAACTCGACCATGCCAGCCGTCGCGCCGCGGCTGACGACGACGTCGTTCATCGCGAAGCCGTCGAAGATTGGATGGCCGTCGCGCAGCACCTGGCCCTCGAGCATCGTGCGGTGCTCTTCCTCGTAGTGGCCGGCGAACATCTCGCGCAGCGTCTCGCGCACGTCCTGCACCGGAATGTCGGTGATGAACCCGAGCCGCCCCTGGTTGATGCCGATGAGCGGCACGCCGTAGCGGGCAAGCTCGCGCGCGATGTGCAGCATGGTGCCGTCGCCGCCCACGACGATGGCCAGGTCACAGCGCAGACCGATCTCGGCCACGGTGAGCATCGGGTACTCAGCCAGTGAGGTGTTGAGCGCCGTGTCGTGCTCCAGCGCCACCTCGGCGCCCAGCCGCAGCAGCAGCTGCGCGATGTCATTGAGCACCGGCTCGATGCCTTGAGCCTGGTACTTGCCAATCAGGGCCACATGACGAAAGCGCGGAAGCATGGAAGGATTACACCACAGCGCCTGCGCCGGAACGTGAAGCGCTGCCGCTTGGCGGGGAGTGCCGGCCCCGACACGCTACCCGGGAAAAAGTCCCCGCCCTACAATCACTTGCATGCTGGACGATCGTGCGAAAACCCTGCTCAAGGCCCTCGTGGAGCGCTACATCGCCGAAGGCCAGCCGGTGGGCTCACGCACCCTGTCCAAAGCGTCGGGGCTGGACCTCTCCCCGGCGACCATCCGCAACGTGATGGCCGATCTGGAGGAGCTGGGCCTCATCGCCAGCCCTCACACCTCGGCCGGACGGGTGCCCACCGCACGCGGCTACCGGCTGTTCGTGGACACCATGCTCACCGTGCGGCCGCTGGAGGTCGAGGCCCCGCCCGAAGTGGCCGGTCAGCTGCAGCCCGACCAGCCCAAGAAGGTCATTGCCAACGCCGCGCAGCTGCTGTCGAATTTGTCGCAGTTCGTCGGCGTGGTCACCGCCCCGCGCAAGCCGTCGGTGTTCCGTCACATCGAGTTCCTGCGTCTGTCGGACCGGCGGGTGTTGGTCATCCTGGTTGCCCCGGACGGAGACGTGCAGAACCGCGTGATCTTCACCCAACACGACTACTCGCAGTCGGAGCTGGTGGAGGCCACCAACTACCTGAACGGCCACTATGCCGGGCTGACGATCGAGGAGGTGCGCGAGCGCCTCAAGGGTGAGATCGACGCGCTGCGCGGCGAGATCGCCGCACTGATGCAGGCCGCCGTGCAGGCCGGCTCCGAGGCGATCGCCGAAAGCACCGACGACGTGGTGATCTCCGGCGAGCGCAACCTGCTGCAGGTGCAAGACTTCTCCAGCGACCTCGGCTCGCTGCGCAAGCTGTTCGACCTGTTCGAGCAGAAGACCCAGCTGATGCGGCTGCTCGACGTGTCCAGCCGTGCCGAAGGGGTGCGCATTTACATCGGCGGCGAGAGCCAGGTGGTGCCGTACGAGGAGCTGTCGGTCGTCTCGGCACCTTACGAGGTGGACGGCCAGGTGGTGGGCACGCTGGGCGTGATCGGCCCCACGCGCATGGCGTACGACCGCATGATCCAGATCGTGGACATCACCGCCCGGCTGGTCTCCAATGCCCTGAGTCAAAAGTAGGTCGCGCGCCGGGTGCCGCTCTACAATCCCACGCTTTCGCGCGCACCGGTCTTGGGTGCGCCCTGGGGCCGTTAGCTCAGTCGGTTAGAGCAGAGGACTCATAATCCTTTGGTCGCAGGTTCGAGCCCTGCACGGCCTACCAAGAAGATCGAGCGGGCCCTGGGCGGCGGGGCACGCAGTCGCCGGAGTGTCCCCCGGCGCCGGCCGGTGGCCGCCCCTCCTCCTCGATGTCCTGCGGCGGCGGGGTCACCCGTCCGCGACCAACCCTCAATGGATCAGCCCCTGCCGCACCGCATACAGCACCAGCTCCGCGGTGCTGGCCACGCCCAGCTTTTCGAGGATGTGGGTGCGGTGCGTGCTCACGGTCTTCACGCTGATCATCATCTCCTCGCCGATCTGCGTGAGCGACAGGCCTTTGAGCAGCATCAGCATGATCTGGTGCTCGCGCGTGGACAGGCGCTGGTGCGGCGGGCGCTCGTCGGCGCCGTGCAGCTGCGCCTGCACGAGCGGCGCGGCGCGCGCGCTCAGGTACTGGCCGCCGGCGGCCACGCGGCGGATCGCGGTCACGAGCTCGGCGGGTTCGGCGTCTTTGGGCAGGTAGCCGTTCGCCCCGGCCTTCACCGCGACCAGCGCGTACTGCGCCTCCGGATACATCGACAGCATCAGCACCGGCAGCGTGGGGGCCGCGCCGCGGATCGACTCCAGCACCTCCAGGCCGCTGCGCCCGTCCATGTTGATGTCCAGCAGCACGAGGTGATAGCGGTGCTCCTTGACCATCTCCAGCGCCTCGCTGCCGTTGCGCGCCTCGCCGGCCACGCGCATGTCGGGCTCGTCGAGCAGCAGGCGCCGGATGCCGGAGCGGAAGATGGTGTGGTCGTCGGCCAGCAGCAGGTCGATCATGGCGGCGCTCCCTACAGCAGCGGGGCACGCAGGCGCAGCCGCGTGCCGGCGCCGGGCGCCGAGTCGAGGCTGAACTCGGCGCCGATCTCGCGCGCGCGTTCGCTCATGCTGAGCAGGCCGAGTGCGTTGCGGCCCTGCGCGGCGGGGTCGAAGCCGAGGCCGTCGTCTTCGAGGCTCAGCATGAGCATGTCGCCTTCGGTCGTGAGGGCCGCACGCACGCGCGCCGCCTGCGCATGGCGCGCCACGTTGGTCAGCGCCTCCTGGAAGATGCGGTACAGCGCGATCGCACGCTTGGGCGACAGGCGCACCGGCGTGGGCGCTCGCGCGTCCAGCGTATGCGGCACGCCCGAGCGCGCGCTGAACTCGCCCAGTTCTCGCGCGATGGCCGCCGCGAGGTCCAGGTGCTCCAGTTCGCTGGGCCGCAGCGCCTCCGACATCTCGCGCACGGTGTCGATCGTCTTCTGCGTCAGCGCGATCAGCCCGCGCGTGAGCTCCTGCAGCTCGGCGCTGTCGGCGCGGCGCAGCACGCGCGTGGCGTCCATCTTGAGGGAGGTGAGCATGCCGCCGAGCACGTCATGCACGTCGCGCGCGAAGCTCAGGCGCTGCTCCTCCAGCTTGCGGTGGGTGTAGGCCGAGAGCTGCTGCAACTGCTCGCGCGAACGGCGCAACTCCTCCTCGTTGCGCAGCCGCTCGGTCGCGTCGATGCCCACGCCGATCACCGCCGGCCGGCCGCGGTAGAGGATGCGCGAGCCGTGCACTTCCACCAGCAGCTCGCGCCCGTCGCGGTGCAGCAAGTGGGTGATGAAGTGGATGCTGGGCGGGTCGGCGTTGAGCCGCTTGTAGTACAGCCGCAGCACCTCGGGCAGGAAGTGCGGTGCAATGAACTTCGTCAGGTGGCCACCGATCATTTCCTCGGGCGTGTAGCCCATGATGGCCGCGAAGGTGTGGTTGGTATAGACGCAGCACTCGTCCTGCAGCACGTAGATGCCCGCCACCGACTGCTCCACGATCGCGTGGAAGGGCACGTCGGAGAGCGTGGCGCGGTCGAAGTCGGTGGTCATGTCGGGCACCGGTCCATGGTAGGCAAGCCCGGCGTCAGATGGCGCAGGGCTTCCCCGGAGCGGTTCTCGGAAGTTTCCGATGGCTGCGAAACAGGATGTATCGAACGGTGGGCGCACCGGTCGTGAGGAGGGCGCCGTGCGTCGCTCTCGGGTCTTCACTGAGGCCCCGGCGAGAGGCGGCTTTACCCCGAGGCGCTTTCGGAAATTTCCGATGGTCCGGTGCAGGCCGCCTCCGTAGTCTGCAGGCCGGCATCCCAGATCCAGCATGAACGAGGAGACCCCCATGAGACAGCTTCGACATGCCGCCGGCGGCTTGTGCATCCTGGCGGCAACGCTGCTCACCGCCTGCGGCGGCAGCGACGGTCCGCCGCCCACCGAGCGCAGCACTCGGCTGGGCACCGTGGCGGGCGTGGAGCAGTCGGGCACCTACGCATGGCTGGGCATTCCCTTCGCGAAGCCCCCGGTGGGCGCGCTGCGCTGGCGGGCACCGGCCGAGCCCGACGCCTGGAGCGGCAAGCGCGACGCCAAGGCCTTCGGCAACGCCTGCATCCAGAACGGCCGCATCTACGGCCCGGGCAGCAACAACACCTACGACGCCACCATCGGCACCACGCTGAACACCCCGGTGGGCAGCGAGGACTGCCTCACCCTGAACATCTGGCGCCCGGCCAACCGCGACAACAACCTGCCGGTGCTGTTCTTCGTGTACGGCGGCAGCAACATCTCCGGCTACACCGCCGATCCGGTCTACAACGGCGCGAACCTCGCCAAGACCGCCAACGCGGTGGTGGTGACGGCCAACTACCGCGTGGGGCCCTTCGGCTTCTTCAACGCCGCACAGATCAACGCGCTGGCCGCCAGCCCCGAGGAGGCCTCGGGCAACTTCGCGCTGCTGGACATCATGCAGGCGCTGAAGTTCGTGCAGCAGAACATCGCGAACTTCGGCGGCAACCCCGGCAACGTCACGCTGATGGGCCAGTCGGCCGGCGCGATCAACACCTGGGCGCTGCTGGCCTCGCCGAAGGCGGCGGGCCTGTTCCACAAGGCGATCCCGTTGTCCGGCGGCCTCTCGCTGGCCAGCAACCTGCCGGCCGGCACCATCCCCACGCTGAACCCGGCGACCACCTACGCGGCGCAGGCCGACAACCTGCTGTACCAGCTGCTGATCGCCGACGGCCTGGCCGCCGATGTGCCCGGCGCGCAGGCCTACGTGGCCACGCAGAGCAACCAGCAGATCGCCGACTACCTGCGTGCCAAGCCGGCGGGCACGATCCTGACCACGCTGCTGACCAAGGGGCTGACGGGAAGCGGCCCCATCCCCGACGGCACGGTGCTGCCGCTGAACCCGATCGACGAGATCGCCGCCGGCCGCTACAACAAGGTGCCGGTGCTGGCCGGCAACACCGCCGACGAAGGCAAGCTGTTCGCGCCCTTCCTCACGCTGCTGGGCGGCCCGCCGGGCTTCATCATGAGCGACGCCGAACGGTTCGCGAAGATGTTCGATCCTGCGCAGGCGGCCGCGGTCACGATCGACCAGGTGATCCACCCGGCGTACCTGCCGGTCACGGCACCCGGCACCGGCTGGAACGCCAAGACGGCCCTGCTGGCTTCGGTGTTCATGGGCCCCAGCCGCGACAACGCGCTGAACACGCTGAAGACGCAGCAGTCCAACGTCTGGTACTACAAGTTCAGCTGGGCGCAGGAGCCCGCGCCGTGGAACGACATCTACGGTGCCGCGCATGCGTTCGACCTGCCGTTCGTGTTCGGCAACTTCGGGCCCTCGCTGTTCGCCAACGCGGTCAACAGCAGCGCCAACCAGCCGGGCCGGCTGGCGCTGTCCGGCGCGATGATGCAGAGCATCGCCGCCTTCATGCGCAACGGCGACCCCAACAATGCCAGTCTCGGCGTCACCTGGCCGGCATGGCCCGCGACGCTGGTCTTCGATGCCTCGCTCACGCAGGCGCAGATCAGCGTGCAGTGAGGAAAGGCGCGGGATGAACACGCTGATGGGCAGCATGATGGGGACACCGCTGCTGGTGTCCTCGCTGATCCGCCACGCCGCGCGCCACGCGGCCGACACCGAGATCGTGTCGCGCCGCGCCGAGGGCGACCTGCACCGCACCACCTGGGCCGCGCTGGAGCTGCGCGCGCGCCGCCTCGCGCAGGCGCTGGAGCGGCTGGGCGTGGCCGCGGGCGAGCGCGTGGGCACGCTGGCCTGGAACGGCTACCGGCACGTGGAGATCTACTACGGCAGCGCCGGCTCGGGCCGCGTGTGCCACACGATCAACCCGCGGCTGCATCCGGAGCAGATCGCCTGGATCGTCCACCATGCGCAGGACGCGGTGCTGTGCTTCGACCGCAGCTTTCTGCCGCTGGTGGAATCGCTGTGGCCGCAACTGGGCTGCGTGCGCCATTTCGTGCTGCTGGCCGATGCGGCCGACATGCCCGAGGCGTCCACCGTGCCGGGGCTGCTGTGCTACGAGACGCTGGTGCAGGCCGAAGACGGCGGGTACGAATGGCCCGAGCTCGACGAGGACGCTGCCTGCGGGATCTGCTACACCTCGGGCACCACCGGCGACCCCAAGGGCGTGGCCTACAGCCACCGTGCCACGGTGCTGCACGCGATGGCCTCGGCCTGCCCCGACGCGCTGGGCCTGTCGTCGCGCGATTCGGTGCTGCCGGTCGTGCCGATGTTCCACGTCAACGCCTGGGGCCTGCCGTACTCGGCCGCGATGGTGGGCGCCAAGCTGGTCCTGCCCGGCGGGCAGCTGGACGGCGCCTCGCTGTACGAGCTGTTCGAGCGCGAGCAGGTCACGTTCACCGCCGGCGTGCCCACGGTGTGGCTGGGGGTGCTGGAGCATGTGCGGCGCCACGGGCTGCGGTTCTCCAGCCTGCAGCGCGCGATGATCGGGGGCTCCGCCTGCCCGCCGTCGATGATGGAGGCGTTCGAGTCGTACGGCGTCGAGGTGCTGCACGGCTGGGGCATGACCGAGATGTCGCCGATCGGCACCGTCTCGCGGCTGAAGGCCAAGCATCTTCACCTGCCGGCCGCCGAGCGCCACCGCCTGCTGCACAAGCAGGGCAGGGCGCTGTTCGGCGTGGAGATGGAAGTGGTGGACGACGACGGCCGCCCGCTGCCCTGGGACGGCGCCAGCGCCGGCGCCCTGGTGGTGCGCGGGCCCTGGATCATCGAGCGCTACTACCGGCACGAGCGCAGCGCGCTGATGGAGCTGCCCGGCCGCGGCGCCTGGTTCCCCACCGGCGACATCGCCACCATCGACGCCGACGGGTTCATGCAGATCACCGACCGCATCAAGGACCTCATCAAGTCCGGCGGCGAGTGGATCGGCTCCATCGACCTGGAGAACGTGGCGATGGCGCACCCCGCGGTGCAGGAGGCCGCCGTGATCGCCGCGCGTCACGAGAAATGGGGCGAGCGCCCGCTGCTGATCGCGGTGCGCAAGCCCGACGCGGCCCTCACGCGCGAGGAGCTGCTCGCGTTCTTCGAAGGGCGCGTCGCGAAGTGGCAGGTCCCCGACGATGTGGTGTTCGTCGAGGCGCTGCCGCACGCGGCCACCGGAAAGGTCCAGAAGCTGAAGCTGCGCGAGCAGTTCAAAGACCACCTTCTCCATTCCCACCCCGCTCACTGAAGGATCCCCCATGACGTTCGACCGCCACGCCGTCCCGCTCGCCGTGCTGCTCGCCTTCAGCGGCGCGGCCTTCGCCCAGGCCAAGGGGGAGACGGTGAAGATCGCCTGGATCGACCCGCTGTCCGGCCTGATGGCCCCGGTGGGCCAGAACATGCTGAAGACGTTCCAGTTCTTCGCCGAGAAGTTCAACAACGACCCCAAGCTCAACCCGTCGGGCGTGAAGTTCGAGCTGGTCACCTTCGACAACAAGCTCAGCCCGTCGGAAACCCTGAACGCGCTGAAGTCGGCCACCGATCAGGGCATCCGCTACGTGGTGCAGGGTGCCGGCTCGAGCGCGGCGCTGGCGCTGTCGGACGCGGTGGCCAAGTTCAACGAGCGCAACCCGGGCAAGGAGGTGCTGTACATCAACTACGCGGCCGTGGACCCGGACCTGACCAACAGCAAGTGCAACTACTGGCACTTCCGGGTGGATGCCGACACGTCGATGAAGATGGAGGCGCTCTCCACCTTCCTGAAGGAGCAGAAGGCCGTCTCCAAGGTCTACCTGATCAACCAGAACTACACCCACGGCCACCAAGTCTCGCGCTACGCCAAGGACACGCTGGCGCGTAAGCGCCCGGACGTGCAGATCGTCGGCGACGACGTGCACCCGCTGGCGCAGGTGCGCGACTTCGCGCCCTACGTGGCCAAGATCAAGGCCTCCGGCGCCGACACGGTGATCACCGGCAACTGGGGCTCGGACCTTGCGCTGCTGGTGAAATCGGCCAACGAGACGGGGCTGAACGTCAACTTCTACACCTACTACGCCAGCCTCACCGGCGGCCCCACCGCGATCGGCGCCGCCGGCGCGGGCAAGGTGTTCGAGGTGTCCACGCGGCATTCCGCGATGGGCGGCGACGTGCGCAAGTACGGCGACGAGTTCAAGTCCCGCTTCAACGACGACTGGAGCCACGGCCCGGTGTTCCATGCCTACGCGCTGCTGGCGCAGGCGATCGCCAAGGCCAAGTCCGTCGACCCCGGCAAGGTGGCCGCGGCGATGGAGGGGCTGAAGTTCAAGAGCTACAGCGGCGAGGTGGAGATGCGACGTGCCGACCACCAGCTGCAGCAGCCGCTGTGGATCTCCGTGTGGCAGAAGGCCGACGCGAAGCTCAACTACAGCGTCGAGAACACGGGCCTGAACTTCCAGCCGGTCAAGGTCTACGACGCCTACGTGTCCAGCACGCCCACCTCCTGTCAGATGAAGCGGCCGGGCTGAACCGCGTGGACCCCTCGCGATCGGCAGCCTCGACGGCCTGAGCTCGGGGCTGCTGCCGTTCGTGCTCAGCTCCGCGCTCGCGGGCCAGGTCGGCGACCGTGGCGGCGACCGTGGCGCCGGCGTACTTGCTCGTCCAGGCGCGGTGCGTGGCCGAACGGGTGCCGTGCTTGCGGCACGACTGGGCCCCCGCGCCTCAGTCCCACTGCGCCCTCACCCGCGCGAGCACGTCGAGTGTCGCGTCGCCCCCGGTCGGTTGCGGGCGCGCTTGGCCGTCCGGCGTAAGCGGCCCGACGGCTTCGAACAGGCGCGAGACCGGCTCGGGGATGAAGCGGGTGAGCGAGGCGTAGACGTGGCGCCCGCCGAGCCGGGACTGCTGATGCACGTAGAAGCGCTGCGGCACCATCACATGCAGGTGGCGCTGCGCGCGTGTGAGCGCCACGTACAGCAGGCGCCGCTCTTCCTCGATCTGCGCGATCTCGCCGGTGCTCAGATCGGAGGGGATGCATCCGTCCACCGCGTTGAGGAGGTAGACAGCCTGCCATTCCTGGCCCTTGGCGGAATGGATGGTCGACAGGATCAGGTAGTCCTCGTCGCGGCCGGGGGCACCGGCTTCGTCGCTGGTGGCTTCCGGCGGGTCGAGCGTCAACTCGGTGAGGAACCGCTCGCGGCTGGAATAGCCCGCTGCGATGCGGGCCAGCTGGTCGAGGTCTGCCAGACGCACGGCGACGTCCTCGTACAGCCGCTCGAGCATCGGGCGGTACCACTGCACGGCATACGCCACCTCGTCGGGCCACGCGACCTCGCCGCGACGCAGGCGCGTGAATGCGCGCACCAGCTCGGGCCATTGGCCGGCCGCCGCCGAAGGCGGCTTGAACGCGGCCAGCGCAGCAAGCGGATCGGCCTGCTCGTGGATCGCATCCAGCAGCCGGCGCGCTGCCGCCGGGCCGATGCCCGGGACGAGCTGTGCGACGCGAAAGCCGGCCAGCCGGCTGCGCGGGTTCTCCACCCAGCGCAGCAACGAGAGCACGTCCTTGACGTGCGCGGCCTCGAGGAACTTGAGGCCGCCGTACTTCACGAATGGGATGTTGCGCCGCATCAGCTCGAGTTCGAGCGCCGCGCTGTGCAGGCTGGAGCGGAACAGCACCGCCTGGCGACGCAGGGCGAGCCCGCCTTCGCGGTGCGCCAGCACCTGGTCGGCCACCCAGCGCGCCTGCGCCATGTCGTCTTCGACCGTGACGAGCTGCGGTCGGGGGCCGTCGCGCCGATCCGTCCACAGCCGCTTGGCGTGGCGCTCGGCGGCCCGCTCGATCACCGCG
Source organism: Schlegelella aquatica (assembly GCF_026013905.1). NCBI lineage: Bacteria > Pseudomonadati > Pseudomonadota > Betaproteobacteria > Burkholderiales > Sphaerotilaceae > Caldimonas > Caldimonas aquatica. Next base: position 2,735,117 of record NZ_CP110257.1, read on the forward strand.
TTCGAGGCATCGAGGATCGGCTGGGTCGAGCGGTAGTTGCGCTCCAGCGTCACGACGCGCGCCGGCGGCTCGAACTGAGAAGGAAAGTCGAGGATGTTGCGCACCTCGGCCGCGCGAAAGCCGTAGATCGCCTGCGCGTCGTCGCCCACCACCGTGAGGCCGCGGCCGTCGGGCTTGAGCGCGCGCAGGATGCGAGCCTGGAGCCGGTTCGTGTCCTGGTACTCATCCACCAGCACGTGCTGGAAGCGCTCGCCCAACTCCCGGGCAAGGCGGCCGTCTTCCATCATCTGGGCCCAGTACAGCAGCAGGTCGTCGTAGTCCAGCACCCGCTGGGCTTGCTTGGCGCTCACGTACGCCCGGAACAGCCCCTTCAGTTCCGCCGCCCACTCCGCGCACCAGGGGTAGTGCAGCTGCAGCACATCCACCAGGCGTTCCTCGCTGTTGACGGCACGCGAGTAGATGGCCAGGCAAGTGCCTTTGAGCGGGAAGCGCTTGTGGGTCCGGCCCAGGCCTTGTTCTTCCCGCAACCAGCCCATCAGGTCCTCGGCGTCCCCCCGGTCGAGCACGGTGAACTGCTCGGACAACCCGACGCGGGCGGCGTACTCACGCAGCAGCCGCGCGCCGATCGCGTGGAAGGTGCCGGCCCACGGCAACTCCGGCGGGCGTCGCGTGCTCGTCTGCCCCAGGGCCTGTTGCAGCAGCTGCCCGGCGCGGCGCTCCATCTCCTGCGCGGCGCGGCGCGAGAATGTGAGCAGCAGCAGGCGCTGGGGATCGGCCCCGGCGAGCACCAGCCGCGCGACGCGCGCGGCCAGGGTCATGGTCTTGCCGCTGCCGGCGCCGGCGACCACCAGCAGCGCCGGCGCCGAGGGTTGGCCCACGCCGTGCTGCACCGCCTCGAGCTGCTGCTCGTTCAGCTTCGACCACGGCCCCTGCGCGGGCGCGGCGAGATCCAGATCCGGGGCGAGGACAGAGGGCACGGGCAAACGGCGTCGGCGGGGCGGAACGGATGCCAACTGTATATCCGTCCAGAGGGCCGAAGCCGTGACTTTTTCGGTGCGCGGGCGACCTCCCGCGCAGGGTTCAGCGCGCCGGCACCTGCCGCTCGATCAACCGCACCAAGGCCCACAGCGCGCGGTTCACGGGCGTCGGCACGCCGAGTGCCTCGCCGCGGGCCACGACGTGTCCGTTGAGATGGTCGATCTCGGTGGGTTTGCCGCGCATCAGGTCCTGCGCGGTGGAGGAGTACTGAGACGGCATGGTCTGGGCGATGCGACGCACGGCCTCCCACACGTCGCCCGGCACCTCGACGCCTTCGGCCCGGGCCACCTCGAGGCACTCGCGCACGACGTCGCGCATCACCGCTTCGACGCCCTGCCCTTGCACCAGCACGCCGTACGGCAGACGCGTGATCGCCGACAGGGCGTTGTAGGCGCAGTTGAGGATGAGCTTGGCCCACAGCGCACCGCGCACGTGCTCGCTGAACGCGATAGGCACACCCGCCTCGGTGAAGGCGGGCGCCAGACGCTCGCTGTGCGGCCCGGGGGGCACGACCAGTTCGCCGCGGCCGTGGTGGCGCACATGGCCCGGCCCGGCCAGCTCGACGGCCACATACACCACCGCCGGACTGACCGGCCGGCCGAGCACCGCGGCCAGCCGCTCGGCGTTGTCCACACCGTTCTGCAGGCTCCAGACCTGCGTGTGCGGGGCGAGGTGAGGGGCCATCTCGCGCCCGGCCGCCTCGGTGTCGGTGGACTTCACGCAGAACAGCACGAGGTCCGCATCGCGCACGGCCGAAGCGTCCGTGCTCGCGCGCATCGGCACACGAAAGCGCCCGAACGTCGCCTCCAGCACGAGCCCCCCCGCCTGCACCGCCTCGACGTGGGAGGGGCGCCCGATGAGGGCGACCTCCTGCCCGCCACGCGCGAGCATCGCCCCGTAGTAGCTGCCGACGGCCCCCGCGCCCATCACCGCGATCTTCATGATCTGCTCCTTGCGCAGCGAGGCCACCCCGGCGGCGCCTGCGCTGAAGGAAAGCATTGTGCGCCGATCGGTGGCCCCCGGCACGCAGCTGCTGCCGGGTGCCCCGCCGTGGCGGGGGACGTCGGGGAGCTCAGCCCTCGCGGCGCGAGGCGCCGCGAGGCCAGCGTGCGGCGGCGTGCCAGTCCTCGCTGTCGAACCAGGGATCTCCCTGCAAGCAGGCGCGCAGCATGTCGAGAGCGTCGAAGCCCCAGAAGAGCCGGTCGTCCACTGCAAAGGTGGGAACGCCGAACACGCCGCGCCGCACGGCGTCCTCCGTCGCGGCGCGCAGCTCGGTCTTCACGTCCTCGCCCTGCGGGGCGCGGCGCGGCGCGAGCGCCTGGGCGAGGGCTTCCAGGCGCTGCGGGTCGTCGGCGTTGTCTCCCGTCGTCCAGACGTGGCGGAACAGCGTTTCGCACACATGGCGATTGGGCAGCGTGCCGGGCTCGCCGCAGGCGAGTGCGAGCCTGAGCAAGGGCAAGGGATTGAACGGATGGGCGGCGGGCAGCCGCAACGTGAGGCCGTGGCGCCGGGCGAGCCACAGGACGTGGCGGTACGTCCAGGCGCGCTTCGGGGCGATCTCGGCAGGCCCGAGCTGGCCGTGGTGCTTGAGCATGGCGCCGAACAGCACCGGCTGGTACTCCACTTCGTGGCTGATCCCTTGGAGTGCGACCGGCAGACGTTCGAACGCCAGCCAGCAGTAGGGCGAGACGACGTCGAAGTAGAAGGTGATGCGCTTCATCGCGTGCTCCCGCTGGCAGGATTGCGGGCCTGCGCCCTTCGGTCGTGGCGCCGCTCACGCAGCCGCATCCACACGGCGCGCTTGTCCTCGTCGCTCAGGCTGGACCACGACGCGATCTCGTCGATGGTGCGCAGGCACCCCTCGCACCACCCTGTGGCGGGATCCATGCGGCACACGCCAACGCACGGGCTGCGGACGGCGACAGCGGGTGGGCGGGTCATCTCGATCTCAGCCCTGCACGACGTCCGCCACCGGGGCGCCGCCGGTGAGCGCGACCAGTTCCTTCGGCGAAAGCCGGAATACGCCGTTCGGGTGGCCAGCGGCGGCCCAGATCTCGTCGAAGCGGAACAGCTCACGGTCGATCAGCGTGACCGGCGGGCTCGCGTGGCCCACCGGCGAGACGCCCCCGATGCTGTAGCCCGTGCGCTCCTTGACGAACTCGGCATCGGCCCGGCCGATGGGGCCCACCAGGGCGGCCACCTTCTTCTCGTCGACCCGCTTGTCGCCGGAGGTGACCACAAGCACGGCGCGATCGTCTTCCTTGCGGCGGAAGATCACGCTCTTGGCGATTTGACCGACGGTGACGCGCAAGGCGTCGGCGGCCTCCTGCGCGGTGCGCGCCGCGACCTCGAGGTACACGGGCGCGTGGGGGTGGCCGAGCGAGGCCAGCAAGTGCGCCACCCGGCGAAAGCCCTCGGGACGCTCGTCGAGCACGGTCGTCATTCGCCCGCCCTCCCTGCGGCCGCAGCCGGGGTGCGCTTGGCCAGCAGGGCGTTGGCCACACGCGAGACCGGCTTGCGTCCGAGCACGTCGGAGATAAAGCGGGCCGCGTCGACCAGCGCGTCCAGGTCGATGCCGGTCTCGATGCCGAGGCCGTGCAGCATGAAGACGACGTCCTCCGTCGCGACGTTGCCGGTGGCCCCCTTCGCGTAGGGGCAGCCGCCCAGGCCCGCGACGCTCGCATCGAAGGTGTGGATGCCCATCTCCAGACAGGCGTAGATGTTGGCGAGCGCCTGCCCGTAGGTGTCGTGGAAATGGCCGCTCACCTCGTGCAGCGGATAGTGCTTGAGCGCCCGCTCCATCGCCGCCTGGACCTTGTGCGGCGTGCCCACGCCGATCGTGTCGGCCACGCCCACATGATCGACGCCGATGTCTTTCATGAGGCGCACCACGCGCTCGACCTCGTCCAGCGGCACCTCCCCCTGGTAGGGGCAGCCCAGCGCACAGGAGATCGCCCCGCGCACCTTGAGCCCGTGGGCATGGGCCTGCGCGACCACCGGGCGGAAGCGCTCGATCGATTCCTCGATAGAGCAGTTGATGTTGCGCTGGCTGAACGCCTCGCTGGCCGCCCCGAACACGACGACCTCGTCGGGCCGGGTGGGCAGCGCCGCCTCCAGCCCCTTCATGTTGGGCACGAGCACCGAATAACGCACGCCCTGGCGGCGCGCCAGGCCCGCCATGACCTCGGCGTTGTCGGCCATCTGGGGCACCCACTTGGGGCTCACGAAGCTGGTGACCTCGATCTCGCGCAGGCCCGCGGCCTGCAGACGGTGGACCAGCTCGATCTTGTGCTCGGCCTCTACCGGCTGCTTCTCGTTTTGCAGCCCGTCGCGGGGGCCGACGTCGACCAGGGTGACACGGGTAGGCAACACCATCATTACTCCATGCGCAGTGGCGTGGGCCACTTCGGATTCTGCACGCCGGCGCGGCCTTTCACCTGTTTGAGGGATGGGCCTCCCGGCGGGCCAAAGGGACAATCTCCCACAAGGACTTGCTTCATGGACGCCAACCATCGCCTGCATCTGGCCACGAAGATCCACTTCGGGCTGCTGCGGCATCTGGGCGAAGGGATCGACATCGGCGCCATGCTCAAACGCGAAGACTACGCACTCGACGTGATCAACGTCTGTCTGGCCTGCGACGACGCCGAACTGCGCGGGCTGGCCGAATCCTTCAGAGGCGCGAGTACGCCCACGCCCGACCCCGGCCCCGCACTCCGCGCGCCCCATGCGAGCCCCTGGGCCGCCCAGACGTCGGGCTTCGGGCTCTCCGAGCCACCGCCGGGCCCATTGCAGGGCACGCCGGGCGTGGCCCCCGGGGCGCGCTGGTGGGAGCGTTGGCTGCGCTACCTGGCTCCCCGCGCGGCGCGAGCCGCAGCCCCAGGCGACGAGGACGCCCGCTGACGCCCCGCCTCGCCTCGGATCTTCGCCTTGGGGCAGACCGCGCGGGTGGCGGCCCGGCTTCGGGCGGCCGGACGCCGCGCCTCAAGCAGTCTTGAGCCGCAGCAGCTCGGCCCCTTCGGCCACCTGGTCGCCCACCGCGTACAGCACCTCCTCGACCACGCCGTCCATCGGCGCGGCGATGCTGTGCTCCATCTTCATGGCCTCCATCACCGCGAGCGCCTGGCCCTTCTTCACGGCCTGCCCGGCCTGCACGTGCAAGGCGATGAGCTTGCCGGGCATCGGGGCCGTGAGCCGGCCGCCCTCGCCAGCACCTTCGCCGGCGTGCGCGATGGCGTCGACCCACTGCACCGCCGTCGCACCCTGCGGCGCGAACACGGCGAAGGATTCGCCGCGCCGGTAGACCGCGAGCGTCCAGCGCGCCTGGCCGAGCTGCACGTCGTAGCGGTCCTGGCCGAGCTCGCGGCTGCGCAGTGCGAGGCGCTCGCCCCCCAGTTCCAGCGCATGACTGCCGTCGTGCAGGTAGTCGAGGAAGGCGACATGCCGCTGCCCGGCCACGTCCAGCTCCATGCGGCGGCGCGCCATGCCGTGCAAGCGCCAGCCGTCGCGGCGCGACCAGGGGTCGGGCGTCTCGAGCCGGCGCTCCTCGCCGAGCACGCAGGCGGCCACGCCCGCCACGGCGCAGGCGAGCGGCACGCCCTCGACGCCGAACAGCGCCTCGCGCTCGCGCTCGATGAGGGCGGTGTCGAGGTCGGCCTCGCGGAACGAGCGGCTGCCCACCACCCGCCGCAGGAACGCCACGTTGGTGTGCAGCCCGACGATGTGCGTGTGCGCCAGCGCCGCATCGAGCCGGGCCAGCGCCTGCTCGCGCGTGTCGCCCCACACGATGAGCTTGGCGATCATCGAGTCGTAGTACGGCGAGATCTCGTCGCCCTCGCGCACGCCGGCGTCCAGCCGCACGGGGGCGACGCTGAACTCGCTGGCCGGCGGCGTGCGGAACACCTCCAGCCGGCCGGTGGCGGGCAGGAACTGCGCCTCGGGGTTCTCGGCGCACAGCCGCGCCTCGATGGCGTGGCCGCGGATGCGCAGGTCCTCCTGCCGGGCCGGCAGCGGTTCGCCGGCCGCCACGCGCAGCTGCCACTCGACCAGATCGTGGCCGACGATGGCCTCGGTCACCGGGTGCTCGACCTGCAGGCGGGTGTTCATCTCCATGAAGTAGAACCGGCCATCCTGCTCGGCGATGAACTCGACCGTGCCCGCCCCGACATAGCCCACCGCGCGCGCGGCGGCGACCGCGGCCTCGCCCATCTCGCGCCGGCGCGCCTCGGTCATGCCCGGGGCAGGCGCCTCCTCCAGCACCTTCTGGTGGCGGCGCTGCACCGAGCAGTCGCGCTCGAAGAGGTAGACATAGTTGCCTTGCGTGTCGCCGAAGACCTGGATCTCGATGTGGCGCGGGCGGGTGACGTAGCGCTCGACGAGCACGTGGTCGTCGCCGAAGCTGGCCTGCGCCTCGCGCTTGCACGAGGCCAGCGCCTCGATGAAGTCCTCGGGGCGATCGACTCGCCGCATGCCCTTGCCGCCGCCGCCGGCGCTCGCCTTGATGAGCACCGGGTAGCCGATGCGGTCGGCCTCGCCCATCAGGAAGTCGGCGTCCTGCTGGTCGCCGTGATAGCCGGGCACGAGCGGCACGCCGGCCTGCTCCATCAGCGCCTTGGCCGCGGCCTTGCTGCCCATGGCCGCGATCGCCGAGGCGGGCGGGCCGATGAACACCAGCCCCGCTTCGGCACAGGCCGCGGCGAAGTCCTCGTTCTCGCTGAGGAACCCATAGCCGGGGTGGATGGCCTGGGCGCCCGTGGCACGGGCCGCCTCGATGATGCGCTCCCATCGCAGGTAGCTGTCGCGCGGCGCGGAGCCGCCGATGTGCACCGCCTCGTCGCAGGCGCGCACGTGCTTGGCCTGCGCATCGGCGTCGGAGTAGACGGCGACCGTCTTGACGCCCAGGCGCCGCGCGGTGGCGGCCACCCGGCAAGCGATCTCGCCGCGGTTGGCAATCAGGATCTTGTCGAACATTTTCAGACTCCCGCGGCGAGATCGCCTGCGCACGCTGCGCGTGCCAGGCGCTGTGGCTTCGCCGCTGCGCCGGCCGGGGCCGGCTGGTCGCCGCGGTTGGCAATCAGGATCTTGTCGAACATTCTCACACCCCTTGCCGCTGGGTCCACGCGGCAGGCCGCTTGTCGAGGAAGGAGCGCACGCCCTCGCGGCCCTCGTCGCTGGCCCGGATGTCGGCGATGCGGCGGGCCGTGTCGTCGCGCAGCTCGGCGGAGAGGGGCTGGCCCGCCACCTCCTGCACCAGCCGTTTGCAGGCCTTGACCGCCTGCGGGCCGTTGGCGACGATGGCCTGCACAATGGCCTCCACCTTGGCATCCAGCGCCTCCGGGGCGCACAGCTCGTGCACGAAGCCCAGGCGGTGCGCCTCGGTTGCGCTGAAGCGCTCGGCGGTGACGAAGTAGCGCCGAGCGGCCTGCTCGCCCATCGCGCGGATGACGTACGGGCTGATCGTCGCAGGCAAGAGACCCAGCTTGGCCTCCGACAGACAGAAGTGCACGCCCTCGGCGGCGACCAGCACGTCGCACACCGCCGCAAGGCCCACCCCGCCGGCGTAGCAATCGCCCTGGATGCGGCCGATCACCGGCACCGGGCAGCTGTAGAGGGTCCACAGCATCTGCGCCAGCCGCGCCGCGTCGTCCCGGTTCTGCTCCCAGGTGTAGTCGGCCATCGCCCGCATCCAGTTCAGGTCGGCCCCGGCGCTGAAGGCCTTGCCGTGGGCGCCCAGCACGATGGCGCGCACGCCCTCGTCCTCGCCGAGCGCGGCGAAGGTGCGGGTCAGCTCGGCGATGGTCTCGTCGTTGAAGGCATTGCGCACGTCGGGCCGGTTGAGCCAGACGCGGGCCACGGGGCCGTCGCGGCGCACGTCGAGTGTCGAAGCCATGGGCGGAACCTCCTTACATGCGGAACACGCCGAAGCGCGTCTCGGGGATCGGTGCGTTGAGCGCGGCGCTCAGGCCGAGCGCGAGCACATGGCGCGTGTCGGCCGGGTCGATCACGCCGTCGTCCCACAGGCGCGCCGAGGCGTAGTACGGATGCCCCTGGCGCTCGTACTGCGCGCGGATCGGCGCCTTGAAGGCTTCTTCCTCCTCCGCGCTCCAGGTGCCGCCCTTGGCCTCGATGCCGTCGCGCTTGACGGTGGCGAGCACCGAGGCCGCCTGCTCGCCGCCCATCACGCTGATGCGCGCGTTGGGCCACATCCAGAGAAAGCGCGGCGAGTACGCCCGGCCGCACATGCCGTAGTTGCCGGCGCCGAACGAGCCGCCGATGATCACGGTGAACTTGGGCACCTGCGCGCAGGCGACCGCAGTCACCATCTTGGCGCCCGCACGCGCGATGCCGGCGTTCTCGTACTTGCGGCCGACCATGAAGCCGGTGATGTTCTGCAAGAACACCAGCGGGATCTTGCGCTGGCAGCACAGCTCGATGAAGTGCGCGCCCTTGTCGGCGCTCTCGGCGAACAGGATGCCGTTGTTGGCGACGATGCCCACCGGCATGCCCTCGATGTGCGCGAAGCCGGTCACCAGCGTCGTGCCGTAGCGCGCCTTGAACTCGTCGAACTCCGAGCCGTCGACGATGCGGGCGATGACCTCGCGCACGTCGAAGGGCTTGCGCGTGTCGGTCGGGATGACGCCGTGCAGCTCCTCGGGGGCGTACTTGGGCGGGCGCGGCGCCACGCACTGCAGCGTGTGAACCTTGCGCCAGTTGAGGTTGGCCACCGAGGCGCGCGCCAGCGCCAGCGCGTGCAGGTCGTTCTCGGCGAGGTGGTCCGCCACGCCCGACAGCCGCGTGTGCACGTCGCCACCGCCCAGGTCCTCGGCGCTCACCACTTCACCGGTGGCAGCCTTCACGAGCGGCGGGCCGCCCAGGAAGATAGTGCCTTGGTTCTTGACGATGATCGTCTCGTCGCTCATCGCCGGCACGTAGGCCCCGCCGGCCGTGCACGAGCCCATCACCACCGCGATCTGCGGGATGCCCTGCGCGCTCATGTTGGCCTGGTTGTAGAAGATGCGGCCGAAGTGATCGCGGTCGGGGAAGACCTCGTCCTGGTTCGGCAGGTTGGCGCCGCCCGAGTCCACCAGGTAGATGCACGGCAGCCGGTTCTGCTGCGCGATTTCCTGCGCGCGCAGATGCTTCTTGACGGTGACAGGGTAGTAGGTGCCGCCCTTGACGGTGGCGTCGTTGCAGACGATCACGCACTCGACGCCCGACACGCGGCCGATGCCCGCGATCATGCCGGCCGAGGGCGCCTCGTCGTTGTACATCCCGAAGGCCGCCAGCGGCGCGATCTCCAGGAAGGGCGTGCCCGCATCGAGCAGCATCTCGACCCGCTCGCGGGGCAGCAGCTTGCCGCGGGCCAGGTGCTTGGCGCGTGCGGCCTCGCCGCCGCCCTGGGCGATCTGGTCGAGGCGCTGGCGCAGGTCGTCCACCAGCGCGCGCATCGCCTGGGCGTTGTGGCGAAACTCCTCGCTGCGGGGGTTGAGCCGGGATTCGAGCGTCGGCATGGACAGTCTCCGGTCGGGGTTCAAGCGGTCTTGGATTCCTGCAACTGCAGTTCGTCGATCATCTGCTGGCGCATCATGAACTTCTGCACCTTGCCGGTCACCGTCATCGGCATCTCCTGGACGAAGCGGATGTAGCGCGGCACGACTGCAGGCTCGGGGCTCGAGGCAGATGCGCTCATGTCTTGTCTCCCGGATGTGCTTGTGGTGTGGACAGGGCAATCCGCCGGAGATTAGGCGGTGAAAACCCACCTCGGCGGCCAAGAAGGTTGCAAATCGTGCCACCTGGCGAGACACTCCCCTCATGCCTCGCCGCCGCCCCTCGCCCTCGCCCCGCAGTGCCAAGGCCGCCTCCCCCGCCGGCGGCCGTGCCCTCACGCCCATGGCCTTCATTCACGCCATGCTGGTCGCCTACCGGCGGTACCGCAAAGACCCGACGGCGGCTCTCCAGGAGGCACAAATCACGCCAGAGCATCTCGCCGACCCGGGCGGGCGGATCACCGCCTGGCAGATGGAGACGTTTTCACGCCTGGCGATGCAGCAGCTCGACGACGAGGCGCTGGGGTGGTTCTCGCGCCCCCTGCCCTGGGGCAGCTACGGAATGCTCGCCCGCGCCTCGCTGACGGCACCGAACCTCGGGGTGGCGCTCAAGCGCTGGTGCCGGCACCACGGGTTGCTCACGCGCGACATCGTCTTCACACTCCAGGAGTCGGCGGGCCTCGCCCGCATCGAGATCACCGAGCACCGCCCGCTCGGCGAGTTGCGCGAGTTCTGCCTGCTCACGAGCCTGCGCAACCTCCACGGCTACGCCAGCTGGGTGGTCGATTCACGCCTGCCCCTCGTGGCAGTGGACTTTCCCTTCGCGCCGCCGCCGCATGCCGACGTGTACCGGCCCCTCTTTCCGGGGCCGGTGCGGTTCGAGGCGCCCCAGACGGGCTTCACGTTCGATGCGCAGTACCTCAGGCTGCCCGTCCGGCGGGACGAGCAGGCCTTGCAGGCGATGCTGCAGCACGCCGTGCGGCTCATCGTGCTGCCCTACCGGCGCGACCGCCTGCTCGTGCAGCGGGTGCAGGAGCTCTTGCGCACCCGCAGCCACGAACTGCGCACGGCCGAGGAGCTCGCGCGCGAGCTGCATCTGTCGGTGCGCAGCCTGCACCGGCAGCTCCAGCAGGAGGGCGCGTCGCTGCAGGCGCTCAAAGACGAGGCCCGCCGGAACCGGGCGACGGCCTTGCTCACCCGCACCCGCAAACCGATCAAGCAGATCGCCCAGGCGGTCGGCTTCGACAACGAGAAGAGCTTCTCGCGGGCCTTCCGCGCCTGGACGGGGCTCTCGCCGCTCGAGTTCCGGCACAAGGCCTCGGCCCCCGCGGACCGCTACTGACGCCGGCCCCGCACGAAGCTGCCCACGGCCGCTGCGCCGCGGGTGCCCCCGACCGCGATCGGCCATCCGCGACGACACCATCGCCCCATCGAGGCCGCCCCTCGGGAGACAATGGGCCACCCACCCCGAACCCCGGAGACCGCCATCGCCTCACGCCCCCCTTCGCGCCCTGGCCCTGCTCCTTCGGCCCCGCCGAGGGGGGGGCGGGCGCCGAGCTGGAGAGCCTCAACGCCGAACTCGCCTTCCACGGCTATCCGGACAGCTTTCCGCTGGCCCGCCGCATCGGCCGGCGAGTGACCCTTTTCGTGGGCCCGCCCAACAGCGGGAAGACGCACGCCGCCTTCGAACGCCTGGCCCGCGCCGAGTCGGGCACGTACCTCGCACCGCTGCGACTGCTCGCCTTGGAAGGGCGGGACCGACTCGAAGCGCGTGGGGTGCCCTGCTCGCTGCTCACCGGCGAGGAACACGTGCCCGCGCCCGGTGCGCGGGCCGTCTCCAGCACGGTGGAGATGCTCAACACCCGCGATGTGGTCGACGTGGCAGTGATCGACGAAGCGCAGATGCTCTTCGATGCGGACCGCGGCTGGGCGTGGACCCAGGCCATCGTCGGCGTGCCGGCTTACGAAGTGATCGTGATCTGCTCGGCCTATGCGGTCGAGGCGATCCGCCGCCTGCTGGAAGTGTGCGACGAGCCGTGTGAGGTGCAGGTGTTCGAGCGCAAGCAGCACGTGCAGCTGCTGCGCACGCCCGTGCCGCTCGGCTCGCTGAGGAAGGGCGACGCGGTCGTCGCCTTCAGCCGCCGCGAGGTCCTGATGCTGCGCGACCGCATCGCCGAGAAGGGCATGCGGGTGAGCGTCATCTACGGCGCCCTGCCGCCGGAGGTGCGCCGCCGCGAAGCCGAGCGGTTCGCCGAGGGCGAGGCGCCGGTGCTCGTGGCCACCGACGCGATCGGCATGGGGCTGAACCTGCCGATCCGCCGCGTGCTCTTCAGCACGGTGGTCAAGTTCGACGGAGAAAAAGAGCGCGACTTGAGCGTCTCGGAAGCGCACCAGATCGCAGGGCGAGCCGGACGCTACGGCATCCACGAAGAGGGCCACGCCGGCGTGCTCCGCGAGGCCGAGCCCGACGCCCTGGCGGTGCTCAAGCATCTGCTGGCGCGCGAGCCCAAGGCGCCGCCGGGCTTCAAGGCCCGGGTGGCCCCCAACTGGTGGCATGTGCAGACGATCGCCGAGCGTCTGGGCCTGCACCGGCTGCGGCAGGTGCTCGGCGTGTTCATGGAGCGGCTGGAGATCGACAGCAGCCACTTCGAGGTGGCGTCGCTGGAACAGATGCTCGAACTGGCGGAGCACATCGACCGGGTGGCGGGCGTTCTGCCGCTGCGCGATCGCTTCATCTATGCCCAGGCGCCGGTGGACGTGGACGCGCCCACACAGCTCGAGCACTTTCTCACGTGGGCCGCGCAGCACGCCAGGAACGGCTCGGCCGGCGAGCCGTGGTTCCTGGACCAGGTGGACGAGCACAGCCGCCTGGACCGCATGGAACAGGCGCTCAGGCTGTGCTCGCTGTGGTTGTGGCTGGATCTGCGCTTCGAGGGTGTGTATGGCCACCTCGAAGCCGTGACGGGGCAGCGCGACGCGCTGAACCGCGGCATCGAGCGGCAGCTCAAGAGCCGCAAGCCGCTGTGGGCCACGCGGCGGCGGCGCTGACCGGCGGCCTCATGGACTCTCAGCGAGGCCGACGCGACGACGCCGGCGCGGGGCCACGGCGTTCGAGGTGACGGAAGGTGATCCGGCCCTTGCTCAGGTCGTAGGGCGACAGCTCCAGCGACACCTTGTCGCCCGCGAGGATGCGGATGTGGTTCTTGCGCATCTTGCCAGAGGTGTACGCCACCAGCTGGTGGCCGTTGTCGAGCGTGACGCGGTAGCGCGAATCCGGCAGCATCTCGTCCACCACCCCTTGCATCTCGATCAGTTCTTCTTTGGCCATGTCGTGGGTCCTAGCAGGGTTGGGGCAAGCGGCGGCCGGCATCGAGCCACGCGAGCGCATGCTCGGTGGCATAACGGACGGCTGCCTGCCGGTTGTCGAATCGGGGCACCAGGCGCCACACGCGATCGTGCGTGGAACTGCCCGTGCCCGAGCGGATGGAGACTGAAGCAGCGTACTGGCCGTCTTGCAGCTGCTTCACGAGCGGCGAGACGCGGTACTTGCCGATTTCCAGAATTTCGGACTGGGTATCGATGAGGGTTCCTAGGAAGGGTCGCGCCGGCGTTCGAGCGCCCGCACGACGAACGCGCTTGCTTCGCCACGGCGAAGCAAGCGCACAGGAAGGAAAGGTGCTTCGAGCGGCCCCGCCCGCCTTGCGGCACGCGGGGCCATGCACCTGGAGCGGCGTGGGGCCGGGCGGCTCGCCCGGCCTTGCGGCGCTCAGATCAGGCGGATGTTGGACGCCTGCAGGCCCTTCTTGCCCTGCACGACGTCGAACTGCACGCGTTGTGCTTCGGTCAGCGTCTTGAACCCGTTGACCTGGATGTCGCGGAAATGCGCGAACAGATCCTTGCCGCCGTCGTCCGGCTGGATGAAGCCATAGCCCTTGCCTTCGTCGAACCACTTCACGGTTCCGGTTTGAGTCGTCATATCGATTCCTTTCGAGGTGATGCGCAGCACATGCCGTCGCAGCGCAGCAACGCCAAGAAGATCAACGACGGGGATTCAGAACCGGAGCGCGCGAGGCGCGGGGAGCAGAACAGAACGACGGGAGACTGTCTTGTGCATTGATGCAAGACGGATAGTACACCTTTCGCATTTCCCTGTGTCGGCAAGGGGGGTCGAGGGCGAGCCGGCGTTGGTGCTCGTCTTGCGCACTTCCCGCCTACTTGCGCCACCACCACAGGATGAGGCTGAGGATCACCGAGATGACGAGCGACGTCATCAGCGGGAAGTGGAAGCTGAAGCCCTCGCGCTCGACCGAAAGGTCGCCCGGCAGCCGGCCCCACGGCAGGCGGGAGATCCACGGCCACGCCAGCCCGGCCAGCAGGAGAAGCACGCCGAGGACGATGAGCAACCGCTGCATGCGGGCATCTTACGCAGCCGAGCGAGCCCTCGCTGCCCGCCCGGTCTTGCCGTCCAGGAGGCCGCGCCACCAGGCGACCAAGGCCTGGGCGGTGCGGGCCACGTCGCCCTCGTTGCGCAGCACCAGGTCCGCGGGCAGCCCCTCGAACTCGCGATAGCGGGCCATGCGCGCCTCGACCTGCGACCCGCTGTCCCGGCCCCGGCGCAGCAGCCGCTCGCGCAACACGTGCTCGGGCGCGGTGATGCAGATGCTGTGCGCGGCCGGCACCTGGGGGCTCCAACGCAGCCAATGCGCCCGCGAGCCGTTGATGAGGACCCAGTCCCCTGCGAGCCACTGCTCGAGCGCCGCCCAGCGGATGCCATAGAGGCAGCCATGGGCTTCCCAGTGCAACGCGAACTCGCCTTCGGACAGCCACCGCCGCATCTGCGGCAGGCTGACCGTCTCGTCTGCCGCGCTCGCGCCACCGTGCGGCCGGGCCACCGTGCGCCGCGCCAGCCGCAGCGGCTCTTCGCGCCGCAGGATGGCGAGTGCGGCCGCCAGCACGCTGTCCTTGCCGGCCCCCGAAGGCCCCATCACGTACAGCAGGCGTTCGCCGTCGCCCAGGGCCGGCATCGGGGTGGCGTCCCGGCCCGCGCCTCGCGCCGTGATCTGCGGGCGTTCGCTCATCGCGTCCCCAGCGGACAACGCTGCACCAGCACGAAAGGCTCGCCTGCGGCCGGCTCCGCAAAGATCGCAAGGTCCGTGCAATGCAGCGGTCGAGCCAGTGCGGCGGCGAAGTGCCGCCGTGCGCGGACGGTGAGTTCATCACGCGAGGCAGGCACAGGAGCGAGGCCGTCCGTCAGCGTCATGTGGAACCGCCACTCGTCCAGCACGTAGGGGTAGCCGTAGCGTTGGAGCAGCGTCTGTTGCCGCTGCGTCAACCCCCGCTCGCGCCGGCGCAACTCGCTCTCGGAGGGCGGCGCACGCCACGGATCGAGGTCGATCACGCAGCGCCGGGCGAGCGCGACGATCGGGTGCGCGCCGTCGAAGGGCTCGCGGGGACGCAAGGCCATGAAGTCGCCCAACCAGCCCACATCGAGCGGCGGCATCTCGAAGGGCTGGACGGTGGACGCCAGCTGCGCGACGGCCTCCACGAAGGCGGAGGCCCGCGCCGGCTCCCGCAGCCGGCACGGGGGCTTGAGCGTGGCGTGGAAACCGTAGCGCCGGGGCGCCGCGGCCCACGCGCACACCGGCACCCAGGCCCGCTGCGGCTGCGCCGCATCGCGACCCAGCCAAGTGCAGCCGGCATCCCACAGGGGATGGTCCGCAGGCGGCGCGTAGTACACGGCCAGACGGTGCGCGGACTCAATCCGCATGGAAGTCCTCCGGGCTCACGCTCAGTTGCACCGCGTCCGAGGCGAACAGCGTCGTGCCCGCCTCCACCGGCACGCCCTGCGCGTCGACGTTGACGTAGTCCACGACCAGCACAGGGGCCGAGGTCGGGCGCGCCAGTGCGTCGGCCTCGTCGGCGGTCGGCATGCGGCACGAGACGACGCTGCGCGCCCGGGTGTAGTCGCTCACGCCATAGCGCCGCAGGGAAGCGGTCACCGAGCCCGTCTGCGCGAAGGCGGCGGCGACGCCTTCGAAGCGGCGCCACGGGAAGGCACTGACGCTGACGCCAATCACCCGCCCGCGCACGATGGCCCGCGTGTGCAGCACCTCGACCTTCTCGCGCGCTTGCAGACGCAGCGGCGCTGCCCACGTGCCGGCCGCCACGACCTCGGCATGGCGCAGCTCGCGCTGCGCGCGCTCGCCGGACTCGGCCAAGTTCTGCGTGAGCCGGGTGCGCCGCTGCAAGGCGTAGTCCAGCACCAGTTCGCGCACGAAGGTGCCGCGCCCGTGCAGGACACGCACGAAGCCGCTGTCGGCCAGGGCCTTGACCGCCTGGCGCAGGGTGTGGCGGTTGACGCCGAAGCGCTCGGCCAGGACGAGTTCGTTGGGCATGCGCTCGCCGGGCAGGAAACGGCCCGCCACGATGTCGTCGCGCAGGGCCTGGGCGATCTGCTGCCAGCGCGGCAGGGACGGCTCGGTGTCGGCCGCAAGGGTCAGGGCTGGGTCGTGGAGCATGCGGGTCGCAGGAGGATCGAGCTTCAACAAACTGTCATCGATGGCTTGCACACTGGGCGACATCATAGAGTCGTCTAGATGACCGATCCATGTCAGAGCCCTCCCCGTCCCCCGTTCTTCGCTGCGACGCCAAGGCGCGCCGCCAATGGTTGTCGGTGCTGGCGCGCTCCAGCCGCGAGGCGCTCGAGCGCCATGCCGCGCCGTTGGCAAGGCGTCACCCGGGGCAGTGGTTGCGCCCGCCGGAGCACGGCCTCGTGATGCTGCGCGGCCGCATCGGCAACACCGGCGACCGCTTCAACCTGGGCGAGGCGACCGTCACGCGCTGCGCCCTCACCCTCTCGGGGCCGGACGGACACACCAGCGTGGGCGTGGGATACGTCCTCGGCCGGGACGCCGAAAGGGCGCACTGGATCGCCTGCGTGGACGCCTGCCTGCAGCAGCCCGCCTGGCAGGCGGACGTGTGGCGGCAGGTGATCGCACCGTTGCAGGCGCACACCGCCGAGCGCCATGCGCGCGAGCGAGCCGCGGTCGCGCCCAGCCGCGTCGAGTTCTTCACCCTGCAACCGGAGCTCAGCTGATGATCGCCGCCCTGATCGCCCATTCTGAGTCGCCCGACGCGGGGAGCACCGGCGCGCTGGCCGCGCTGCCGCGCGGCTTCGCCGATCCGGTGCACGGCAGCCAAACCACCTTCCGCTGCCTGCTCGAAGCGATGGCACGGCCCGGCTGTGTGCAGGCCCTGGACGCCGACACGCGCGACGCACTGGCGCCTCCGAGCGGCCTGGGCGTGGCGACCACCGCCATACTGCTCACCGTGGCCGATGCAGACACTGCCGTCTGGCTGAGTCCCGCGTTCGCGCCGGCGCAAGTGCTCGAGGGCGTGCTCGCGTTCGGTCGTTTCCACACCGGCATGCGCGTGGTACCTCGTGCCGAGGAGTCACAGTACGCCTTCGCGCCCGCGCACGCGGCGGCCGAGGCCCTGCTGCTCGGCCTGCCTCGCGGCAGCGACGAGGCGCCGCAGGAAGGCGCCACTTTGATCGTCGAGGCGCCCTCCATCGTCTCGGTCGAGGAGGACGCGGCAGCCGCAGCGCCACCGGCGCACCCCGAGGATGCGGACCCCACGCCGTGGGTGCGGCTCTCGGGCCCGGGAGTTCGCCATGCCAGGTGGCTGGCGGTGGGGGGGCTGAGCCTGGCCTTCTGGCGCGCGCGCGAGGAACTGCAGGCGGGTTTTCCCCGGGGCGTGGACATCGTCTTCACCTGCAGCGGGCAGATCGCGGCGGTGCCGCGCTCGACCGTGGTGCAAAGGAGCCGCTGAGATGTACATCGCCGTCAAGGGTGGCGAATCCGCGATCGAAGCTTCACGCAGGTTGCTCGCCGCCGCCCGCCGGGGCGATCCGGCGCAGCAAGAGATCGAGGTCGCGCAGATCGAATCTCAGTTCGGGCTGCTGGTGGATCGCGTGATGGGCGAGGCCTCTTTGTACGACCCCGAGCTGGCCGCACTGGCCCTCAAGCAGTCGCAGGGCGACGTGGTCGAGGCGGTGTTCCTGCTGCGGGCCTACCGGACCACCCTGCCCAGGTTCGGCTACGGCGAGCCGCTCGACACCGAACGCATGCGCGCCAGCCGCCGCGTCTCGGCGATCTTCAAGGACCTGCCTGGCGGGCAGTTGCTGGGAGCCACCTTCGACTACACGCAACGTTTGCTGGACTTCGATCTGCTCCGCGCGTCCGACCAGGCACCGCCCACGCACGGCGAGAAGATCGCCGTGGCCGCCGGGGAGCCCGTGTCCGAGGCCATGCCATGCGCCCTCGAGGCCCTCGCCGCGGAAGGCCTGGTGGAGCCGCTCACACCGAGCGACGGCGATCCGCAGCCTCCCGACATCACCCGCGAGCCGCCGGCCTACCCCATGCCCCGTGCAGGGCGGCTGCAGATGCTGGCCCGCGGCGACGAGGGCTGGGTGCTGGGCATGGCCTATTCGACGCAGCGCGGCTATGCGCACACCCACCCCTTCGCGGGCGAGATCCGCGTCGGGGCGGTGGCGGTGGAGTTCACGCCCGACGAGCTGGGCTTTCCGATCGAGCTGGGCGAGGTCGTGCTGACCGAGTGCCAGATGATCAACCAGTTCACCGGCAGTGCCGAGCAGCCTCCCCAGTTCACGCGCGGATACGGCCTCGTGTTCGGTCGCAGCGAGCGCAAGGCCATGGCGATGTCGCTGGTGGACCGGGTCATGCGCGCCGACGAGTTCGGCGAGGAGCTCACCAGCCCGGCGCAGGACCAGGAGTTCGCGCTTTCGCACTCGGACAGCATCGAAGCCTCGGGCTTCGTGCAGCACCTCAAGCTGCCTCACTACGTGACCTTCGAAAGCGAACTGCAGCTGGTGCGCGGACTGCGCGCGCGAGCCCCCGAGACCCGCTCGCCTGCCTGCGCTGCCGCCGACGCCCCCGCGCCTGCTGCGGACCCGACCCCTGCCATCGAGCCGACCGCATGAACGCCCGACCGCCACTCGCCCCGCCGGCTGCCGGCTACAACTTCGCCTATCTCGACGAGGGCACCAAGCGCATGATCCGCCGTGCGATCCTCAAGGCGGTCGCCATCCCCGGCCACCAGGTGCCTTTCGGCTCGCGAGAGATGCCCTTGGCCTACGGCTGGGGCACCGGGGGCATCCAGGTCACGGCCGCCGTCATCGGACGCGACGACGTGCTCAAGGTCATCGACCAGGGCTCGGACGACACGACCAATGCGGTGAACATCCGTCACTTCTTTGCCCGCACGACGGGCGTGCGCACCACCGAGCGCACGCGGGAGGCGACGCTGATCCAGACGCGCCACCGCATTCCCGAGGCGCCGCTCACTGAACGCCAGATCCTGGTCTACCAGGTGCCGCAGCCGGAGCCGCTCTACCGCCTCGAGCCCCGCCGCGCCGAGACGCTCAAGCTGCACGCCCACCGCGAGTACGGGCTGATGAACGTCAAGCTGTACGAGGACATCGCGCAATGGGGACGCATCGACACCACCTACGACTACCCGGTGCTGGTCAACGGCCGCTACGTGATGGCGCCCTCGCCCATCCCCAAGTTCGACAACCCGAAGATGCACATGATGCCGGCCCTGCAGCTCTTCGGCGCTGGGCGCGAGAAGCGCATCTACGCGGTGCCACCCTACACGAGGGTCGAGAGCCTGGATTTCGAGGACCATCCCTTCCGGGTGGAGCCGCAGGGCCATGTCTGCGCGCTGTGCGGCTGCACGACGAGCTACCTGGACGAGATGATCCTGGCCCATGGCGAGCGCCTGTGGGCCTGCTCGGACACCGACTGGTGCCGCGAACGAAGGGAGGCCGCCCATGACCGCGACTGACATCCGCCTGCGCATCGCGACCGTCGACGACGTGCCGCGCATCCTGGCCCTGTACGAGGCCTCAGGGCTCGACGCGCCGGGCACCAACGACGAGGGGCAGGCCCGTGCCACCTTCGAGACGATGCAACGCTATCCCAACTACCACCTGTGGATCGCCGAGACGGCGGACCAGGCGGTGGGCACCTACGCGATGATCGTGCTGCCCAACCTCGGCCACCGCTGCTCGCCCTCCGCCCTGGTCGAGGACGTTGCCGTCCATCCGGATGCACAGGGGCTGGGCATCGGGCGCCGGATGATGGAGCATGCCCTCGATCAGGCGCGCGCCGCCGGCTGCTACAAGCTGGCGCTGTCGTCCAACCAGTCGCGCACCGCCGCCCATGCCTTCTACGAGGGCCTGGGCTTCGAGCGCCACGGCTACAGCTTCAAGGTGACGATCGATGCACGGTGACAGCCCTTCCGCCACCGAGCCCTTGCTGCAGGTGCGAGCGCTGGGCCGGCGGTACGACCGCCACTGGGCGGTACGCGAGGCCAGCCTCGAACTGCACCCGGGCGAGGTGCTGGCGGTAGTCGGTGAGTCGGGTTCGGGCAAGTCCACCCTGCTGTCGTGCATCGCCGGCCTGCAGCGCCCGGACGAGGGCCAGGTGCGCTACCGCGCGCGCGACGGCCGATGGCTCGACGTACACGCCCTCGGCGAAGCCCAGCGGCGGCTCCTCGCGCGCACCGAGTGGGGCTACGTGCACCAGCAGGCGCACCTGGGCCTGCGCATGGGCGTGAGCGCCGGGGCCAACATCGGCGAGCGGTTGATGGGGCTGGGCGTGCGCCACTACGGGCAACTGCGCGCCGAGGCCCAACATTGGATGCAGCGCGTCGAACTGGACGCGAGCCGGCTCGACGACCTGCCGCGCGACTTCTCGGGCGGCATGCGGCAGCGGCTGCAGATCGCCCGCAATCTGGTGACGCGACCGCGACTCGTGCTCATGGACGAGCCGACGTCCGGCCTGGACGTGTCGGTGCAGGCCCGCCTGCTCGACCTCATCCGGCTGCTGGTCGCGCGCATGCACCTGGCCGCCATCATCGTCACGCACGACCTGGGCGTGGCGCGTCTGCTCGCCCATCGCATCGTCGTGATGAAGCAGGGCCGTATCGTCGAGCACGGCCTGACGGACCGCGTCCTCGACGACCCCCAGCACGAGTACACGCAGCTGCTGGTGTCATCGGTGGTCGTGCCCTGAAGGAGCGGACATGAAGATCGAAACGCGCGCCTGGCCGGTGATCGACGTGCAGGGCCTGAGCAAGCGCTTCACCCTGCATCTGCAGGGCGGTCGGCGTCTGGACGTCCTCGAGAACGTGTCGCTGCAGGTCCATGCCGGTGAATGCGTCGCGCTGGTCGGCGCATCGGGACGCGGCAAGTCCACGCTGCTCAAGTGCCTCTACGGCAACTACGGCTGCGAGGACGACGGCCGTGCCGGCGCACGCGTGGCGGTGCGCGTGGATGGGAACGCGCCGCGCTACCTCGACCTTGCCCGCGCCACACCGCAGGAAGTGCTGGCGTTGCGCAGATCGACGGTCAGCTACGTGAGCCAGTTCCTGCGCGCGGTGCCCAGGGTGCCCGCACTGGACGTCGTGGCCGAGCGCCTGCTGGAAGGCCTGGTGCTGGGCGACGCGGCCGACGTGGACGATCCCCGCTACGACGAGCACGTGGAGAACGCACGCGCCCGTGCCGCCGCGCTCCTGGAGCGTTTGCGCGTGCCCCGCGCCCTGTGGACACTGGCGCCCTCCACCTTCTCCGGCGGCGAGCAGCAGCGCGTCAACATCGCCCGCGGCTTCGTCAAGCCGACCCCGGTGCTGCTGCTGGACGAGCCTACCGCCTCGCTCGATGCAGCGAACCGGGAGGTGGTGGTGGACCTGATCCGCCAGGCGCGCGAGCGCGGCGCGGCCATCGTCGGCATCTTCCACGACGAGGACGTGCGCGACCGCGTCGCCACGCGCACCCTCACCCTATGATGGGCCTGGACCGGCCCGCCCGACCTCGAGGAACCTCATGACCGAACTGGTGCTCACCCATGCCCGCGTCGTGCTCGCGCACGAGGTGATCTCGGGCACGGTACGGGTGCGCGACGGACGCATCGACGCGATCGACAGCGGCACGACCTGCGTGCCCGGGGCGGTGGACCTGGAAGGCGATTACCTGCTGCCTGGCCTGGTGGAACTGCACACCGACAACCTCGAACGTCATCTGATGCCTCGCCCGCGTGTGTACTTCCCCGTACAGCCGGCAGTGCAATCGCACGACGCCGAGGTCGCAGCCGCCGGCATCACGACCGTGTTCGACGCGATCGGCGTCGGCGACCCCTACGACGAGGGTTTCCGTGCTCGCGACCAGGGCGAGCTGCTCGGGGTGCTCGACCGGCTGGAGACGGCGGGCGCCCTGCGCGCCGAACACCTGATCCACGTGCGTTGCGAGCTGCCTGCACCCAACGCGCGCCAGCTGTTCGAGCCCTTCGCCGCCCACCCCCGGCTCAGGCTCATTTCGCTGATGGACCACACCCCCGGCCAGCGCCAGTGGAGCGACGTGGAGCACGCCCGCATCTACTACACCGGCAAGAAGGGTTGGAGCGCCGAGAAGTTCGAGGCCGAGCTGCGGGCGGCGCCGGAACGCCAGACGCGACACGCTGCGCCGAACCGCCGCTGGTTCGCCGAGTTCGCGCGGCAGCATGGCGTCGCGCTCGCCACCCACGACGACACCACCGTCGAGCACGTGGACGAGGCGGTCGCGCTCGGCGCGTCGATGAGCGAGTTTCCGACGACGCTGGAGGCGGCCCGCCATGCCAGGTCGCGAGGACTGGCGACGATCGCCGGGGCACCGAACGTCGTGCGCGGAGGCTCGCATTCCGGCAACGTGGCGGCACTGGATCTCGCCCGTGCCGGCGTCCTCGACGCGCTGTCGTCCGACTACGTGCCCGCGAGCCTGCTGACCGCCGCCTGGAAGCTGCACCGCGAAGGCGGCCACACGCTCAGCGAGGCCATCAACACCGTCAGCCGCAACCCCGCGCGGGCGTCCGGCCTCGTGGACCGGGGAGAGATCGCGCCTGGCTTGCGAGCCGACCTCGTGCGAGCACGCGAGGTGCACGACCACCCCGTCGTGCGCTGGGTCTGGCGGGCGGGTGTGCGCGTGGCCTGAAGGCCGCGCCACCCCGCCCTCATGGGCCGCCTGCCTGACCCTGGCCGCCCCCCATGCGCCGGGCCGGCGGCAGGGCGCGGGTCAAAGCGTGCTCAGTCCGTCGGCGGCGGACCAGCCTGCGCCCAGGACCTCGTCCTGCACCAAACGGGCCAGCACGACCAGGTAGTAGTCCAAGGACGGAGTGGGCCGGCCCGGAACTTTCGCGAGGTCGTCCCACCGGCGCAGCTTGACCGCCGCGTGGGCGTGCGGCAGGGCCTCGAAGGCCTGGGCCTGGGCCTCGCTCATCGGCCCTCCCTGCAACACGAGCGTATGCCGGGAGGCGGGCGAGAGGCTGTCGTGGTAGCCGGCGTCGCGGGTACAGAGGTAGCGCTTGGCCTGCACATGCAGGCGGATCGGCTCGATCACGTCGGCGTCGAAGGCCTGCGACAGCCACGCACACGCCAGCATCTCGTGCCGGTCGTCCTCGCCGTCGGGCGTGTGGCCGCCCGCCAGCAGGTGCCCGATGTCATGCAGCAAGGCGGCAGCAACGAGACCGTCGTCCGCGTGGGCCCACTCGGCCAGCTGCGCGCACTGCAGGGCATGTTCCAGCGCGGTCACCGCCTCCGCCTGCAGGCCGCTGTAGAGCCGCTGGCCGTGAAGACGGTACAGCTTGTCGATGCGCTCGATGATGGAGTGGGAAGGCATGGTGGCCTCCGATGGGGTGTCAGATGAGCCGCTTGCGCAGGGCCGACGACGCCAGGTCGATCAGCGACACCGCGACGATCAGCATGATGAGCACGGCAGCGGTCTGCCCGTACTGGAATCCTCGGATGACATCCCAGAGCACCATGCCGATGCCGCCGGCACCGACCATGCCGACCACCGACGCCGAACGCACGTTGGCCTCGAAGCGGTACAGCGAGTACGAGATCCACAGCGGCATCACCTGCGGCAGCACGCCGTAGAGGATCTCCTCGAGCGGTCTGGCTCCCGTGGCCCGGATACCTTCGACGGGCTGAGGGTCGATGGCCTCCACCGCCTCGGAGAAGAGCTTGGCCAGCGTCCCGGTCGTGTGGACCCACAGCGCGAGGACGCCGGCAAAGGGGCCGAGGCCCACGGCGACGACGAAGAGCAGCGCGAACACCATCTCGTTGATCGCGCGGCACCCGTCGAGCAGGCGGCGCACCGGCTGGTACACCCACCACGGCACGATGTCGGACGAGGCGAGCAGGCCCAGCGGCACCGCGCAGGTCACGGCAAGGGCCGTTCCCCACACGGCGATCTGCAAGGTCACGAGCAGTTCTGCGGCGTAGTGCTTCCACTCCCGGAAATCCGGGGGGAAGAACCCGCGCAGGTACTCGCCCATGTTGCCCGAGTCGTTCCACAGGTCGAAGGGCCGCATGTCGGCCCCCCGCCACGACCCGGCCAGCACCGCCAGCAACAGACCCCACAAGGCCAGCCTCCCCCAGCCGGCGCGTGGCGGCACGGGCACGGCAAGGCCGGCCCCGGGGACGGACGTGTGCGTGATGCTCATCTCAGCAGCTCCTGGTCCGGCGGTCCGCGCCGCGCCCCCAACGGTCGCCTTGCGGCCGGCTCACCGGGCGCTCGCGACCAGCTTCTGCAGTTCCGCCAAGCGGGCGTCGATCTCCTGCAGCTTCTTCTGCTTGTCCTCGGCCGACAGGGACGAGTCGTTCTCGACGCGATTGCGCTCGCGCGCCAGTTCGAGCTGGCGGATCGGCAGCAACTGCGCGTTGCTCGATGCCTTGAAGCCGGCGAAGCCGATCACCTTGAGGATGGCCTGCTCGCGCGCGTCCTGCTTGCCGTAGCCGAGCAGGAATTCGCGCAGCCTGGCCTTGACCGCCGGGTCGAGGTCCGCGCGCCACACCAGCGGGTCGGAGGGAATCAGCGGTGATTTCCAGATCACCTTGATGTCCTTGGCCTTGGCCGGGTTGGTCAGGTTCAGACGCTCGATGGCCTCGTTGTTGTTGGTGGCCACGTCCACCTGCCGGCTCGCCGCGGCGAGCAGGTTCGTCTCGTGGTTGGCCCGCACCACGCGCTTGAAGTCCTTCAGCGGATCGACCTTGTGCTGCTGGAAGGCGTAGTAACCGGGCACCAGGGTTCCCGACGTGGAATTGGGGTCGCCGAAGCCCAGCGTGAGCCCCTGGCGCTGGCGAATCACGTCCTCCAGCGAGTTCAGGGGACTGTCCTTGTGCGTGACCAGCAGCGAGTAGTAACCCATCGAGCCGTCCACCGAGACGGTCTGGGCGAACACCTCGGCCCCGGAGCGGTCGACCGCCTCCATCGCCGACTTGTTGCCCATCCACGCGAGGTGCACCTTGTTGAAGCGCATGCCCTCGATGATCCCGGCGTAGTCCGGTGCGAAGAAGGCGTTGATCTTCAAGCCGGTGCGCCGGCTCATGTCCTCCAGCAGCGGCTGCCAGGCCTGCTTGAGGTTCTGGGACGATTCGGTCGAGATGATGCCGAAGCTGATCTCGCCCGTCTGCGCGCTGGCGCTGGCGGCCAGGCCGAGCGAGAGCGCGACGGCGGTGAGGGTGAAGGCGCGGCGGTCCATGGTCGTCTCCTCGGACAAGGGGTGAGCGGAATGCGGGCGGGATCAGGCGGCTGCCGGGAGTGCGCCCGCCAGCGCGGGCTGGGAGGCCGCACCGGGCAGCGCGCCCACCCGGTGGGAGAACAGCTCCTCGGTCTGTGTGCCATACAGCTCCATCAGCCTCTGGCGGCTCAGCTGCGCCGTCGGCCCGTCGTACACGACCTGGCCGTGTCGCAAGGCCACCGTGCGCGGGCAGTAGGCGAAGGCGAAGTCCACCTGGTGCAACGACACGACCACCGTCGTGCCCTGCTCCTGGTTGAGTCGCGCGAGCAGCTCCATCACCTTGCGGCTCGACTCCGGATCGAGCGAGGCGATGGGCTCGTCGGCGAGGATCACCTGCGCCCGTTGCACGATGGCGCGCGAGATCGCCGCCCGCTGCTGCTGCCCGCCGGACAGCGTGGAGGCCCGCTGCCACGCGCAGCGTTCGATGCCCACGCGCTGCAGGGCGAGCCAGGCCGCCTCCAGCTCGTGCGCCGGAAAGCGCCGCAGCGCCGTGCGCCACAGCGGCAGGCGATTGAACGCGCCGGCCAGCACGTTGTGCATCACCGGCAACCGGTCGACCAGGTTGAACTGCTGGAAGATCGTGGCGATGGCCGCCCGCGTGCGGCGCACGTCGCGCTCGAGCCGCCCGGCCTGCTGCACCAGGCGCCCCAACACCGCCACGCGCGATTCGCTGCCCTCGTCTCCCCGATGCAGCCCGCAGAGGTGCCGCAGCAGCGTGGACTTGCCCGAGCCCGACGCACCGAGCAGGGCAACCATCTCGCCGCGCCGCACGGTCAGGTCCACGTCCTTCAGCGCGCAGCAGTCGCCGAACGTCTTGCGCAGGCCGCGCACCTCGATCACCGTGTCGTGCATGGATCTCCTCCAGGGGGACGTCGCAGCACATCATCTAGACGACCCATGACCGGTCCATGAACGTTGCATGACCGGGCGATGACAACGGCCGTGCAAGATCTACACGGTAGGTCTTTCCGACCTCCCCGCCGGCCCCGTCCCAGGCCGGTGCCAAGGCGAACAGGCGACCCCGGGGCCGGGCCGGGAACGCCATCTGCTGGGCCGTGCCACCCATGCACCGCACGAGCACCGACCTTCGCAGCGGGGTCCATGCCCCGCCGCACACGCCGGCGCCGATGGCGCCGCCACTTTCGCCCGTCGAGCAGGCACGGGCGGACTGCTACGGCCTGGCTGCGCGGCTGCTGAGCGCCCCCGCCGACGCGGCCTTGCTGCAGGCGCTGGCCTCGATGCAGGACGCGCGCCCCGCCGGCAGCGTCCTGGCCGATGCGTGGCGGTCGCTGCGCGAGGCTGCGCGCGCCCCGGCCCGCGAAGTGGCGGAGGCATTCGACGCCTTGTTCGTCTCGATCGGCACGCCGCGGCTCAATCCCTATGCCTCGGTCTATCGCAGCGGGTTCATGATGGATCAGCCCCTTGCGGACTTGCGCGCCGACCTGCGGGCGCTGGGCCTTGCGCGTGCGCGCCATGTCGGCGAGCCCGAAGACCACCTCGCGGCGCTGTGCGCGACGATGCGGGTCCTCATCACCGGTGTCGGGCCCGTGCCTGCGCGCCCCCTCGAGCGTCAGCGCCAGTTCTTCGACCGGCACGTCGCGCCCTGGTACGCCGAGTGCCTGAACGACATGGAGCACGCACCGGATGCCGGGTTCTACGCCGCCGCCGCGCGTTTCGTGCGCGCCTTCCTGGATATCGAGACCGAGGCGTTCGAGATGCTGGAGGGCTCGGGGTGGCGGCATGAATCGCTACCGTCCGACCCGTTGTCTGCCGCAGGAGAAGGACCATGACATCGCGCCATCCCCCGGCACCCGCCGCACCCCCGGCCCTGGTGCATCGACGCACCTTTCTCGGCGCCGCGGTATGCGCGCCGGCCCTGGCCGTCGCCGCCGCCAGCGAAGGGGCCCGCGCCGCGGCCGCTCCCGAAGCGCCCGAGGAAGCGGACCGTCCGCAGGGCTATCACGTGACGGAACACATCCTGCAGTACTACGCCACGGCGGCGTACTGGTGACACGGGTGGCCCGGGCGGCCCCCGGAGGAGGAACTGGCATGAGCCGATCACCGCATCCTCGGTCGACCCAGGGCTTGAGCGGCTTCCTGCGCAAGAGCCTCGCAGGGGTGATGCAGCAGACGATGGACCGGCGCGGGTATCTGGTGCGAGCCGGCGTGGCGCTCGGGGCGGGCGTGGCGGCCCGGCACCTGCACGTGGACCTGATCGGCCCCGCTGCCGCCGCGACCGACGATGCGCGGCCCGGCACACCGGTCGAGCGCAAGCACACCATCTGCAGCCACTGCTCGGTGGGCTGCTCGGTCGATGCGATCGTGCAAGACGGCGTGTGGGTGCGGCAGGACACCGCCTTCGACTCGCCCATCAACATGGGCGCGCACTGCGCCAAGGGCGCCTCGGTGCGCGAGCACGGCCACGGCGAGCATCGCCTGCGCTACCCGATGAAGCTGGTGGGCGGCCGGTATCAACGCATCGGTTGGGACCAGGCGATCGAGGAGGTGGGCAGCCGCCTGCTCCGCATCCGCGAGGCGTCGGGTCCGGATGCGGTCTACTGGATCGGCTCGAGCAAGCACAACAACGAGCAGGCTTACCTGTTGCGCAAGTTCGTCTCGATGTGGGGGACGAACAACACCGACCACCAGGCCCGCATCTGCCACTCCACGACCGTGGCCGGCGTCGCGCAGACCTACGGGTACGGCGCGATGACCAACTCGTTCAACGACCTGCACCACACCAAGGCGGTCCTGTTCATCGGCTCCAACCCGTCCGAGGCGCACCCGATCTCGATGCTGCACTTCCTGCACGCCAAGGAGCTGGGCGCGAAGATGATCGTGGTGGACCCGCGCTTCACGCGCACCGCGCGCTTCGCCCACCACTACGTGCGCATCCGCCCCGGCACCGACATCCCGTTCATCTGGGGCCTGCTCTGGCACATCTTCCAGAACGGCTGGGAAGACAAGGACTACATCGCCCGGCGCACCTACGGCATGGACGAGGTGCGCAAGGAGGTGGCGAAGTGGACGCCCGAGAAGGTCTCCGACGTGACGGGGGTGCCCGAAGCCTCGGTGCGACTGGCCGCCGAGATGCTCGCCAAGAACCGCCCGTCCTCGGTCGTGTGGTGCATGGGCATCACGCAGCACCACGTGGGCAGCGCCAACGTGCGCGCGCTGTCGATCCTGCAACTGGCGCTGGGCAACATCGGCGTGGCGGGCGGCGGTGCCAACATCTACCGCGGCCACGACAACGTGCAGGGGGCGACCGACGTCGGGCCCAACCCCGATTCGCTGCCGGGCTACTACGGCCTGTCGGAAGGGGCATGGCGGCATTACGCGGCCGTGTGGGGCGTGGACTACGAGTGGCTCGTCTCGCGCTATGCCTCCAAGGCGCTGATGGAAAAGCCGGGCATGACCGTCTCGCGCTGGTTCGACGGCGTGCTCGAGCAGGGCCGCTACGTGGACCAGCCCCGGCCCCTCGAGGCGGTGGTCTTCTGGGGCCATGCGCCCAACAGCCAGACCCGCCTGCCCGACATGAAGGCGGCGATGCAAAAGCTCGACCTGCTCGTGGTGATCGACCCCTATCCCACGATGACCGCCGCGATGCACGGGCGCACCGAGGGTGTCTATCTGCTGCCCGCGTGCACGCAGTTCGAGACGCAAGGCTCGGTCACCGCCTCCAACCGCAGCATCCAGTGGCGCGAGCGCGTGATCCAGCCGATCTTCGAGAGCAAGACCGACCACGAGATCATGTACCTCTTCGCGAAGAAGTTCGGCTACGCGAACGAGCTGTGCAAGCACATCAAGGTGGTCGACGACGAGCCCGTCGTCGAGGACATCCTGCGTGAGATCAACCGCGCGTGCTGGACCATCGGCTACACGGGCTGCTCGCCCGAGCGCCTGAAGCTGCACATGCGGCACAAGCGCGACTTCGATCCGACCACCCTGCGCGCCGAGTCGGGGCCGTGCAAGGGGGACTACTACGGCCTGCCCTGGCCCTGCTGGGGCACCCCCGAGATGCGTCACCCCGGCACGCCCATCCTCTACGACCTGTCCAAACCGGTGGCCGAAGGCGGCCTGCCGTTTCGTGCCAACTGGGGGGTGGAGCACGACGGCCGCAGCCTGCTGGCGGCCGACGGCTCGGCGCCCCAGGGCAGCGAGATCGACACCGGTTATCCGGAGTTCGACCACGTGTTCCTGAAGAAGCTGGGGTGGTGGAACGAGCTCACGCCCGAGGAGCAGGCGCAGGCCGAAGGCAAGAACTGGAAGACCGACCTGTCGGGGGGCATCATCCGCGTGGTCGTCCGGCACGGCTGCGCGCCCTACGGCAATGCCCGCGCACGGTGCCACGTCTGGAACTTCCCCGACCCCGTGCCGGTGCATCGCGAGCCGCTGCTCACCCCGCGGCGCGACCTGCTGGCGCAGTACCCGACCTATGACGACCGCGCGCGCTTCTGGCGGCTGCCCACGCTCTACCGCAGCGTGCAGGCGGTGGACTTCTCCAAGGACTACCCGCTCATCATGACCTCCGGGCGGCTGGTCGAGTACGAGGGCGGCGGCGACGAGACACGCTCCAACCCCTGGCTGGCCGAGCTGCAACAGGCCATGTTCGTCGAGATCAACCCGCTGGACGCCGCGCGCCTGGGCGCGCGCACGCGGCAGTACGTGTGGGTCGAGACACCCTCCGGCGCTCGCCTCAAGGTGATGGCGCTGGTCACGCAGCGGGTGCCGCAGGGCATCGTGTGGATGCCGTACCACTTCGGCGGCTGGTGGATGGGCGAAGACCTGCTGGAGCACTACCCCGAAGGCGCGGCGCCCATCGTGCGCGGCGAGGCGTGCAACACCGGCTGGACCTACGGCTACGACGCGGTGACGATGATGCAGGAGACCAAGGTCTCGCTGTGCCGCATCGTCGCCGCCTGAGGAGGACGCGATGCCCGCCCGCATGAAATTCATCTGCGACACCGAGCGCTGCATCGACTGCATGGGGTGCGTCACGGCGTGCAAGAACGAGAACGAGACGCCCTGGGGCGTCAACCGCCGGCGCGTCGTCACCATCCATGACGGCGTGCCGGGCGAGCACTACGTGTCGGTGGCCTGCATGCACTGCACCGATGCCCCCTGCATGGCCGTGTGCCCGGTGGACTGCTTCTATCACACCACCGACGGCGTGGTGCTGCACGACAAGGACCTGTGCATCGGCTGCGGCTACTGCTACCTCGCCTGCCCGTTCGGCGCCCCGCAGTTCCCCAGCACCGGCGCCTTCAACCACCGCGGCAAGATGGACAAGTGCACCTTCTGCGCCGGCGGGCCGCAACCCGACGGCTCGCAGGCCGAGTTCGAGAAGTACGGACGCAACCGTCTGAGCGAAGGCAAGCTGCCGGTGTGCGCCGAGCAGTGCGGGACCAAGGCGCTGCTCGCGGGCGACGCCAACGTCATCGCGGCGATCTACAAGAAGCGCGTGGACACGCGCGGCTACGGGCCCGAACTGTGGGGCTGGGACATCGCCTACGACCCGGCCCGGCGCCGCGAGTCCGGCCCGCACGACAGCGCGCCGCGCACGAACCAGCGTCCCGGCAGCACGCAGAACGACCCGAGGAAGCTGCCGGCATGATCCCCACGCGCCTGATCGCCGTCGTCGCAGTGGCGGCACTGCTCGCCGGCTGCCTGGAGGTGGAGCAGTACCCGGCCTGGCGCGACGGGCACTATGACGGCAAGCCCGACGACTTGCACCCGGATGCGCACTTCCACCGCGACCGCCTCGCCTGGAATGCGGCCCTGCTGAACCGCAATCAGCTCCAGGACGAGTACGGCCGCGCGCCACCCCCGCAAGGACGCGAACATGCACGCTGACCTTCGCCGGCCGCGAGCCGCCTGCGCGGCCCTCCTGCTCGTCGTGGCGGCGCTGCTGGGCAGCACCGCGGCGCACTCGGCCGTGCCGCACGATGACGCGGTGCCCGCGTACGCCGAGGAGCAGACCATCCTGCAGGCCGAGCAAGGCACGCCCGAGCCGGGCTGGAGCGACGCGGCGTCGGGCCGCCGGCACATGGACCGGCACTACCTCATCCCCCCGGGGACCATGCCGGAGCAGAACGTGATTCTCCAGCGGGGCGGCAACACCTGGCGCACCCTGCGCAACGGCCCGCTGGCCTGGTGGGCCGCGGCACTCTGGATGCTCGTCCCGCTGGGGCTCTTGGTCGCCTGGGCCGCCACCCGGCCCGATCGCCATGCGCCGCCCGATTCCGGCCGCGAGGTGCTGCGCTTCGACGGCTGGCAGCGCGCGGTCCACTGGGCCACCGCGCTCAGCTTCCTCGCGCTCGCCCTCACCGGGCTCGTGATGCTGTACGGCAAGAAGCTGCTCCTGCCTTGGATGGGGCACGGGCTGTTCTCGTGGATCGCACTGGCCGGCAAGTACGTCCACAACGTCGTCGGTCCGTTGTTCATCCTGTCGTCGGTGCTGATGTTCGCCACCTTCCTGCGACACAACCGCTTCTGCAAAGAGGACTGGGCGTGGGTGCGCCGGGCGGGCGGCCTGATCGGCGAAGGCCCTGCGCCGGCCGGCTACTTCAATGCCGGCGAGAAGCTGTGGTTCTGGTTCGGGGTCGCGGTGCTCGGGCTCGTGATGTCGATCACCGGGCTCATCCTCGACTTCCCGTATCTGGGAGAGGTGGGCAGCGCCGTGGGCACCACCCGCTACGTGCAGCAGTGGGCCCATGGGCTTCATCTGCTGGGGGCCGCTTTCTACGTCGCCGCGACCCTCGGGCACATCTACATGGGCACGCTCGGCACGCCCGGCACCTACCGTGGCATGCGCCACGGCACCGTGGACGAAGCCTGGGCGCGCAAGCATCACCGGCTGTGGTACGAGGACTTGCAAACCCGCGGGGCCGCAGCCGTGGCGCCGCCCGGCGAGGCGATCGGCCCCCGGGGCGCGGCCCCCGGCGGCATGCACCCGGCCACCCGACCCGGAGCACCGCGATGAAGCACGGCCTCGCTCGCCCCCGGGGGCTGCTCCCGGTCGCAGCCGTGCTGCACGCGCTCGCACTGTCGGCCTGCACTGCCCGCGACGGGGACCCCGCGGATCGCATCGCACGCACGCAGTTTCCAGGGCAGGTGAGCGCCGGCGGCGGCACCAGCGGGGAGGTCGAAGCGAGGCGTCGCGGCGGCGGCCCGAACGCGCCGGGGCCCAGCGGCACGCCCGGCATCCCCCACGGGGCCGAAGGCAACACCGGCGGCACGGCCATGGGCGGCACATCCCCCGCCGGCTCGCAGATCGGCGGCACCGGCGGCGGGCCGCAGCCCGCGGCCCAGGGCGGCAGCGCCCCACTGCGCGCCGGCGCGGCATCGGCCCCTGCCTCCCCCGTCTCCGGTCCACCGGTCGCTGCCTCCGCTGCCGCGGCCACCGACCAGCAGGCGCAGGCCGAGCAAGAGAGGCAGCAGCTCGAGCAGGCGATGGAGCGCATCGCCGCGCGCTGGCGCGCCCGCCCGGGGCCCGAGGCCGCCCCCGCCGACGCCCCACCGCCGGCCCCGGCCACCGCGCCACTGCGCAGCGAGAAGCTCGGTACCGCCCCGGTCAGCGAGGACGTCAAGGACGCCTCGTTGAAACGCTGGCCCCGACCGATGCCCTAGCGCCCCGGCGCGCACCCGGGGCGCGGCTGCCCGCATGGCGGCCGGGGGGCGCCGGTGACGGGCGCGCGGCGGCGAGCGCCTACACTTCGCATCTTCGTCAGCCGCTCGAGACTCCGTGCCCGATCTCTTCGTCCTCAGCCAGTACGTCTTGCCCAAGCGGGCTCTCACCGTCCTCATGGGCGCGCTCGCCCGTGCCCGTGGCGGCGCTCTCACGACCGCCGTGATCCGCTGGTTCGTGCGTCATTACGGCGTGGACATGGGCGAGGCGGCCGACCCGGATGTCGCCAGCTACCAGACGTTCAACGACTTCTTCACCCGCGCGCTCAAGCCGGGCGCACGACCGGTGGCCAACGCAGATCTCATCTGCCCGATCGACGGCGCCGTGAGCCAGTTCGGCCGCATCGAGCGCGACCAGATCTTCCAGGCCAAGGGGCACCGCTACACGACCACCGCGTTGCTCGCCGGCGATGCCGCGCTGGCACGCGATTTCGAGGACGGCGAGTTCGCCACGTTGTACTTGAGCCCGAAGGACTACCACCGCATCCACATGCCGTGCGACGGGCGTCTGCGGCAGATGGTGTACGTGCCGGGCGAGCTGTTTTCGGTCAATCCGGCCACCGCGCGCGGCGTGCCGGGCCTGTTCGCGCGCAACGAGCGCGTGGTGTGCCTGTTCGAGGGGCCGCGCGGGCCCTTCGCGATGGTCCTGGTGGGTGCCACCATCGTCGGCAGCATGGCCACCGTCTGGCACGGCGTCGTCAATCCGCCCCGCCGGCCCGACGTGTGCACCTGGCGCTACGACGACCGGCCCGTCGTGCTGCGTCGCGGCGAGGAAATGGGGCGCTTCCTGCTGGGCTCGACCGTCGTGATGCTGTTCCCGAAGGACTGCATGCGCTTCAATGCCGGCTGGGCCCCCGAGCGCCCGGTGCGCATGGGCGAGGCGATGGCCTCTTACCTCACGCCCGGCCCGACGGCCTTGCCGGCCTGAGAGCCGGCCCGGCTCCGTTGGCAGGGTGGTGGCCCGGCCGGCCCACCTGCGGCGGCGGCGTGACCGGGCCCTAACCCTTCTTGGGCTTCTCGGCCACGGGCGCCCCCGCGGCTTTCCAGGCGGTGAAGCCGCCGTCGATGTGGGCCACCTTCGGCAGGCCCATGTCCTGCAGCGTCTTGGTCGCCAGCGCCGAACGCCAACCCGCCGCACAGAACAGGATGAACTCCTTGTCTTCGGCGAACACCGGCCGGTGGTACGGCGATTCCGGGTCGACCCAGAACTCGAGCATGCCGCGCGGCGCGTGCACGGCGCCCGGAATGACGCCGTCGCGCTCCAGCTCGCGCACGTCGCGCACGTCGACGAACTGCACCGACGGGTCGTCCAGCCGGGCCCGTGCCTCCTCGACGCTGTAGGTCTTCACCTGCGCCATCGCCTCGTCCACCAAGGCGCGAAAGCCTTTCTTCAGTGCCATCTCTCCACCTCCCGATCAGAACGGACCTTGCGAGAGCCACCGCTCGATCTGCGCCTTGCGATCGTTGCCCCAGAACGGCTCGCCGTCGACGAAGAAGAAGGGCGCGCCGAACACCCCCGCGGCCACCGCCGCTTCGTTGACCCGCTTCAGGCGCTCCTTCCACACGGGATCGTTCCACACGGCCTGCGCCTCCCCCTCGCCCAACCCGAACTCGGTGGCGAGCGTGGAGAGGGCCTGGGCGTCCGACAAGTCCACGCCGCGAGCGAAGTACGCGCGAAAGCACGCCCTCGCCCACGGGATCGCGCGCTCGGGCCGCGTCTCGTGGAGCCACCAGTACACCCGGGCCGCGTTCTGCGTCGGGATGGGGAAAGGCTCGGGCTGGGTGTAGGGCACGCCCTCCATGCGTGCCGAGCGCGCGAAGTCGCGCAGCACGTACTCCCGCTTGAGCGGGTGATTCACCGGGGGCTTCAGTTCGGCCGCCTGGAACGCCACGCCGAGCAGCATCGCGTGCCACCGCACGGTGCGGCCATGGCGCGCGGCCACGGCCTCGATCCACTCGGAGGCGATGTACGAGTAGGGCGACGAGAAGTCGAAGTAGAAGTCTATGGGCTGCTGCATGGCGGGGGGACTGTTCATGCGTCGAACACCGATGCCTACTTGTACAACAACTCCGGCAGCCACAGGCCGATGCCCGGGAAGGCATACAGCAGCAGGATGGCCAGGATCTGGATGCCCATGAAGGGCAACATGCCGGCGAAGATCTGATTCAGCGACACGTGCGGCGGGCTCACCCCCTTCAGGTAGAAGGCCGCCATCGCCACCGGCGGGCTCAGGAAGGCGGTCTGGAGGTTGAGCGCGACGAGCAGTCCGAAGAACAGCGGATCGACGCCGAAGTTGTCCAGCAGCGGCACGAAGATCGGCATGAAGATCACGATGATCTCGGTCCATTCCAGCGGCCAACCGAGGATGAAGATGATCACCTGGCTGAGCACGAGGAACTCGAGCTTCGTCAGGTTCAATCCCAGCACCCAGCGTTCGACCAGTTCCTGCCCGCCCAGCAGTGCGAACGCCGACGAGAAGATCGCCGAGCCGACGAACAGCCAGCACACCATCGCGCTCGTCTTCGCGGTGAGGAACACGCTTTCCTTGACCACCGTGAAGTTGAGCTGCCGGTACGCCGCGGCCAGCAGGAAGCCCCCGAAGGCCCCCACCGCGGCCGCCTCCGTCGGCGTGGCCAGGCCGAAGACGATCGAGCCCAGCACCGCCATGATGAGGATGACGAGCGGAAAGAAGCTCGACAGCAGCATCTTGAAGATCTCGAGCCGCGTGAAGCTGAGCAGCGCGTAGTAGGCGATGAGCGCCACCGCCCCCGCTGCCACGCCGATCCAGTAGCCCGGGGGCACCTGGAGTCGCGCCGCCTCACCGGCGCCGGCAGGTGCCGCCTCTGCCGGCCCCGCCGGGCCCGTCGCGGCGCCCGAGGGCTGCCCGGCCTGCGGTGCCGCGGCAGCCTCGCTCGCTTCGCTGCCCGGCGGCTCGGCCAGTCCGTCGGCGCCCGGCTCTTGGAGGCCCTCGGCCGGGGGCTCCGCCACGCCGCCGTCCGCGTCCCCCGCGGGCTCGGCTGCGTCGCCGCCCATCTGCTGCAACCCGGGGATCACCTCCTCCGTCACCGGACGCGTCACCCGCTCATAGCTCCACAGGGCGGCCGCGGCGAACACGAGGGCCGGCAGCAACGCGACGAACAGCTGGCGCAGCAGGTAGCCCGCCGGCACTCCATGGTTGCGCCGGCCCTTGAGCGCAGCGAGCAAGGCAGGCAGCGCGCGCCGCTGGCCCTCGGCGCCGGCGCGCTCCAGCGGCTCGGGCAACGGCACCCGCCGCTGCTCGGCCGTGAGCGGCGGCGCCAGCGAGGGCTTCAGCTTGGCCAGCAGGATCACGTACAGGATGTAAAGCCCAGCCAGCATCAGCCCCGGGAAGAAGGCGCCCGCATAGAGCTTGACCACCGAGACGCCCGCCGTGGCGCCATAGACGATCAACAGCACCGACGGCGGGATCAGGATGCCCAGGCACCCTCCGGCGGTGATGCAGCCGGCGGACAGCGGCACGCTGTAGCCGCCGCGCAGCATGGCGGGCAGCGCCAGCAGGCCCATCAGCGTGACCACCGCACCGACGATGCCCGTAGCAGTGGCGAACACCGCGCAGGTGACCAGCGTGGCCACCGCGAGCGACCCAGGCACCCGTGCCAGCGAGAGGTGCAAGCTCTTGAACAGCTTTTCGATGAGGTTGGCCCGCTCGACCAGGTATCCCATGAAGACGAACAACGGGATCGAGATCAGCACGTCGTTGGCCATGGTCTTGTACGTGGCCTGCACCATCAGGTCCAGCGTCCGGTGCCAGTCCCGCTCGTACGCCAGCCACGTGAACAGCACGCCCATGCCCATCAGCGTGAAGGCCGTGGGAAAGCCCAGCATGATCGCGACGACCACCAGCGACAGCATCAGCAGTCCGATGTGGCCGTTGGTGATGACCGGCGCCGACAGCAGCATGTAGAGCGCTCCGGCCACGATGATGGCCATCAACGTGAAGCCGAACCACAGTTCCTTCCTGAGCTTCATGCGCGGCCACCTTCGCGTGCAGGTCCCCCGGCCAGCGGGTCGTTGTCGTCATCCACGTGCACCATCTCCTTGAGCTTGTCTACGTCCACCTCCTCGACGTCCTCCTCGCGGGAGGGCCACTGCCCGCGCTGCAGGCAGATCACGCACCGAACGATCTCCACCAGCCCCTGCAGCAGCAGCACTGCGCCGGAGAAGGGAATCACGAACTTGAACGGATACAGCGGCAGCGGTTCGGCATTGAAAGTCGTCTCGCGGATCGCGAAGGACTCCTGCGCGAACGTCCAGCCGGCCCAGGTCATCGCGAACACCCCCGGCAGAAAGAACACGATGTAGAGCACGAGGTCGATGGCGGCCTGCGTGCGGGGGCGGAAGAACCCATACAGCACGTCACCCCGCACGTGCCCGTTCTTGGACAAGGTGTAGGCGCCGGCGGCCATGAAGAGCAGACCGTAGAGCATGATCTGCGCGTCAAGCATCCAGCCATGCGGGCGGTTGAGCGCGTAGCGGGAGAACACCTCCCACGTCACCATCACCGTCAGCACCACGACCGACCATGCGGTGGCCTTGCCTATCCATGTGGACAGGCGGTCCACCGCCAGTAGCATCTTCTGCATCTCGCTAGCTCCGACCTTCGTCGAGACAAAAAGAAGGCGCCCCGGGGCGCCTTCGCAGCCGGGCAGGCGGCCCGGCCTCAGCCCTTCTTCGCGCCGCGACCGAAGTAGCGGTTGTAGGCCATGTTGAAATCGACCATGTAGTCGTTCTGCCACTGCTTGGCGCGCTGCGCGAAGGCCCGCTGCGAATCGAGCACCTTCTTGAACAGCGGGTTCTCGGCGCTCTTTCTTTCCATGATCTTGTCCCAGGTGTCCAGCTGCGCCCGCAGCACGCTGTCGGGTGTCTTGTAGAACTTGACCCCGGCCTTCTTCAGCTCGATGTAGTCCTGCGAGTTGCGCTCGATGGCCTTCCAGCTCATGTCGGCGCTGGCCGCCTGCACCGCGTAGTCGATGATGGCGCGCAACTCGGCCGGCAAGGCCGTGTACTTGCCCTTGTTGAAGAGCACCTCGAACTGCTCGCCCGACTGATGGAAGCTCTGCAGCATGCAGACCTTGGCCACATCCGGGAAGCCGAGCACGCGGTCGCTCGAGGCGTTGTTGAACTCCGCCCCGTCGATGAGGCCGCGGTCGAGCGCGGGCACGATCTCACCCCCCGGCAGCGGGTTCACGGCGGCGCCCATGTCGGTGTACATGTCCACCGCCAGGCCCACGGTGCGGAACTTCAGGCCCTTGATGTCCTCGGGCTTGGCGATGGGCTTCTTGAACCAGCCGAACGGCTGCGTGGGCATCGGCCCGTACAGGAACGAGACCACGTCCATGTTGATGGCCTTGTAGATCTCTTCGAGCAAGGCCTTGCCGCCGCCGTAGTAGTGCCAGGCGAGCACCATGTTCGGGTCCATGCCGAACGCCGGGCCGGAGCCCCACAGCGCGAGCGCCGAGTTCTTGCCGTAGTGGTACGCGACGACCCCGTGGCCGCCATCCAGCGTGCCCTTGTTGACCGCCTCCAGCAGCTGGAAGGCCGGCACCACGGCGCCCGCAGGCAGCACCTCGATCTTGAGCCGCCCGCCCGCCATGTCGTTGACCTTCTTGGCGAAGTCGTTGGCGAACTCGTGGAAGATGTCTTTCGCGGGCCACGTGCTCTGGAAGCGCAAGCTCACCGTCTGTGCCGACGAAACCATCGGAAAGGCGGCCGCTCCCGCACCGACCGCACCGGCGGTCGCCTGCTTCAGAAAACTACGGCGCTGAGACGGCTTGGCCGCCTTGGAAGATGTCTTGCTCACGTGGGTCTCCTACTATGGTGTGCGAGAAGCTGCCCGCGGGCTCTTGCGTCCCGTCGGGTCCAGTCCATGCTAAACACCGGCCCCGGGCCGCGTGCTAGCGAAAAACCCGGGACCAAAGGAAACCCCGAGGCCTCGAAGGGCCTCTCAACTGAGAACGAGCTGAATACCCTGCCTCGCTTGTGCGCTGTGCGCAAGAAGCGCGAGGGCTGCGCTCAGGCCAGCGCCCGGCCGATGAGGATCTTCTGCACGTCGGAGGTGCCTTCGTAGATCTGCGTCACCCGCACGTCGCGGTAGATGCGCTCGACCGGGAAGTCGCTCACATAGCCGTAGCCGCCGTGGATCTGGATGGCATCGGAGCAGACGCGCTCGGCCATTTCGCTGGCGAAGAGCTTGGCCATCGCCGCTTCCTTCAGGCAGGGCTGACCGGCATCGCGCAAGGCGGCCGCGTGCCACACCATCTGGCGGGCCACCTCGATCTGCGTCGCCATCTCGGCGAGGCGGAACTGCACCGCCTGGTGCTCGAAGATGGGCTTGCCGAAGCTCTCGCGCTGCTTCGCGTAGGCCAGCGCCGCCTCGAACGCCGCACGGGCCATGCCCACGCTCTGCGCCGCGATCCCGATGCGCCCGCCTTCCAGGGCCGACAACGCGATGCGGTAGCCCTCGCCTTCCTCGCCCACGCGGTACTCGGCCGGGATGCGGCAGTTCTCGAACACGATCTGCGCCGTGTCGCTCGAATGCTGGCCCATCTTGTCCTCCAGCCGGGCCACCTGGTAGCCGGGCGTGTCGGTGGGAACGATGAACGCGCTGATGCCCCTCTTGCCCGCGGCCTTGTCGGTGACCGCGATCACGATGGCCACCTGGCCGTTCTTGCCGCTGGTGATGAACTGCTTGACCCCGTTGAGGACGTAGTGATCGCCCTCGCGCTGGGCCGTCGTGCGCAAGGCCGACGCATCCGAGCCCACGTGGGGCTCGGTCAGGCAGAAGGCGCCGAGCAGCTCGCCCTGAGCGAGCGGTACGAGCCAACGGCGCTTCTGCATCTCGCTGCCGTAGCGCAGCAGGATCGCGCACACCGGGCAGTTGTTGACGCTGACCGCCGTGCTCGTGCCGCCGTCGCCGGCCGCGATCTCCTCCAGCACCAGGGCCAGCGTGACGTAGTCCAACCCCGCCCCGCCGTACTCGGCGGGCACGCACACGCCGTAGGTGCCGAGCGCCGCCAGCCCCCGGTGCACCTCCTTGGGGAAGTGGTGCTCCTTGTCCCAGCGGGCCGCGTGCGGCTTGATCTCGTCCTCCACGAACGCTCGCACGGCATCGCGGATCATGGTCTGGTCGGGGCTCAGCAGCATGGGTACTCCTCGTCTCGCCGCGGGCGGTGCGTCCGGCCCGCAGCCGTGTTCACCTCGAAAACATCACCAAGGGATGGCCGATCCATCGTGGTTGAGGAAGCGGCCGTTGTCTTGCGGGCCCAGCCTGGCCAGCAAGGCCCGCAGGTCGGCGGCACTGCGCTCGGGGGTCAGAGGCGCCGAGGGCCCGCCCATGTCGGTGGCCACCCAGCCGGGGTGCAATGCGACGCACACCGCCCCTTGCGGGCCGAGCACCAGCGACACGTCCTTCAATACCGAATTGAGCGCGGCCTTGGAAGCCCGGTAGAGCCAACCCGAGGTGCCGGTGCGCCCGCCGATCGACCCCATCACCGACGACAGCACCGCCACCTTCGCCCGCTGGGCCAGCAGCCCCTGCAACACCGGCAGGATGCGCATGGCGCCCAGCACGTTGGCGTGCATCACCAGGTCGAAGTCGTGCATGGACGGCGGCTCCAGCGCGGCCGTGCGAGGGCCGTAGAGCCCGGCGCAATAGACGACGACCTCGAAGCGCTCGCCGTCGATGCGCCAACCGAACCCCGCGGCGCTCGCGGCCTCGGTCACGTCGAGGGGCACGGCCTCGCAGCCGAGTTCGCCCAGTCTTGCGAGGCCGCGCTCGTCGCGCGCGGTGGCCACCACACGCCGGCCTTCCTCGCGGTACTGCCTCCCCAGCTCATAGCCGATGCCACGCGAGGCACCAATGAGCAGCACCGTCACGGCACCTCCTTGACGAGCAAAGTACCCCGGCTGACGACGGCCACACCGCAGCGCTCGGTGCTCGCCGCGCCGTCCACCATCACGATGTAACCCTCGAGCTTGCGGTTCCACTCGACGGAAGCCACCACCCAGTGGAGCATCACGTCCTCGTTGGCATGCACCGGCGCCTTGTAGGCGAAGTTGAAGTTCAGACAGACCATCTGTCGCTTGATGCCGTCATCCCGGCGCGAGAAATGGCTGGCGGCCAGCCCCATCAGCATCGAAGCCGTGTGCGGGCCGCTCGCGATCACCTCGCCATAGCGGGATTCGGCCGCCTCGCCCGGATCGCGATGCAGCGGGTTGCTGTCCAGGCATGCGGCGGCGAACGCCGCGATGTCCTTCTCCGTGAAACGCACGGTGCGCATGAAGGTCTCGCCGACCTTCACGATCTCCCGTTCTGTCACTGCGCTCATGGTGTCCTCCCTGACATCTCTGACGGAACGCCCTTCGGGCGGGACCGCACCTCTCGTGAACCGAGGGCGATGGAGCCCGAGGGCGTTCTCCTGCGCGTTACCAGAAACCGGCCGGCCCGCCTCGCCTCCTTGCCTCGCGCGACGGGCCGGCGCCTGCGGCTCAGTACAGCTCGATGGCCATCGCGGTGGCCTCGCCGCCGCCGATGCACAGCGCGGCCACGCCCTTCTTGAGGCCGCGCTTCTTCAGCGCGCCCAGCAGCGTGACGACGATGCGCGCGCCCGAGGCGCCGATCGGATGGCCGAGGGCGACCGCGCCGCCGTGCACGTTCACCTTCTCGTGCGGCAGCTTGTGCTCGTGCATCGCCGCCATCGTCACGGCAGCGAAGGCCTCGTTGATCTCCCACAGGTCCACCTGGTCCGCCGTCCAGCCGGTCTTCTTGAGCACCTTGTCGATCGCACCGACCGGGGCGGTGGTGAACCACTCGGGCGCCTGCGAGTGAACGGCGTGGGCGTGGATGCGCGCGATCGGCGTCGCGCCCATCTGCTTGGCCGTCGACTCGCGCATCATCACGAGCGCCGCCGCGCCGTCGGAGATGCTCGAGGAGGTCGCCGCGGTGATGGTGCCGTCCTTCTTGAACGCGGGCTTGAGGCCCGGGATCTTGTCGAGCTTGGCCTTGAAGGGCTGTTCGTCCTTGGTGATCCGCACCTCGCCGCCCTTGCCCGGCAGCGTCACGGGCGCGATCTCCCAGTCGAAGCTGCCGTCGCTGTTGGCCTGGATGGCGCGCTGCGTCGAGGCGATCGCGAACTGGTCCTGCGCCTCGCGGCTGAAGGCGTACTTGGCCACGCAGCTCTCGGCGAACACGCCCATCGCCTTGCCGCGGTCGTAGGCGTCCTCCAGGCCGTCGAGCGCCATGTGGTCGTAGAACGTGGTGGCGCCGTACTTGTGGCCCTTGCGGATGAAGGCCAGGTGCGGGGCATTGGTCATGCTCTCCATGCCGCCGGCCACCATCACCTGGGCCGAGCCGGCGGCGAGCATGTCGTGCGCGAACATCATCGCGCGCATGCCCGAGCCGCACATCTTGGACAGCGTGACGGCCCCCGTGGACTGCGGCAGGCCCGCCTTGAGCAGCGCCTGGCGCGCCGGGGCCTGACCCTGGCCGGCCATCAGGCAGTTGCCCATCAGCACCTCGTCGACGGCGTCCTTGGGCACGCCGGCACGCTCGACGGCGGCCTGGATCGCCACGGCACCCAGTTCCCATGCGGCGAGGCCGGAGAAATCACCCAACAGGCCGCCGATGGGCGTGCGGGCGGCGGAGACGATGACGATGGGATCGGACATGATGCACTCCTTGTGGAAGGTCGGGGGTTTGCGACGCGGGCTCAAACCGGCAGGGGCTCTGCCGCCGGCACCGCCTTGACGCGGCGCTGGCGGCCGAACCGCTTGCTCACGTCATAGGGAAACACATCGTGCACGTGGCCGGCCAGGATGCGCTCCTTGTGGCCTTGCCAGAACGCGGGGTCCAGCAGGTCGGCGTGGTGCTGCATGAAGACCTCGCGCACCCGCGGGTCGCCCAGCAGGAAGGGCTCGAAGGTCTCGGGAAAGACGTCCTTCGGGCCGACGCTGTACCAGGGCTCGCCCGAGAGCTCGTCCTCCTCGTGGCGAGGCGGCGGCACGCGCCGGAAGTTGCAGTCGGTGATGTACTCGATCTCGTCGTAGTCGTAGAACACCACCTTGCCGTTGCGGGTGACGCCGAAGTTCTTCCACAGCATGTCGCCGGGGAAGATGTTGGCGGCCACCAGGTCCTTGATGGCGTTGCCGTACTCGATCACCGCATGGGCCATCTGCTCCGGCGCGGCCTCTTGCAGGTAGATGTTGAGCGGGATCATGCGCCGCTCGATGTACAGGTGCTTGATCACCAGGTGCTCGCCGTCGTCCTCCAGCAGGCTGGGGCAGTAATGGCGCAACTCGGCGATCAGGTCCTCGTCGAAGCGCGAGCGCGGGAACGCGACGTTGGAATACTCCATCGTGTCGGCCATGCGGCCCACGCGGTCGTGCTGCTTGACCAGCAGGTACTTGGCCTTGATCTGCTCGCGCGTGGTCTCCTTCTGCGGCGGGAAGAAGTCCTTGATGACCTTGAACACGTACGGGAACGACGGCAGGTCGAACACCAGCATCACCATGCCCTTGATGCCCGGCGCGATACGGAACCGGTCGCTCGAGTGGCGCAGGTGATAGAGGAAGTCGCGGTAGAAGATGTTCTTGCCCTGCTTGTGCAGCCCCAGCGCGTTGTAGATCTCCCACCGCGGCTTGCGCGGCATCAGCGACCGCAGGAACTGCACGTACGCGGCCGGAATCTCCATGTCCACCATGAAGTAGGCCCGCGCGAAGCTGAACAGCATCTGCATATCCTCCTCGCCGAAGAGGACCGCGTCGATGTAAAGACCCCGGCTGTTGTGCAGGATCGGCAGCGCGAACGGCGTCTCGCGGAAGCCGTTGATGATCTTGCCGACGATGTACGCGCCCTTGTTGCGGAAAAAGAGCGACGACAGCACCTGGATCTGGAAGTTCGCGCGCCAACGGAAGCTGCCGAACTGCGCATGCACGGCCTGCAGCACGTTGTCCACGTCGCGGTCGAGGTCGTCGAAGTCGCGCTGCAGCTGGTAGTTGGTGACGATGCGGTGCAGCGTCTCGCGCAGCGAGTCCTTGGTGGGGTAGTAGGCGCGGAAGGTCGGCTGCGAGGCCGGCTCGTCGTTCTCGAGGTACTCGGTCGAGATCGCCGGGCGCACGAAGATGAAGTTGTTGTTGAAGTAGCTGCGGTGCAGGATCTTGGTCGTGACCGAGTTGAAGAAGGTCTCGGCCAGCTCGGGCTGCAGGTGATTCGTCAGAAGGCCGATGTAGTGCAGCTTGATCTGGTGCCACACGTCCATCGGCAGCTCGTGTGC
Organism: Schlegelella aquatica; assembly: GCF_026013905.1. Classification (NCBI taxonomy): domain Bacteria; kingdom Pseudomonadati; phylum Pseudomonadota; class Betaproteobacteria; order Burkholderiales; family Sphaerotilaceae; genus Caldimonas; species Caldimonas aquatica. The sequence goes on from NZ_CP110257.1 coordinate 2,779,335, forward strand.
CGAGAACTCACGCTGCAACCGCTCGACCGCCTCGTCCACGCGCTTGTCGTAGAACTCGATGCGCTCGCGCTGGGCACGCTGCTGGCCGTGCCAGTCGGCCCTCTCGAAGCGCTGCTTGGCCGCCGCGCTCGACTCGCGGAAGAGCCGGTAGTGCCGGTCGAATCCCTCCAGCAGCGCGCACGCGATGGCGTAGGCGCGGGCGTCGTTGAGCTGCTGGGGAGGAAACATCACGCCGCCTCCGCCTGGCAGGGTGCGTAGCGCCCGCGCAGCCGCTGCAGGGCCTCCTGGTAGGCAGCAGCGACGCCCTCCGGCTGGTCGATCGTCATGCGCAGGTCCTGCAGCAAGCCGTTGTGCAGGCCGTAGACCCAGCCGTGCACCACCACCTGCTGCCCGCGCGCCCAGGCATCCTGCACGATGGTCGTCTGGCACACGTGGAGCACCTGCTCCAGCACGTTGAGCTCGACGAGCGCATCGAGGCGCCGCTCGCGCGGCAGGCTGTCCAGCCACTCCTGGTGACGATGCCGCACGTCTTGCACGTGGCGAATCCAGTTGTCGGCCAGCCCCACCCGCGTGTCCTCGAGCGCTGCGCGCACGCCGCCGCAATTGGAGTGGCCGACCACGATGACGTGCTGCACCTTGAGCTGGTCGACCGCGAACTGCATCACCGACAGGCAGTTGAGGTCGGAGTGCACGACCACGTTGGCGACGTTGCGGTGCACGAACAGCTCGCCCGGCAGCAGGCCGACCAGCTCGTTGGCCGGCACGCGGCTGTCCGCGCAGCCGATCCACAGGTACTGCGGCGCCTGCTGCTGCTGCAGCCGGGTGAAGAAGCCGGGCGAGCGCGCCTCGGTCTGGCGCGCCCACACCCGGTTGTTCTCGAACAGTTCGTCCAGCTGCGTGCTCATCGGTGATCAGGGCGTGGGTTTGCTGCAGTGCACAGTTTACGCAGTCCGTCCCTGCCCCTCACGCATCCCAGGGCAGCGCCAGGGCCGCCTGCCGCTGCAGCGCCCGGTGGCGATGCGCTGGTCCAGCGCGACCATGCCGCGCCGGTTTTCACGCAACCAGGCCGGCGACAGCCCGAGCATCGTCAAGAGCTGCCAGGTCGCCTCGTCGAACTTGCCCACATACCACATCACGTTCATGTGCCCCATGTGGTCGCAGTGCCAGGGGTAGACGGTGCCGCGGTAGGTCTCGACGAGGTCGCTCATCACGGCCTCACATCGTCTCGGCGAACAGCTCGCGCCCGATCAGCATACGCCGGATCTCGGAGGTGCCCGCGCCGATCTCGTACAGCTTGGCGTCACGCCAGAGCCGGCCCAGCGGGTACTCGTTGATGTAGCCGTTGCCGCCGAAGATCTGGATGCCCTCGCCGGCCATCCAGGTGGCCTTCTCGGCGCACCACAGGATCACGGCCGCGCAGTCCTTGCGCACCGTGCGCACGTGCTCGCCGCCCGAGGTCTTGGAGAGCTTGTCGAGGTTCTTGCCCACCGTGTAGCAGAGGCTGCGGGCGGCCTGCAGCACGGTGTACATGTCGGCCACCTTGCCCTGGATGAGCTGGAACTCGCCGATGCTGCGGCCGAACTGCTTGCGGTCGTGAATGTAGGGGATGACGTTGTCCATCACCGCCTGCATGATCCCCACGGGCCCGGCGGCGAGCACCGCCCGCTCGTAGTCCAGGCCGCTCATGAGCACCTTCACGCCGCCGTTGACGTTGCCCAGCACATTCTCGGCGGGCACCTCGACGTTCTCGAACACCAGCTCGCCGGTGTGGCTGCCGCGCATGCCCAGCTTGTCGAGCTTTTGCGCGATCGAAAAGCCCTTCATGCCCTTTTCGATGATGAAGGCCGTGATGCCCTGCGCGCCCAGCTCCGGCTCCGTCTTCGCGTACACCACCAGCGTGTCGGCATCCGGCCCGTTGGTGATCCACATCTTGTTGCCGTTGAGCACGTAGTAGCCGCCCTTGTCCTCGGCGCGCAGCTTCATGCTGACGACGTCCGAGCCCGCGCCCGGCTCGCTCATGGCCAGCGCACCCACGTGCTCGCCGCTGATGAGCTTGGGCAGGTACTTCTTCTTCTGCGCCTCGTTGCCGTTGCGGCGGATCTGGTTGACGCACAGGTTGGAGTGCGCCCCGTAGGACAGCCCCACCGAGGCGCTGGCGCGGCTGATTTCTTCCATCGCGATCATGTGCGCGAGGTAGCCCATGTTCGCGCCGCCGTACTCCTCCTCGACGGTGATACCGAGCACGCCCAGCTCGCCCATCTTGCGCCACAGGTCCATCGGGAACTGGTCGGTGCGGTCGATCTCGGCCGCGCGCGGCGCGATCTCCGCCTCGGCGAAGCTGCGCACCGCATCGCGCAGCGCATCGATGTCCTCACCCAGTTGGAAGTCGAGTCCTGGAAGTTGCATGGGATGTCCTCTCGAAGGATGGAAGATGGGCCTTCAGTGCCGCACGTCCTCGCGGCCGAGCACGGTCATCAGCGTCGCCGTCATCGTGGCGATGACGCGCTCGCCCCGGTCGCCCGCCTCGATCGCGCGGGCCTCGGCCACCGTAATGGTGCGCCCGGGCTTGACGACCTGCGCATCGAAACGAAACACCGGCCCGCGGGCCGGCGCCAGCAGATTGACCTTGAACTCGATCGTGAGCACGCCCGCCTCCGCCGGCATGAGGGAGAAGGCCGCGTAGCCGCACGCCGAGTCCAGCGCGGTCGAGACCACGCCGGCATGGAGAAACCCGTGCTGCTGCGTCAGGTCCGCGCGGTGGCGCATCTCCAGCACGACGCGGCCGGCCTCTACACCGGCGAGCGTGATGCCCATGGTGGACATCACCGCCTGGCGCTCGAACGAGCGGCGGACCCGCTCGGCGAAGTGGGGGTCGGCCGGATGCAGCTCGGTGGGCATGGCGGGGTCGAATTGACGTTAACGTAAACGTCAATTCTAGTCGCCCTGCCCCGGTTTCAGGCTTTTTTCTTCTTCTCGATTTCCCCGAGCAGGCGGCGCGCCTCGCGTTCGTGGGTGCGCACTTCCTCCAGCGTGACCTGCAGATCGGCCAGCTGCTGCTCCAGCTGCTCACGATGGGCGGCCAGCACGACGAGGAATTTCTTGAGCTGAGGCACCGTGTCGCGCGGCGACTCGTACATGTCCACCAGCTCCTTGATCTCGGCCAGGCTCAGCCCCAGGCGCTTGCCGCGCAGCGTGAGCTTGAGCCGGGTGCGGTCGCGCGCGGTGTAGACCCGGTTGCGTCCGTTGGGGCCGCTGCGCTGCGGGCTCAGCAGGCCGCAGTCCTCGTAGAAGCGGATGGCCCGCGTCGTGAGGTCGAACTCCTTGGCCAGCTGGCTGATGGTGTAGGTCACGCCGTTGAGGGGTGACGCCTGCGTGACGGCAGAGGAGGACATGGATGTCTATACTGGGCTGAAATTGACGTTTACGTAAAGTGTAGCGAATGAACCCGCTGGAACAACGCCTGGACTACCCGCTCGCCGATCGCCTGCCGGAAACCGGCCGCAGCCTGGAGGTCGCGCCCGGCGTGCGCTGGGTGCGCATGGGTCTGCCCTTCGCGCTCGATCACATCAACCTCTGGCTGTTGCGCGACGAACAGGAGGGCCAGGCTGGCTGGACGATCGTCGATTGCGGCATCACCAGCGACGCGACACGCGCCGCCTGGGAGTCGGTCTTCGAGCATGAGCTGCAGGGCCTGCCGGTGCTGCGGGTGATCGTGACCCACATGCACCCGGACCACATCGGCCTGGCGCACTGGCTCACCGAACGCTGGGGCGCCGGCGGGCGCGACTGCCGCCTGTGGATCAGCGCCACCGATTTCAACGCCGCGCGCATCGCGAGCCAGAGCACGACCGGCTTCGGAGGGGAGGCGGCTGCCCGGTTCTTCGCCAGCCACGGCCTCACCGACCCGGACTCGCTGCAAAAAGTGCGCGCGCGGGCCAACTACTACGCCTCGATGGTCCCCCAGGTGCCGGCCCAGTTCCGCCGCCTGATGGACGGCGCCGCCGTGGACATCGGCGGGCGCCCCTGGCGCTGCATCGCGGGCTACGGCCATTCGCCCGAGCACATCTCGCTCTATTGCGACGAGCTGCGCGTGCTCATCTCCGGCGACATGCTCCTGCCGCGCATTTCGACCAACGTGAGCGTCATCGACCTCGAACCCGAGGCCAACCCGCTACCCCTTTACCTGGGCTCGGTGCATGCCCTCACGGCGCTGCCGACCGACACGCTCGTGCTCCCCTCTCACGGGCGCCCCTTCCGTGGCCTGCACGAGCGCGTGCGCCAACTCAAGGAGCACCACGACCTGCGGCTGGCCGAGGTGATGCAGGCCTGCGCCGAGCGGCCGTGCAGCGCCGCCGACCTGCTGCCGGTGCTCTTCAAACGCACGCTGGACCTGCACCAGACCACCTTCGCCATCGGCGAGGCGATCGCGCACCTGCATGCGCTGTGGTTCGATGGCCGTCTGCGCCGCATCCGCGGCGAAGACGGGGTGTTCAGGTTCGCGCCGGCATAGCGCAGGTGCCCACGGGCACGGCCGTTGCACGGCCCGCCGTCTGCCGGCGCCCGCCGTACATCTGCCGCGCGACTTGCATGAAGGCGCGCGCCGCCGGCGATAGCTTGGCCGCGTCGCGCACGGCCAGCCCCACCCGGCGCGGCGCCCGCGGCGACAACGGGCGATAGACCACGCCGGGCGCGTCGTCCGGCAGCGCCAGGCGCGCGGCCACCGAAACCGCCAGCCCCCGCTCGACGAACCCGAGGATCGACAGCAGCTGCGGAAACCGGTAGAGGATGCGGGGCCGCGCCTGCGCCCGGTCCAGGATGGCCTGGATCAGATCGCTGCAGCCCGCCTCGGGCAGCACGAACGGCAGGTCGTTCAGGTCGGCGGGCGCGACGCTGGCCTTGCGGGCCAGGGGGTGCGCCTCGGGCAGCACCACGACGAACTCGTCTTGCACCAGCGGCAGCGTCTCGAAACGCTCGTCGGGCAACACGACGAAGCCGATCTCCACGCGCCGCTCCGTCAACCAGCGCACCACGGTGTCGTCCGCCTCCTCGTCGATGTAGACCTCGATGCCCGGGTGCAGTTGCCGGAAGCGGGCGAGCAGGTCCGGCAGGATGCGCAGGCTGGAGGTGGAGCCGAACGAGGCGATGCGCAGCACCCCCTCGCGCAGGCCCTGCGCGTCCTTGGCATCCTGGATGAGCGCCTCGTGCAAGGTGCGGATCTCATGGGCCCGCGCCAGCAGACGCGCGCCCGCGGGGGTGAGTTCGGGCACCGCGCGGTCGCGCACGAAAAGCGGCACGCCGAGCTCGCGCTCCAGGGCGCGGATGGCGTGGCTCACCGCCGACTGCGTGATGCCCAGCAAGGCGGCAGCGCGCGAGAAGCTGCCGGCGCGCGCCAGCGTGACGAAAACCTCGAGTTGCGTGAAGGTCATTCGCGGCCCCTTTCGATGAGCAATCGCTCATTTCCCTATGAGCATGCACAAGCATAAACTCATCAACAAGCTTACCAGGCAGGCCCCCCGGCGTCTGCCGTGTCACCCGAAGGGAAATCCCATGAGCGCCGTCCTCGCCTCTGCTCCTGCCCCGGCCGCCGGCTGGCCCCTGTACCTGCGGCTGGTCGCCGTGCCCGCCATCTGGGGCGGCACCTTCATCGCAGGCCGCCTCGTCGCGCTCGCCGTGCCGCCGGGGGTGGGCTCGGTGCTGCGCTACCTCATCGCCAGCCTCGCGCTCGTGCTCGCTGCCAAGGTGCTGGAAGGCGGCCTGCCGCGGCTGGACCGCCGGCAGCTGTGGGTCACCTTTGCGCTGGGAGCCACCGGGATCTTTGCGTACAACCTCTTCTTCCTCGGCGCGCTCAAGCACCTGCCCGCCAGCCGCACTTCGCTCATCATCGCGCTCAACCCGGTGGTCACGATCGGGCTGGCCGCGCTGCTGCTGCGCGAGCGGTTGAGCCTGCGCCGCGCCATGGGGGTGATCCTGGCGCTGGCCGGGGTGTGGGTCGTGATCTCGCGCGGCGACATCACCGCGGCACTCGGCCAATCGGTGGGCCTGGGCGAATGGCTGATGTTCGGGGGCGTGTGGAGCTGGGCCGCCTACACGCTGATCGGCCGCGTCGCGCTGCGGGGCCTCACGCCGCTGGCGGCCACGAGCTATGCCTCGCTGTGGGGCACCTTGCTCCTCGGCCTCTACTCGCTCACCGAATGGCGCGGTGTGGAGCTACAGGCCTTCACGTGGCCGGTGGTCGTCGCCGCGGTGTACCTGGGCCTGTTCGGAACCGCCTTGGCCTTTGTGTGGTATTCGCAGGGCGTGCAACGCATCGGTGCGGCGCGCACCGTGGTCTTCAACAACCTGGTGCCGGTGTTCGGCGCCACGTTCGGCGTGTTGCTGCTCGGCGAACCCCTGCTGCCCAGCATGTTGATCGGCGGCGCCATCGCGGTCACTGGCGTGATGCTCGCGTCTCGCCCCTGAGGGCGCGCCCGCCTCAGTCCATCGCCGGCACGACGCTCTCCTTGAGCGCGCCGCGCAGCTGCTCGTAGTCGGGCATCACCGAACGCACCACGTCCCAGAAGCGCGGGCTGTGGTTCATCTCGCGCAGATGGGCCAGCTCGTGCGCCACGACATAGTCGATCGTCGGCATCGCGAAGTGGATCAGCCGCCAGTTCAGGCGGATGGAGCCGTCGGCCGAGGCGCTGCCCCAGCGGGTCTGGGCGGACGACAGCGCCAGGCGCCGGTAGCGCACCCCGAGCCGCTCGGCGAAGTGGCGACAGCGCTCCTCGAACACACGCCGGGCCTGGCGCTGCAGCCAGGCCTGCACCGCATCGCGGATCTGCTGCGGACCGGCGTGCTGCGGCAGCCCCACGTGCAGGGTCAGGCGCGGCACGCCGGGCAGGGCCTGGGCATCGACATTGAGCACGGCCCCCGGTGCGCGCGGATCGAGGACGACGATCAGCGTCTCGCCCAGGAAGGGCACGCTCGCCCCGTCCTTCCAGTCGATGCGCGCTTGCTGCAGCCGGCGGTTGCGCTCCGCCTGCTCGGCCAGTTTGCGCAGGATCCAGGCCGCCTTCTCGCGCAGCGCCGCCTCGATATCGGCAAGGCCGACCCAGCGTGGCGCGCTCACGCTCAGGCCCTCGGCGGTGACGACGAAGCCGATCGAGCGACGCTTGGCGCGTTTGAGCTCGTAGGCGATGCGGTGCTCGCGCAAGCGCACCTCGCGGCTGGCGCGCGGATGCCGGAAGGTCGGCAGGCCGGCGACCGCGGTGGACGCGTCCGCGCACGGCCCCTCGGGCAACGGCGGCTTCAGCGTGGCGTGCGGCAGCCCAGCCGGCGAAGGGGCGGAGCCGGGAGCCGGGCCGGGGGCGGCCCGGGGCGCGGTGGCCGTCGGCACGACGGGCGCAGCCGCGGGTTCGGGCTCGAAAAGCGGCAAGGCCAGCTGAGCGGAATCGAAATCGCTTGCCTTGCTGCGTGCCATGGCCGGCGAGTATAGAACCGCCGTCGCGAGCACCCGCGTTGCGCCCGTCACGCACGGCCGCACGTGCGCGCGCGAGGCCCCGGAAACGGAAACGCCGAACCCGGCGCGCGGCCGCTCAGCTTTGCGTGCCGTCCGGCACGGTGCGGGGCACCGCCGTGGAGGCCGCGCCGGGCGGGTACGCCTCGGGGTCTAGGCGGCGCATCTCGGCCTCGATCCACTGCTCCACCTCGCGCATCAGCGCCTCCGGGTCGCGACCGGTCGAGGCGATCGGTGCGCCGATGGAGATCTCGACCAGCCCGGGGCGCTTGAGGAAGGCGTTGCGCGGCCAGCAGCGCGCCGAGGTCACGGCGATGGGCACCACCGGCACGCCGGTGGCCACCGCCAGGCGGGTTCCGCCCGTCTTGTAGACGCCTTGCCTGCCGCGCGCCGTGCGCGTGCCTTCCGGGAACATGATCACCCAGGTGCCCCGGTCCATGTAGCGCCGGCCCTGCTCGGCCACCTTGGCCCAGGCCTCCGATCGCTTGCTCCGGTCGATATGGACCATGTCGAGGCGGCCGAGCGCCCAGCCGAAGAAAGGCACCCACAGCAGCTCGCGCTTGAAGACGAAGCTCAGCGGTCGCGGCATCAGCATCGGAAACGCCAGCGTCTCCCAGGCCGACTGGTGCTTGGGCAGCAGGATCGCGGGGCCTTGGGGCAGGCGCTCCCAGCCCTGCACGCGCCAGCGGATGCCGCAGATCCAGCGCCCCCCCCAGACGGCGAGCCGCGTCCAGCCCACGCACAGCCAGTACAGGCGCTCGCCGCGGATGAAGATGGAGACGAGCAGCACCACCACCGCATACGGCACGACGGTGACGATGAGCCACAGCAGGTAGGCGAGCGAACGCAGGAACAACATGACCGTCAGGATCAGGGCAAGGGAATCACGGCAAGGCGCGGGTCGAGGCGGCGGATGAGGCCGCCCCGAGCAGGTGGTCGGCGAAGGCGCCCAGGTCGGCGTGCACGCGCGTGCCGGGCACCCGCTGCACGAGCTCGGCGAGGCCCGCCGCGTCCAGTGAGGCGGCCTTGCCGGTGCGCACCAGGTGCGGCTCGCAACCCGCGGCCGCACCCGCTTGCAGGTCGCGCAGCGTGTCGCCCACCACCGGCACGCCGGCGAGATCGACCCCGTAGTGGCTGGCGATGCGATGGAACAACCCGGGGCGCGGCTTGCGGCAGTCGCAGCCTTCCTCCGGGCCGTGGGGGCAATAGAACACCGCGTCGACGCGGGCCCCGTGGGCGGCCAGCAGACACTGCATCTTCTCGTGCATGGCCTCGAGCGTCGGCAGGTCGAAGTAACCGCGCGCCAGACCCGACTGGTTGGTCGCCACCACCAGCGTCCATCCCGCGTGGAAGAGCCGGGCCATGGCCTCGATCGCACCGGGCACCGGCACCCATTCCTCGGGCGACTTCACGTAGTCGTCGCGGTCTTCGTTGATCGTGCCGTCGCGGTCGAGGATGAGCAGCTTCATGCAGGGTGCGTCCGAGGTCGTTCAGGCCGCGGGCAGCGCGCCGTAACCCGAGGAAGGGCCGGCCTGCCCGGCCAGCGTCGGCTGGCGCTGCACGAGGTGCGCGACGAAGGCGTCGAGGTCGGCGTGCACCCGGCTGCCCGGGACCTGCAGGGCCAGGGCCTCGGCCTCGGCCGGCGTCAGGTGGGCACTGCGCCCCGACCGGATCAGGTGCGGCTCGCAGCCGGCGGCGTGAGCCGCCTGCAGGTCGCGCAAGGTGTCACCCGCGACCACCATCTCCGCGCAATCGACGCCGAAGCGCTCGGCGATCTTCAGCAGCAGGCCCGGTGCGGGCTTGCGGCAGTCGCAGCCGTCGGCCGCCGTGTGCGGGCAGATGAAGATCGCGTCGATGCGACCGCCATGGCGGGCCAGCTCCTCGTTCATGCGTCGGTGCACGGCGTTGAGTCCGGCCATGTCGAGCAGGCCGGTGCCCAGGCCGGGCTGGTTGGTCGCCACCACCACATGCCAGCCGGCATGGTTGAGCCGTGCGATGGCTTCCAGCGCGCCGGGCAGCGGCTCCCATTCGGCAGGGTCGGCGATGTGCTCCTCGCGGAACCGGTTGATCACCCCATCGCGCCCCAGCACCACCAGTCGCATCGCACGGTCCATCGTCGCCTCCTCGAGGGCCTCAGGTCGCCAGGCGCGACAGATCGGCCACCCGGTTCATCGCCGCATGCAGCAGGGCCAGCAGGCCCAGCCGATTGGCGCGCAAGGCCGGGTCTTCCGCGTTGACCATCACCTGGTCGAAGAAGGTGTCCACCGGCGCCTTGAGCGCCGCCAGGGCCTGCAACGAGGCAGTGTAGTCCCCGCGCTCGAAGGCCGCGTCGGCCCCAGGCTGCACCTGCAGCAGCGCCTCGTAGAGCGCGCGCTCGGCCTGCTCGCGCAGCAGCGCGGCGTCCACCTGGGGCTCGACCGTGCCCTCGGCCTTCTTCAGGATGTTGCCCACGCGCTTGTTGGCCGCGGCCAGGCTCTCGGCCTCCGGCAGCGAGACGAAGGCGCGCACCGCCTGCAGGCGCTTGGGGAACTCGCCCCAGTGCGACGGGCGCACCTCGACCACCGCGTCCACCTCGCGGGCGCTGTAGCCCACGTCGCGCAGGTAGCCCACCAGGCGCTCGCGCACGAAGAAGGCCACCTCGGCCTGGGCCTGGCCGTGGGCCGGCCCGAACACCCGGAAGGCCTCGGCGATCAGCCAGTCCATCTCCAGCGGCAGGTCGCGCTCGATGAGCATGCGGATCACGCCCAGCGCGTGGCGACGCAGCGCGAACGGGTCCTTGTCGCCGGTGGGCACCTGCCCGATGCCGAACAGGCCCGCCAGCGTCTCCAGCTTGTCGGCCAGCGCCACCGCGATGCCGATGGGGTTGCGCGGTAGCTCGTCGCCGGCGAAGCGCGGCTTGTAGTGGTCCTCGATGGCCTGCGCCATCTCCTCGCCGAGGCCGTCATGGCGGGCGTAGTAGCCGCCCATGATGCCCTGCAGCTCCGGAAACTCGCCGACCATGTCGGTCAGCAGGTCGGCCTTGGCCAGCGTGGCCGCTTGCTCGGCCCGCTCGCCCAGCACCTCGCCCTCCAGGCGCGTGCCGATGGCCCGGGCCAGCGCCCGCAGGCGTTCGATGCGCTCGCCCTGGGTGCCGAGCTTGTTGTGATAGACGACCTTGGCCAGCCCCGGCACGCGCGAGGCCAGCGTCTTCTTGCGATCCTGGTCGAAGAAGAACTTCGCGTCGGCCAGGCGCGGACGCACCACGCGCTCGTTGCCGCCGATCACCGCGCTCGGGTCCTCGGGGCGGATGTTGCTCACCACCAGGAACTGGTTCGTGAGCCGGCCCTCGGCGTCGAGCAGCGGGAAGTACTTCTGGTTGGCCTTCATCGTGAGGATGAGGCACTCCTGGGGCACTTCGAGAAACTCCTTCTCGAAGCGGCCCACCAGCACGTTCGGCCGCTCGACCAGCGCGGTGACCTCGTCGAGCAGCGCCCGGTCGTCCACCGGCTTGACGCCGCCGCCGACGGCCCGTGCTGCGGCTTCCAGCTGGCGAGCGATCTCGGCCCGGCGCGCCTCGAAGCCCGGGATCACCGCGCCCTCGCGCTCGAGCTGCTCAGCGTAGCTGTCCGCGTCGCGCAGCTCGACCGGGTTGCGCAGCGCCTCGAAACGGTGGCCTTGCGTGTGGCGCCCGGCCACAAGGCCCAGCACCTGCACGGGCACGACCTCCGCGCCGTGCAGCGCAACCAGCCCGTGCGCCGGGCGCACGAAATGGACGGTGCTCCAGCCGTCTTCGAGCTGGTAGGCCATGACCTTGGGGATCGGCAGCCTGGCGAGCGCGTCCTCGAGCGCCTTTTGCAGGCCCTCGCGCAGGGTGGCGCCGGGCACCACGCTGTCGTGGAACAGGGCCTCGGCCTTGCCGTCCATCGCGCGCTGCAGCTGCGGCACGACGCCTTCGTCCAGGCCGAGCGCGGCGAGCTTCTTGAGCAGCGCCGGCGTGGGCCGCCCCTCGGCGTCCAGGGCCACCGAGACGGGCATCAGCTTCTGGCGCATCGGCTTGTCGGCCGCACGCTCGGCCACGCCCACCAGATGCACCGCCAAGCGACGCGGCGAGGCATACGGCGTCACCGCGGCATCGGGGCTGCGCAGTCCCTGGGCGGCGAGGCCCGAGGCGATGCCGTGGGCGAAGGCCTCGCCCAGCTTCTTCAGGGCCTTGGGCGGCAGCTCCTCGACGAAGAGCTCGACCAGCAGGTTCTTGGTACTCAGCGCGGCGCTCATCCCTGGGCCTCCTTCTTCGGCAGCTGGGCGACCCACTCGCGCGGGGCCATCGGAAAGCCCAGGCGCTCGCGGCTGTCGTAGTAGCTCTGCGCGACGCTGCGCGCCAGGTTGCGGATGCGGCCGATGTAGGCCGCGCGCTCCGTCACGCTGATCGCACCGCGCGCGTCCAGCAGGTTGAAGGTGTGCGCCGCCTTGAGCACCTGCTCATAGGCCGGCAGGGCCAGTTGCTGCTCCATCAGGTACTTGGCCTGCTTCTCGTGCGCCGCGAAGGCCGAGAGCAGGAACTCCACGTCGCTGTGCTCGAAGTTGTAGGCCGACTGCTCGACCTCGTTTTGGTGATAGACGTCGCGATACGTCAGCGTCTCGGTCCACTTGAGGTCGTAGACGTTCTCCACGCCCTGCAGGTACATCGCCAGCCGCTCCAGGCCGTAGGTGATCTCGCCGGTAATGGGCTTGCAGTCGATGCCGCCCACCTGCTGGAAGTAGGTGAACTGCGTCACCTCCATGCCGTTGAGCCAGACCTCCCAACCCAGGCCCCACGCGCCCAGCGTCGGGTTCTCCCAGTCGTCCTCGACGAAGCGGATGTCGTTCTTCTTGAGGTCGAAACCCACCGCCTCCAGCGAGCCGAGGTACAGCTCCAGGATGTTGGCCGGCGCGGGCTTGAGCACCACCTGGTACTGGTAGTAGTGCTGAAGGCGGTTGGGGTTCTCGCCGTAGCGGCCGTCCTTCGGCCGGCGGCTGGGTTGCACGTAGGCGGCTTTCCAGGGCTCCGGGCCGATGGCGCGCAGGAAAGTCGCGGTGTGGCTGGTGCCCGCCCCGACTTCCATGTCGTAGGGCTGCAGGAGCGCGCAGCCCTGGGCATCCCAGTAGGACTGCAGGCGCAGGATGAGTTGCTGGAAGGTCAGCATGGATGGTCCGTGCGTCGGTCGCGCAATTGAAATGAGCCTGCGCGAACGCAGGCCGAACCCGCAATTCTAGGCGGCCCCGCCCTGCGCGGCTCCTGGGCGCGGTGCGCGCCGTGGCCGTTCACTCGCTGCGCCGCGGCCAGATACGCTGATGAGCAACCAGCAACAGGAGCGCGAACGCCGCCAACGGCAAGAGACCCGCGCGCGAGGCCCACCACGCGTAAGGCGTGAGCCCGGTACGCCCCTGGATCGGGCCGGTCAGCGCCGCGCGGGTGTAAGGCGGCAGCTGATGCGTCACCCGCCCAGTGTGGTCGATGATGGCGGTCGCACCGGTGTTGGTGGCCCTCACCATCGGGATCTGGAACTCCAGCGCCCTCATGCGCGAAATCTGCAGGTGCTGGTGGAGGGCCACGGTGTTGCCGAACCAGGCGATGTTGCTGATGTTGGCAAAGACGGTCGGCGCCACCTTGGCGTCGGAGAAGCGCGCCGCCAGCTCCTCGCCGAACAAGTCCTCGTAGCAGATGTTGGGCGCCAAGCGCTCGCCCCGGACCACGAAGGACGGTGCGTCGAGCGGGCCGCGGTCGAAGTCGCCCAGCGGCATGTTCATCATCTCGACGAACCAGCGGAACCCCCAGGGAATGAACTCGCCGAACGGCACGAGGTGGTACTTGTCGTAGCGGTAGTCCAGCGGCACCCCCGGCGCCAGCCCGACGGCCGAGTTGGTGTAGCCCGACTCGAAACTGCCGAGCGGCATGCCCACCAGCCAGGCCGTCTGGCCCTGCGCCATCTTCTGCCGCCGGGCCTCCCAGTAGCCCTCGGGCAGTTGGTGGGGCAAGAGCGGGATGGCCGTTTCCGGGGTGATGACCAGGTCGCCGCTGGCGGCGTCGAGCTGCGCGGCATACCACTCCAGCGCCTGCGGCAGATGCTCCGCCGAGAACTTCTCGTCCTGCGGCACGTTGCCTTGCAGCAGCGTGACGGTCAGCCGCCCCGTCGGGTCCGTGAACTCGTGCGGCACCGCCGCGGCCACCACGCACAGCCCGAGCGCCCCGAGCAGAGGGGCCCACCCCCGCGGGTGAGCGCCGGCCGCCAGCGCCTTGGCGCCTGCCGCCCCGATCCACGCCGCCACGAAGCCGATGCCATAGACGCCCCACCAGGGCGCGAGCGACGTCAGCGGCCCCTCCACGTGCGCATAGCCCGAGGCGGCCCAGGGGAAGCCGGTGAACAGGACGCCGCGCGCGAGCTCGGCCAGCAGCCAGACGGCGGCGAACAGCACCGGCGACCACAGGCGCTCCCGGGCGCCGGAGCGCACATGCCACCACATCGCCACGCCGAGGTACAGCGACAGGAAGGCCCCGAGCAGAAAGACGGCCAGCGCGGCCAACCACCCGGGCAGCCCGCCGTACTCGTGCATGCTGATGTAGAGCCACCAGGTGCTGCCGACGACCCAGGCGGTCGAGTAGACCCAGCCGAGGAGGCCGGCCCGCCGGGCGCTGGCAGTGCGGTGCACCAGCCCTGCCAGCACGGCGACCATGGCCAGTTGCAGCCACCAACGGTTGTCGGCGGCGAACGACTGCGCGTGCCCCCAGCCTGCCAGGGCGGCGGCGAGCAGTTCGACGGCGAAGGGCATCAGTGTTCGGCCGGCGCCTCGGGGGCTGCCGGTGCGCGAGTGACCTTGAACCAGCGCACGGCACCCGCGCGCGTGAACAGCACCGCGAACCGCAGCCCGGCGATGTCCGCGAACTCGCCTCGGCGGGGCACGTGCCCGAGCTCGTGGGCCACCAGCCCGCCGATGGTGTCGAAGTCCTCCTCCGGCAGCTCCACGCCGAAGAAGGTGTTGACGGCCTCGATGTCGGCGTCGCCGGCCACGCGGTGGCTGCCGTCGGCCAGTGTGTAGATGCCGGTGGGCGCGTCGTCCTCGTCGAACTCGTCCTCGATCTCGCCGACGATCTGCTCCAGCACGTCCTCGATGGTGATGAGGCCGGCCGTCTTGCCGAACTCGTCGATCACGATGGCCAGGTGGTTGCGGTTGGATCGGAAGTCGCGCAGCAGCTCGTTCAGCCGCTTGGACTCGGGCACGAAGACGGCCGGCCTGAGCAAGGTGCGCAGGTTCAGCTCGGGCGCGCGCTGCAGCTTGAGCAGGTCCTTGGCCATCAGGATGCCGATGATGTTGTCGCGCTCGCCCTCGTAGACGGGGAAACGCGAGTGGCCGGTGTCGATCACGACGTTGAGCAGCTCGTCATAGGGCGCCCGGATGTCCAGCAGGTCCATGCGCGGGGCGGCGACCATCACGTCGCCGGCCGTCATGTCGGCCATGCGCAGCACGCCCTCGAGCATCAACCTCGATTCGGGCTCGATCAGCTCGCGGTCCTCCGCCTCGGCCAGGGTTTCGATCAGCTCGGCCTTGGAATCCGGCCCCGGCGAGAGGAATTCGACCAGTCGCTCGAACAGGCTGCGCTTGTCGGGGCTGCGCGGCGCCCGACTCGGGTGAGGATCGGACACAAGCGTGCGTCGTAGTTGCGGGACGACAAGGATACCCGACCCGGCGCAGGGCCTTCCAGGCCGCCCCGCCCCACGTATGGAAACCCGGGCAGGCACGCTCCTCGCTACACTGCGCCGATGCGCATCGGCGGCGCCGTCGCGGCCCGCCGGTTCAACCTCCCTTTCCGCTGAGCTCCACCATGACCCAAGGCCCCATTCCCGCCACCATCCTCACCGGCTTTTTGGGCAGCGGCAAGACGACGCTGCTCAAGCGCGTGCTCAACGAACCGCACGGCCAGAAGATCGCCGTCATCGAGAACGAGTTCGGCGAGGAGAACATCGACAACGACATCCTCGTGGCCGACACGAAGGAGCAGATCGTGCAGATGAGCAACGGCTGCATCTGCTGCACGATCCGCGAGGACCTGCGCACCGCGCTGGCCGACCTGGCGGCCAGGCGCCGCAAGGGCGAGCTGCAGTTCGACCGCGTGGTGATCGAAACCACGGGCCTGGCCGACCCCGGCCCCGTCGCGCAGACCTTCTTCATGGACGACGAGATCGCCGAGACCTACCTGCTCGACTCGATCCTGACGCTGGTGGACGCCAAGCACGGCGACCAGCAGCTCGACCAGCGGCAGGAGGCGCGCCGGCAGGTCGGTTTTGCCGACCAGATCTTCATCAGCAAGACCGATCTGGTGGACGAAGCCGCGGTGGAGGCGCTGTCGCACCGGCTCAAGCACATGAACCCGCGCGCGCCGCAGCGCCGGGTGCACTTCGGCGAGGTGCCCATCGCCGAGGTCTTCGACCTGCGCGGCTTCAATCTCAATGCCAAGCTCGAGATCGACCCCGATTTCCTCAAGGAAGACGCGCACGACCACTCTCACCACCACGATCACGACCACGGCGAGCACTGCGACCACCCCCACCACCACCATCACGACGACGACGTGAAGTCCTTCGTCTTCCGTTCCGACCGCCCGTTCAACCCGGCGAAGCTCGAGGACTTCCTTGGCACCATCGTGCAGATCTACGGGCCGCGGATGCTGCGCTACAAGGGCGTGCTCTACATGCAGGGCACCGACCGCAAGGTGGTGTTCCAGGGGGTGCACCAGCTGATGGGCAGCGACCTGGGGCCGAAGTGGGCCGAGGGGGAGCCCAAGGTCAGCAAGATGGTGTTCATTGGCATCGATCTGCCCAAGGACATCTTTACGCAGGGCTTACAGCAGTGTCTCGCCTGACCAACGCCCCCCTCACCCCCGGGAAAACTCGGCGGCGCCGTCTCCTCGCGTCGCTACAATCCGCGGCGCTCTCGGGTGCCTGGGCGACCGGGCCCTCGAGAGCAGCCGAACACCACAAACGCGTGAACAAGGGCCCGTCACCGCACTCCTGGGCGCCCGGCCGGGCCGCCACGACGCCATCGGCGCGGGGCATTGGCCGGTACTCCCGGACACGCGGGCCGGTACCGGTTCACGTGCACAAACAAGAGCAGGTATATAACTGCTCCTGAGGAGACGAAAGTGAGCAAGACGCCGGCCCAGCGAACCCCCAGTGCCAAACGTGCCGCCAAGACCTTGGTGGTCCCCGGCACCAAGAAGACGGTGGCCCCGGCGACGAAAGCACCGGCCAAGGCGGCGGCCAAGACCGCCGTCACCGGGGCGACCGGCAGCAAGGCTGCCGCCCGGGAGCCGGCCAAGAAGAAAACCCCAGCGAGCAGCAAGACGGTGACGACGCCCCAGCGTCCTGCCAAGACGGCGGCCTCGACCATCGCTCCCAAGACGGCGCCGTCGGCCCCTGCCAAGGCGCCCGCGCGCAAGAGCGAGGCCCAGGCGGTGGCGGCAGCACCCGCGGCTGCTCCTGTCTCTCCGGCGCCGGCGGCTCCCGAAGCCGCCCGCCCCATCGCGAGACCCAGCATGAACAAGACCACCTCTCAGGCAGTGCTCGAAGAGCGCCGCCCCTCCCCAGCCAAGGTCGACCCCAGGATCGCCAATGCCTGGAAGACCAAATCCGGCCGCGAACTGACCGACGAAGAAGTGCTCGCGATGCCGGAAAGCGAGTACATGAACGACAAGCAGCTCGAGTTCTTCCGCGCCAAGCTGGAAAAGCTCAAGGAAGACCTGCTGAGCAACGCGGGCGAGACGACCGAGCACCTGCGTGAAGACACGACCATCGTCCCCGACCCCGCGGACCGCGCCACCATCGAAGAGGAGCACGCGCTGGAACTGCGCACCCGCGACCGCGAGCGCAAGCTCCTGAAGAAGATCTCGCAAGCCCTCGCGCGCATCGACTCGGGCGAGTACGGCTTTTGCGAGGAGACCGGCGAGCCGATCGGCCTTGGACGCCTGATCGCCCGCCCGACCGCGACGCTGTCGCTGGAAGCCCAGCAGCGGCGAGAGCTCAAGCAAAAGCTGTTCGGGGACTAGGAAGCTGCGCTTCACAGCTTCGGAAGTCCTCGCCCTCATCATGGCGGACCCCAAAGACAGGGACAACGAAAGCTTTCTGCGCAAGGTCGTCCGGTTCGTGGCGAACCCGACGACCGACTGGGCCGAGCTCAATTCCAAGCCGGCCGAATCGCGCGAGAGCGAGTACGCGAAGTCCGAACTCAAGGCGATGATCGAGCGCAAGCGGCGCAACGACTTCGTCCGCAAGCGCGAGCTCGACATGCTGCGCAAGGTGCGCCGCGAGGGCCTGACGGAGGCGACCGCAGGCGTCTTGGACGCCACCTCCAACCTCGACGACGAGCGCGACCTGGCCCGCTCCAACGTGGGCGTGGTCAAGGCCAAGATCGACGAGATCGAGCAGCAGATGGTGGGCGATTCGATGGGCACGCGCCGCTCGCCCGCGTTCTACAACGCCCCCACGCAACCGACGCCGCTGGACGCAGGCCCCGCGATGCCTGCCGCCACCGTGCAAGGCGGGCTGGCCGCGGAAGCGGCCCCGACGGTGCCCATGCCCCCCGCCCCGGCCGCCCCTTCGTCGGCCCCGCCAGCGGCCGTGTCCCCGGGCGCGTCCCCGCTGTCGCCCCTGCTCGCCCCGCATGGCGGCCTGAGCAGCGGCTTCACCGATGCCTTCGCGGTGGAGGTGAGCGAGGTCGCCCACGACCCGGAGTTGGACGAGGCGGTCATCGCCTTCGCCAACGCCGACTTCGACGCCTGCGAGGCGGCGCTGACCGCCTTGATCCGACCCGGCGGCAGCCGCGCCCAGCATGCCGACACCTGGATGGTGCTGTTCGACCTGTACCGCGCCACCGGCCAGCAGGCCAAGTTCGAAGGCTTGGCACTGGACTACGCGCAGCAGTTCGGCTGGTCGGCGCCGCAATGGTTCTCGCTGCCGCGCCTGGTGGCCGAGGCCGCTGCCGAGGAAGTCCCGACCACCGCGCACGCCCGACTCGAGGGCCAGGTCGGGTGGGTCTGCCCCGAGCGGCTCGACGTCGAGGCCGTCGCGCGCCTGCGCTCGGTGACCCTGCAGATGCCGCTGCCGTGGGTGCTGGACTGGTCGCACCTGCGCGACGTCGATGTCGAAGCCGCGTCGCAGCTGAGCGAGGTCTTCCGCCAGTGGGCCAAGGAGACCGTGGACATGCATTGGCTGGCGGGCGACCGGCTGTTCCAGGTGCTGGCCGACGCCGCACCGACCGGCGTGCGCGACGCCGATCCGGCGCTCTGGCTGCTGCGGCTGGACGCGCTGCGTCTGACCAACCGCCCGGATCAATTCGACGAGGTCGCGATCGACTACTGCGTGACCTACGAGGTGTCGCCGCCGTCGTGGGAGGCCGCCCGCTGTCACGTCAAGCTGGGCGGCGGGGCCACCGCCAGCACATCGACCGCTCCGTTGTCGGTGGTGAGCGACGTATCGACCAGTTTCGTCGAGTCCCAGATCGTGGACGATCCGGCGATGATCGAGATGGCGACGGTCGAGCTCTCCGGCCAGCTGGTGGGCGACATCTCCGAGACGCTGCAAGGCCTGGACGGCCGGCTGGGCCAGGCATCGCTGGTCAACGTCTCGTGCACCCGGCTGATCCGCGTGGACTTCATCGCCGCCGGTGACCTGCTCAACTGGGTGCTGAGCCGGCGCGGCGAGAACCGCCAGATCCAATTCGACGAGACCCACCGGCTGGTGGCGCTCTTCTTCGGGGCAATGGGTATCACCGAGCACGCCCGGGTGAAAGTGCGCAACCTGTAGGCACCCGGGGGCGGCCTGGGGGTCGGGTGCGCACCTTGAAGGCCCGCGGTCCGCCCCCACATGAGGTGCTTATGGCTTTCCATCCTTCTGCCCCCTCGGGCGAACTCCCCTCCTATCACGGCACCACCATCGTCAGCGTACGGCGCGGCGGACAAGTCGCACTGGGCGGCGACGGGCAGGTCACGCTCGGCCAGATCGTCGTCAAGGCCTCGGCGCGCAAGGTGCGCAAGCTGCACCGCGACCAGGTCCTGGCCGGCTTCGCCGGAGCCACCGCCGACGCCTTCACGCTGTTCGAGCGGTTCGAGTCCAAGCTCGAGAAGCACCAGGGCCACCTGGTGCGTGCCGCCATCGAGCTGACGAAGGACTGGCGCACCGACCGGGTGCTGCGGCGCCTGGAGGCCATGCTCGCGGTGGCCGACCGCGAGAGCTCGCTCATCATCACCGGCAACGGCGACGTGCTGGAGCCCGAGCACGGCATCATCGCGATCGGCTCGGGCGGCCCCTACGCACAGGCCAGCGCACGGGCCTTGCTGGAGCACACCGAGATGACGCCGGCCGAGATCGTCAAGAAATCGCTCGAGATCGCCGGCGAGTTGTGCATCTACACCAACCAGCACCACACGATCGAGGTCCTGGGACCCCCGGCGGAGCGTTGAGGCGCCGTCGAGCGGCCGCGCGTCGCAGCCCGCTGCGCGGCGGCCGCCGGGCTGGCGGATCTCCCGCTCGCCACTGTCTTGAAAGATTGCACGAGGATTCCCATGACCACCATGACTCCCCAGGAAATCGTCTCCGAGCTCGACCGCCACATCGTGGGCCAGGCACAGGCCAAGCGGGCGGTCGCCATCGCGCTGCGCAACCGGTGGCGGCGGCAGCAGGTGGACGAGAAGCTGCGCAGCGAGATCACGCCCAAGAACATCCTGATGATCGGCCCGACGGGCGTGGGCAAGACCGAGATCGCCCGCCGGCTGGCCAAGCTGGCCGAGGCGCCCTTCATCAAGGTCGAGGCGACCAAGTTCACCGAGGTGGGCTACGTCGGCAAGGACGTCGATGCGATCATCCGCGACCTGGTCGACGTGGCGGTCAAGCAGACGCGCGAGGCCGAGATGCGCAAGGTGCGCACGCGCGCCGAGGACGCGGCCGAGGAGCGCGTGCTGGACGTGCTCGTCCCGCCTCCGCGCGGTGATTTCGGGCTCGCCCCGTCCAGCACGCAGGACAACACCGCCCGCCAGACGATGCGCAAGCGGCTGCGCGAGGGCTTGCTCGACGACAAGGAGATCGAGATCGAGCTGGCCGACGTCAAACCCTCGCTCGAGATCATGGGGCCACCGGGCATGGAGGAGATGACGGAGCAGCTGCGCAGCATGTTCGCCAGCCTGGGCAGCGGCCGCCGCAAGACGCGCAAGGTGCGCATCGCCGACGCGCTGAAGCTGCTGGTGGACGAGGAAGCGGCCAAGCTCCTCAACGAGGACGAGATCAAGGCCCGCGCGCTGGCGAACGCGGAGCAGAACGGCATCGTCTTCATCGACGAGATCGACAAGATCGCGTCACGCTCGGAGGTCGGCGGCGCCGACGTCTCGCGTCAGGGCGTGCAGCGCGATCTGTTGCCGCTGGTGGAAGGCACCACCGTCAACACCAAGTACGGCATGGTCAAGACGGACCACATCCTCTTCATCGCCTCGGGGGCCTTCCATTTGTCCAAGCCCAGCGACCTGATCCCGGAGTTGCAGGGGCGCTTTCCGATCCGTGTGGAGCTGGGCTCGCTCTCGGTGGAGGACTTCGAGGCGATCCTGACGCAGACGCACGCCAACCTGACGCAGCAGTACCAGGCGCTGCTCGCCACCGAGGGCGTGCACCTGGAGTTCACGCCGGAGGGCATCCGCCGCCTGGCGCAGATCGCCTACGACGTGAACGAGCGCACCGAGAACATCGGCGCCCGGCGGCTGTCGACCGTGATGGAGCGGCTGCTCGACGAAGTCTCGTTCGAGGCGAGCCGGCTGTCCGGGCAGCGTGTGACCATCGACGCCGCTTACGTGGACGGCAAGCTGGCCGAGCTGTCGAGGAACGAGGACTTGTCGCGCTACATCCTCTGAGGGATGTCGGGCGCGCGCGCTCAGGGGCGCGCCCGCTCGGCCGCGCGCTGCTCGGCGATGCGCAACAGCCCGTCGAAGACCAGCGACTCGACGAGCTGGAAGTCCACCGTGAGGTAGGGGGCCATCTTCCACCCGGCGCCGCCGGTGAGGAAGCACACCGGCGGCACGCCGCAGCGCCGCAGGATGTTGCGGTACATGCGCTCGATCGCCCCCGCGATGGCGTACGTCCCGCCGCTCGTCAGCGCGTCGCTCGTGTTGGTCGGGAAGTCGCGCACGTCGCCGGTGGGCACGCGCAGCCCCGCGGTGCCGCTTTCCAGCGCGCGCAGCATGATGCCGTGGCCGGGCAGGATGAAGCCGCCCAAGAACCGCCCCGTTTCGTCCAGGGCATCGACGGTCACCGCCGTTCCCACCATCACCACGAGCGCCGGACGCCCCGGCGCCTGCGCGAGCAGGTGGGCGCGAGCACCGATCATCGCTACCCAGCGGTCCACCCCGAGGCGGCCGGGGTGGTCGTAACCGTTGACCACGCCGCATTCCGCCGCGGACGAGACGACCCAGCTCGGGTCGAGGTGGCTCCACAGCTCCAACTGCTCCTCGACGCGGCGGCGGATCGGCTCGCCGGCCACGCAACAGCCCAGCATCGCCGTGGGCGCCGGCAAGGACTTCCACTCCTGTTCCGCGAGCTCGTCGATGCGCTCCAGGAATGCCGCGCCGTGGGCCAGCAGTCGGGCCCCGGGCCGGGGCGCGTCGTACTGGGCCCACTTCAGCCGCGTATTGCCGACGTCGATGGCCAGGAAGGTCATGGGACGGCCATTATCCCGGAAGCAGGCCGGGGGCGCCCCCCGCTCTGGGGTGGGCCCGGCGGGGCCTCGCACCTTGCCGCCGCGCGCTACCGACCCCCGAGGGGTGCCGCGCGGCGTCTGGCGGTCGGGGGCCGGGGCTCAGGCCTGCACGTGGTCCACCACGCGGCCCTCGCCGGCGCTGCGCGCGCAGTGGGCGCAACAGTAGATCGAGCCGTGCAGGCCGCCGGGCGCGCGCACTTCCACCCCGTGACCGAGGATGCGCACCCCGCAATGCCCGCACACCGGGGCGAGCTTGTGGATGGCGCATTCGAAGCTGTCGAAGGTGAAGTGTTCGCTGCCGCGCACGATGACGAAGCTGTAGTCGTAGTCGTTGCCGCAGGTATCGCAACGGGCCATGGCGGTTCCTTCAAAGGTTCGGTGGACGGGGCCGCGCGGCTAGTGCCCGAGGGCCGCGCGCACGTGGGCATGGTGGCCGGCCAGCGGTCCGCGCGCAGGGCCGAAGGCGCGGGGCAGGGATTCGTGCCCGCGCCGCGCGCAGCGGTGCGGGCGGCCGACGCGGCACACCGGATGCGGGTCGGGCGGCAGAGGTGCCTCCATCGGGTCCGGCGCCGGCGGCTCGGCCGGGTCGGGCACCGGCGAGGGCGGCGGCTCGAAGGGCGGCTCCCGGTGGGCGCCGCAAGGCGCGGCAGGCGGAGGTTTCATCGCAGGGCGAATCGGTGCGTAGGCGGGAGGGTTTCGCGTTTCCTGCATGCCTGGCAGCCGGCGTGCCAGGCCGGCTCACGGGTTTTCCGGCAAGGGTCGCGCAAGCTGGCTGTGGCATGATTGACGTTGACGTAAACGTCAATTCGTAACGTCGATCCATCCCCCCGTTTCCGGAGGCCCAATGACCGACCTCTCCGCCGAATACAAGGCCCTGGCCGAGTACCGCCCGACCCACAAGGTGCGTTTCGTGACCGCGGCGTCCCTCTTCGACGGCCACGACGCCTCGATCAACATCATGCGCCGCATCCTGCAGAGCATGGGCGCCGAGGTGATCCACCTGGGGCACAACCGCTCGGTCGACGAGGTGGTCACCGCCGCGTTGCAGGAGGACGCGCACGGCATCGCGATCAGCTCCTACCAGGGCGGGCATGTCGAGTACTTCAAGTACATGGTGGACTTGCTGCGCCAGCGCGGCGGCGAGCACATCCAGGTGTTCGGCGGCGGCGGCGGCGTGATCGTGCCGCCCGAGATCCGCGAGCTGCATGCTTACGGCGTGGCGCGCATCTACAGCCCCGAGGACGGCCAGCGCATGGGCCTGCAGGGCATGATCGGCGAGATGCTGATGCGCTGCGATCGCGACCTCTCGGTGCATGCGCCCAAGCGCCTCGAGACGATCCAGGGGCATGACGATGCGGCCTGGCGGGCGTTGGCGCAGCTCATCACGGCGCTGGAGAACGGCAGCGCCGACGCGGGCCTGGTCGAGGCCCTGCGCCGCGGGGCGGCCCAGGCGAAGGTGCCGGTGCTGGGCATCACCGGCACGGGCGGGGCGGGCAAATCGAGCCTCACCGACGAGCTGATCCGGCGCCTGCGGCTGGACCAGGACGACCGCCTGCGCATCGCGGTGATCAGCATCGACCCGTCGCGGCGCAAGAGCGGCGGGGCGCTCTTGGGCGACCGCATCCGCATGAACGCGATCGGCCCGTGGCAACAGGGGCCGCGCGTGTACATGCGCAGCCTGGCCACGCGCGATTTCGGCAGCGAGATCAGCCAGGCCCTGCCCGACGTGATCGCCGCCTGCAAGGTGGCGGGCTTCGACCTCGTCATCGTCGAGACCTCGGGCATCGGCCAGGGCGACGCGGCGATCGTGCCGCACGTGGACGTGCCGATGTACGTGATGACCCCGGAGTTCGGCGCGGCCAGCCAGCTCGAGAAGATCGACATGCTGGACTTCGCCGAGTTCGTCGCGATCAACAAGTTCGACCGCAAGGGCGCGCTCGATGCGCTGCGCGACGTGGCCAAGCAGGTGCAGCGCAACAAGGAGGCGTTCGGCAAGCGGCCGGAGGAGATGCCGGTGTTCGGCACGATGGCCAGCCGCTTCAACGACGACGGCGTCACCGCCCTGTACCAGGCGCTGCTGCCGCGCCTGGCCGAGTTGGGGCTGCCGGTGCGCGAGGGCCGGCTGCCGAAGGTGGCCACCCGCCACAGCACGCACCAGACGCCCATCGTGCCGCCGACCCGCACCCGCTACCTGGCCGAGATCGCCGAGACGGTGCGCGGCTACAAGGCCCGCGTGCGGCAGCAGGCGCGCCTGGCGCGCCAGGTGCAGCAGTTGCGCGAATCGGCCCGCATGCTGCGCGAGCAGGACCCGAATGCCCCGGTGGACCACCTGCTGCGCGCCGCCGAGGAGCGCGAGGCGCGGCTCGAGGCCCAGGCCAAGAAGCTGCTCGCGCAGTGGCCCGACATGCAGAAAGCCTATGCGGGCGACGAGTACGTGGTGAAGATCCGCGACAAGGAGATCCGTACCCGGCTCACGCACACGACGCTCGCGGGCAACAAGATCCGCAAGGTGGTGCTGCCCAAGTACGAGGACCACGGCGAACTGCTCCAGTGGCTGATGCTGGAGAACGTGCCGGGTTCCTTCCCCTACACCGCGGGCGTGTTCGCGTTCAAGCGCGAGAACGAGGACCCGACGCGCATGTTCGCCGGCGAGGGCGACCCCTTCCGCACCAACCGCCGCTTCAAGCTGCTGTCCGACGGCATGCCGGCCAAGCGTCTGTCCACCGCCTTCGACTCGGTGACGCTCTACGGCCACGACCCCGACCTGCGCCCGGACATCTACGGCAAGGTGGGCAACTCGGGCGTGTCGATCGCCACGCTGGACGACATGAAGGTGCTGTACTCGGGCTTCGACTTGTGCGATCCCTCCACCTCCGTGTCGATGACGATCAACGGGCCGGCGCCGACGATCCTCGCGATGTTCATGAACACCGCGATCGACCAGCAGATCGACAAGTTCAAGGTGGACAACGGCCGCGAGCCCACCGACGACGAGATCCAGAAGATCAAGGCCTGGGTGCTTTCGAACGTGCGCGGCACGGTGCAGGCCGACATCCTCAAGGAAGACCAGGGCCAGAACACCTGCATCTTCTCGACCGAGTTCAGCCTCAAGGTGATGGGCGACATCCAGGAGTACTTCGTCCACCACAACGTGCGCAACTTCTACTCGGTGTCGATCTCGGGCTACCACATCGCCGAGGCGGGCGCCAACCCGATCTCGCAGCTGGCCTTCACGCTGGCCAACGGCTTCACCTTCGTCGAGGCGTACCTGGCGCGCGGGATGCACATCGACGACTTCGCGCCGAACCTGTCGTTCTTCTTCAGCAACGGCATGGACCCGGAGTACACGGTGCTCGGTCGTGTGGCGCGCCGCATCTGGGCGGTGGCGATGAAGGAGAAGTACGGCGCCAACGAGCGCAGCCAGAAGCTCAAGTACCACATCCAGACGTCCGGCCGCAGCCTGCACGCGCAGGAGATCGCGTTCAACGACATCCGCACCACGTTGCAGGCGCTGATCGCGATCTACGACAACTGCAATTCGCTGCACACCAACGCCTACGATGAGGCGATCACGACGCCCACCGAGGAGAGCGTGCGCCGCGCGATGGCGATCCAGCTCATCATCAACCGGGAGTGGGGGCTCGCGAAGAACGAAAACCCGAACCAGGGGGCCTTCATCATCGACGAGCTGACCGAACTGGTCGAGGAAGCAGTGCTGGCGGAGTTCGAGCGCATCGCCGAGCGCGGCGGCGTGCTGGGCGCCATGGAGACGGGCTATCAGCGCAGCAAGATCCTGGAAGAGAGCCTGCACTACGAGATGCTCAAGCACACCGGCGAGCTGCCCATCATCGGTGTGAACACCTTCCGCAACCCGCACGGCGATCCGATCCCCGAGTCGCTGGAGCTGGCCCGCTCGACGCAGGAAGAGAAGCAGTCGCAGCTCAAGCGCCTGCAGGACTTCCACGCGCGCCATGCGCACGAGGCCCCGGCGATGCTCGATCGGCTCAAGCAGGCCGTGATCGACAACCGCAACGTGTTCGAGGTGCTGATGGACGCGGTGCGCTGCTGCAGCCTGGGGCAGATCACGCGCGCGCTGTTCGAGGTGGGCGGGCAGTACCGCCGCAACATGTGACGGGCGGGCGGGGCCGCCCCTGCCCACGGCGCTCAGCTGTTGGTCGCGGCCAGCACTTCGCTCAGGTCGGTGAGACCGGCCAGCACTTTCTCGATGCCGTCTTGCCGCAACGTCTTCATGCCAGTGGCCAGCGCCGCCGACTGGATCTCGTGGGCGGGCGCGCGGTGCGCGGGTTGACCTGCACTTGGCGCAGGCCCTCCTGCGTGATCTCGATCGGGTCCTCGGCCGTCCAGATCTTGCGCTTGTCCTCGTTGAGCTCGCGCAGCACCGAGTGCAGCGTGGTCGTCTTGCCGCAGCCGGTCGGGCCGCACACGAGCACCAGGCCGTAGGGCTTGGCCATCACCTGCCGCAGGGCCGAGAGGTTGGGCCCTGACAGCCCGATGCCGTCGAGCGGCAGCGGCTTGGCCCCATTGAGCAGACGCAGCACGACGTCTTCCAGGCCGTGCGCGGTGGGCACGGTCACGACCCGCAGCTCCATCGGCGAGCCGCCGAAGCGCGCGAAGTCGATCTTGCCGTCCTGGGGCTTGCGGTGCTCCGAGATGTCGAGGTCCGACATGATCTTCAGGCGCGCGATCACCGCATACCGGTACTTGGCCGGCAGCTCGAGATAAGGCACCAGGTCGCCGTCGATGCGCAGCCGCACGCGCACGGGGCGCGGCGCCTCGGCCGTCTCGATGTGGATATCGGAGGCGCGGCGGCGGATCGCCTCCTCGATCAGCGCGTGGACGAAGCGCACGAGCACGTTGTCCGTGTCCGCGGCCACCGGCGTGAGGTCGTCGGCGGGCGCCTCCTGCGAGCTGAGTTCGGCCACGAGCTCGTGGGCACTGCGTGCTCGGCCTTCGGCATGACCGGCCGCGGGCTGGGCGTCGCCGCGGTAGGCCCGGTCGATCGCGGGCAACAAGGTGCCGGGTGCGGCCATGACCGGCACGATGCGCAACTGCGTCATGAAGCGCAGTTCGTCCAGCAGGTGGTGGTCCCACGGCTCCGACATCGCCACCACGAGCGCCTCGCCGCGGCGCATCAGGGGCAGCACCAGTTCGCGCTCGGCCACGTGGCGGGGCACGGCGGCCACCGCTTCCGGCATGGGCGGCATCGCGAGCGCGTCGACGACTTCGATGCCGAGCCACCGCGCGAGCCCGGCGCGCAGTTGCGCCTCGCTCAGCACATGCGCGGCCACGAGGATCTCGCCGAGCTGCCGGTGCGGCGAGGTGTAACGTTGGGCGACGAGCGCCCGCTTGACGTCCTCGGCGCGCACGAGGCCGGCCTTGACGAGTGCCTCACCGATGTGCGGGGTGGTGGGATCGACCGGTGCGGGACGGCTGACGCGGGCCCACAATTCGTCGGGGTTCCGGGGCCGCAGGACCTCCGGAAGGGTGCCGGGCGGCGCCGGGGACGCCTCCTGCGGCGCAGTGGGCATCGGGGCGTCGGCGTGCGTGGAGCTGCTCATCCGGGAGGGCGGGCCGGCCCGCATGGAGTTGTATTCAAACTGTAACCAACAGGAGCACCGGCCCTGCATGGATTCCGTCACGCAAATCACGTTGGGCTCGGCCGTCTCGCTCGCCGTGCTGGGCCGGCGCACCGCCCCCTGGAAGGCCGCGTTGTGGGGCGCGCTGTGCGGCACGCTGCCCGACCTGGACGCGCTGATCGACCACGGCGATGCGGTGCGCAACATGACGTTCCACCGTGCGGAGAGCCACTCGCTCTTCTACCTGACGCTGCTGTCGCCCCTCGTGGCGGCGGCGGCCGTGACGCTGCATCGCGAAACGGCGCTGTGGAAACGTTGGTGGCTCGCCGTGTGGCTGGTCCTCGTCACCCACCCGCTGCTCGACGCGATGACGGTCTACGGCACACAGTTGCTGCTGCCCTTCACCGACCGCCCCTTCGGGGTGGGCAGCATCTTCATCATCGACCCGCTGTACACGGTGCCGCTGCTCGCCGGTGTGGCCGCCGCCCTGCGCGCCACGCCGTCGGGCCGGCGATGGAACGCGCTCGGACTGGCCCTCAGCACCGCCTACCTAGGCTGGAGTGCCCTCGCCCAGCAGCACGTGACGGAACTCGCCCGGGCCTCGCTCGCCAGGCAGGGCCACCAGGTGGAGCGGCTCCTCGTGACGCCCACGGCGTTCAACACCGTCTTGTGGCGCGTGGTGGTCGTCACGCCCGAAGGCTACCTGGAAGGCTTTCGGTCCCTGCGCGACCGCTCACCGGACCTGCGCTTCGATGCGTTCGCCCGCGGCGTGGAGTGGCGCGACCGGTTGCGCGGGCATTGGCCGGTGGAGCGGATGGAGTGGTTCGCGCGCGGATTCATCAAGCTGCACGAGCGTGAGGGCCGCGTGCTGTTGAGCGACCTGCGCATGGGGCAGGAGCCGTACTACACCTTCACCTTCACGGTGGCCCAGCGCCAGGGCGCGGGGCTTGCGCGTATCGAGCGCCCGCCGCTCATGGGCCAGCGGCCCGATGTGGAGCGCGCGCTGCCGTGGCTGTGGCGTCGCATGTGGGGCGAAGAGGTGGCTCCGCCTCGCTAAGACGAAGGGCGGCGGCCGGTGGCAAGAGCGGAGGTGACGTCGCCGCGGCGCCGTCACACCACCCGGTGGAACCACAGCAGGGACAGGCCCGCCGCCACAAGCATCAGCACCGCGCCCAGCCCCGCGAAGATCGCACTCACCTCGGTTTCGCGCCGCTCGAGCGTGAGGCGGGACCCGAGCTCCTGGTAGACCTTCTTGAGTTCGCCCGCGGTGCCCGCGTAGTAGTACTCGCCGCCGGTGATCTTGGCAATGTTGCGCAGCGAGTCCTCGTCGAGCCTCACGCGCACCGACCACCCCTCGCCGACGAGGATCTCGCCCTTGTCGGTGCCCACGCCCACGGTGAAGACCCGCACGCCGCGGTCGGCGGCGAGCCGGGCCGCGGCCAGCGGATCGGGGCCGGTGGTCGTCTGTCCGTCCGTGAGCAGGATGATGGCCGCCGATTTGAACGAGCCGGGCTCGCTGGGCGGCGGCGGGGCGGGCTTGGCGTCCCGGGCCTCGCTGCCGAGCGGCATGCCCTGCCTCGAGTCGCGCAGGCCGGTCAGGGGGTCCACCGTGCGCATGTCGATGTCCAGGTCGGGGAAGATCGTCTGCAGCGAGATGAGGATGCCGCTGCCCACGGCCGTGCCGCGCTGGAAGGTGAAGCGGTCGATGGCGGCCAGCAGGTCGTCCTTGCTGAAGGTGGGCGGCTGCACCAGCGCGGCCGAGCCCGCGAACGACACGAGGCCGATGCGCGTGGAGGCCGGCTGCGCCTCGATGAACTCGCGCGCAGCCGCCTGCGCAGCGGCCATGCGGGTGGGCTCCACGTCGGTCGCGCGCATGCTGATCGACACGTCCATCGCCAGCACGACCATGCGCTGCTGAGAGGGCAGCACGAGACGCATCGACGGCCGGGCGGTGGCGATCAGCAGCAACGTGAGCGCGAGCAGCAGCAGGGCGGGCGGCACATGGCGGCGCCAGCCGGGGCCACGCCCCATCGCCTCGCGCACCAGCCCCAGGCCGGAATACCGCACCGCCTGCTTCTTGCGTCGGCCAAGCAGCCACAGGTACAGCATGAGGGCCACCGGCACCAGCACCAGGGTCAGCAGCATCTCCGGCCACATGAACGACACCATGACCGTCTCCTAAGCGCCCGACTGCGCACCCGGCCGCGCAGCGGCCCGAAGGCCGGGGCCCGCCCCGTCGGCGGCCGTCGGCGCAGAAGGCAGGCCACCCGTCGCCAGTCGCAGACGGGTGCGCCTCAGTTCCACGAAACGCCGCACCGCGTGCAGCATGTCCTCGTCGGTGGAGAGCTCGAGCGCATCCACCCCTGCATCCCCGAAGGCGATGCGCAACTGTTCCTCGCGCGCGGCCGCCGCCTCCTCGAAGCGGCGCCTGAAGCCGCGCCCGTGGGTGTCCACCAGCAACTGCTCGCCGGTCTCGGCATCCTGCATGACGAGCAGGCCGACGTCCGGCAGCTGGCGCTCCAGGGGGTCCACCAGACGGATCGCCAGCACGTCGTGCCGTTGCACGAGCCGCCCGAGCGCCGCCGTCCAGCCGGGCGGGCAGATGAAGTCCGAGACGACGAACACCATCGAGCGACGGCGGATCACCGCGTCGGCATGGCGCAGCAGCGCCCCGAGATCGGTGGGGCCCGCAGCGCCCCCCCGTGCCGATCGGCTCCGCTCGCCGCCGGATGCGCGGCTCGGTGCCACGAGGCGGTGCAGCAACTGCAGCAAAGGCCCCCGGCCGGCGCGGGCCGGGACGACCGCCTCCACGTCACGGTCGTAGAGGATCGCCCCCACCCGGTTGCCGTGGCTGCCGACGAGGCGACCGAAGACGGCCACCGCATCGACCAGCACGTCGCGCTTGGTGCGCCCGGCGGTCCCGAAGTCCACCGAAGGACTCACGTCGAGCAGGAACCACGCGCTCGCCTCACGGTCCTGGTGGAACTGCCGCACGTAGGGGCTGCTCATCCGTGCGGTCACGTTCCAGTCGATGTGCCGCACGTCGTCGTGGTACTGGTACTCCCGCAAGTCGGCGAGGTCCAGCCCGAGCCCCCGGAACAGCGTGCGGTAGTCGCCCTCGAGCCAGCCGTCGAGGCGCCGCAGCACCGTCCACTCGAGACCGCGCAGCACGCGCTCGGCGTCGCGGGTGCGAAGCACCGCGGCCGGAGTGGCCGGCGGCGGCGCAGCTTCAGGCGGAGGCGGTTTCCGTCGCCACATGGTTCTGCAGGGGCTTGGGCGGTGCCGGCAGCTTGTCGAGCACGCGTCGGATGATGTGATCGGCCGTGAGCGACTCGGCCAGCGCCTCGTACGACAACACCATGCGGTGCCGCAGCACGTCGGGCACGAGATCGACGATGTCCTCCGGCCACACGTAGGGCCGGCCACGCAACAGCGCCAGCGCCCTCGCCCCTTCGATCAGGCAGATGCTGGCACGCGGGCTGGCGCCGAAGGTCAGATGACCCGCGATGTTCTGCAAGCCATAGCGCTGGGGAAACCGGGTCGCGGCCACGAGCTTGACGGCGTACTGCATCAGCGAGGGATCGACGTAGACCTTGCGGCACTCGCGCTGCAGATCCAGCAGTTCTTCCATCGTGACTACGGGCCTCACGTCCACCGCGGCGCCGGTCACGCGTTGCACGATGACGAACTCCTCTTCCTCGCTCGGGTAGCCGACCAGCACCTTCATCATGAAGCGGTCCACCTGGGCCTCGGGCAAGGGGTAGGTGCCTTCGGTCTCGATCGGGTTCTGCGTGGCCATCACCAGGAAGGGTTGGGGCACCCGGTGCGTTTCGCCGGCGATGGTGACCTGCCGCTCCTGCATCACCTCCAGCAGCGCACTTTGCACCTTGGCCGGCGCACGGTTGATCTCGTCGGCGAGCAGCAGGTGCGCGAACACCGGGCCGAGCGAGGTGGCGAACTCGCCCGTCTTCTGGTTGTAGATGCGCGTGCCGACCAGGTCCGCCGGGACCAGGTCCGGCGTGAACTGGATGCGCTTGAAAGTGCCCTGCAGCGCTTGCGCGAGCGTCTTGACGGTGAGCGTCTTGGCCAGGCCCGGCACCCCCTCCACCAGCAGGTGCCCCTGAGCGAGCAAGGCCACCATCACCCGCTCGAGGAAGTGGTCCTGGCCGACGACGACCCGCTTGACCTCGTACAGCAGACGCTGCATGCGCTCGGCGACTTCGGCGGGTCGGGACAGTGCAGTGGGCTCCATCGAAGCTCCTTCGGTGAGACGTCAGTGGGGAGGCATCCCGGCCGCCGCGGCCGCGTTCTCGATCGGCACAGCAAAGCCGATGCCGACGAAGACCCGGTGCTCGGTGGGGTTGAGAATGGCCGTCACGATGCCGACCACCTCGCCGTCCATCGTCACGAGCGGGCCGCCCGAACTGCCCGGATTGGCCGCCGCGTCGAACTGGATGAGGTTGGTGAGCAGGCGCTCGCCCTCGGGGGAGCGGAATTCCCGGCGCAGGCCCGACACCACCCCGGCACTCGCCGAAGGCCCGATGCCGAAGGGAAAGCCGACCGCGACCACCTGGTCACCCACCGCGAGATCGGCGGTCGAGCGCAGCGTGGCGGGCTGAGCATCGTCGGGCAGGTTGCGGGCCTTGATCACGGCCAGATCGTGCTCGGGCTGCGTGCCCACCACATCGGCCACCGAGGTGTGCCCGTCCTCGAAGACCACCTCCAGCCTCGGCGCAGCGACGACCACGTGCAAGTTGGTCAGCACCAAGCCCTGGTCGGCCACCAGCACGCCCGTGCCCACGCCCAACTGCTTCTGCTCGCCCTTGGCGTCCGGCACCGACAGCCCGCGCACCCGCACGACTGAGCGGCGGATCTTCTCGTACGCCTGGGCGGCGGGCGAAGGCAGCACCTGAGTCGTGAGCGTGTGCAGGACGGCTTGGTCGATGTCCTTCTGGGTGAGGGGTCGCGGCATCGGCCGCCAGCCCTGCGCCGCGAACGCGAGCATCACCGTCAGCACGAGCGCGGCGAACGCCCAGCCCCACGGGCGCGGGGGCTGGCGGCGCGCGCCTGCGGGAACGGAGCTGCCCGGCGCGTCGTGCGAAGCGGGCCTCGCATCGGGCGCAGCGGAGGGGGGCGCGGGAGCCGCTGGCCCCGCGGGGGCCGCGCGCGCCGTCCCCGCCGCCGCCCTGGGTGGAGGGCGGGCACTGCTGCTGTAGAGCGCCCTCTTCGTCATCACCGCACTCCCGCGAAAGCACGAGCGGCCAGCGCGTGCTGGTCGCCGGGAGTCGTCGGCCTGGGCCGACCGGCTCTCGCCTCAACGCTAGCACGCCCGGCCACGCCGCGCAGCAACCAGCTGATAAAAAACCTCGGTGGCGACGGGGGCCGCGCGTGCCCTCTCGCAGCCCTCTCGCGGCCCTCTCGCAGCCCTCTCGCAGCCCTCTCGCAGCCCTCTCGCGGCCCTCCCGCGCACTCTGCGCGCCGCCCCGGCGTGTCGGAGGATTCCGACCCGCACAGGCTGCCGCCCCCGACAGCTGCGACTGTGTGCTCGGTCCAGCATTGGCTGCAAGCAGCTCGGCGGCTGCACCGCCAAGGAGACCCCGACATGGCCAACGACAAGACCGACTGGCTCACCGTCGCGCAGCGCTGGGTGGCACGCAGCCGTGCCGCCACCCCGCCCTCCCCCGCGAACGCCGCACCCACCGAGACCCCACCGCTCGGCTATGAGGCGGCCCATCCCCAGGTGCAACTCGCCCTGTGGGAAGAGGGCGTCGCGAGCGAGCGGCCCCAGCCAGGAGCGTGGCGATGAGGGGCCGCCTGTCGCGCGAACCCAGGCCCCGCCCTGCGCGCTGGCACGAGGCGGCGATCGCACGCGGCCTGCTGCCCCGCTGGAGCGAGCATCGCTGGGCCGCCGTGGCCGGGGCCGCCGCGCTGGTGACCTTCGCCGCTTATTGCCACGTCGTGCAAGGCGCGGTGGACCGCGCGGCTCGCCAGCAGCTCGCCAGCGAAGTGCGGGGGCAGCTGGCCGCGCGATGCGCAGCCCTGCCGGAGGCCGAGAGCCGCGGCCTGTGCCGCGAGCGCGCCGCAGCGGGGATCGTGCCGCCCGAGCCGCCGCAGCCGCCGGTGGCCCTGGCGCAGTCGCGCCCTGGCACGCCGCCCCCCAATCTGGCGACACTGCGCTGAGTCTTCGGGCCCGCCGCGGGCCGGCACGGGTGCGGGGAGGCCATCTCGCGCGGCAGGAGGCCCCGATGCGGACGCAGCTGTGCGGGGATGGCGGTCGCGCCGCCCGGTATAAACGCGGCATGTCACACCAAGCACTGCCCCTCGCCTCCTTCGAGCCGGCGCGCTATACGGACGCCGAGGCCGCCCTCCGACGCGTGATCGAGATCTACGAGCACTCGATAGCGAGCCTGCGTGACGCCCTGCGCCGCTTCGTCGCGGGCGAGTCGTTCGCCCAGCGCGTGCGGGCCTGCTACCCCTACGTGCGCGTGCGCACCGAGACAGTGGCGCGGGCCGATTCGCGCCTGGCGTACGGCTTCGTGGCCGGGCCCGGCACGTACGAGACCACGCTCACCCGCCCCGACCTCTTCCGCAACTACTACCTCGAGCAGTTCGCCCTGCTGATCAAGAACCACGGTGTGCCCATCGAGGTCGGCCTGAGCCAGCAGCCCATCCCGCTGCACTTCAGCCTCGCCGAGGACGACCACCTCGAGGGCTCCCTGCCCGCCGAGCGGCGCCTCCTGATCCGCGACCTCTTCGATCTGCCGGATCTGGCGACGATGGACGACGGCATCGCCAACGGCACCTACGAGCCGCTGGCCGGCGAGCCCTTCCCGCTGGCGCTCTTCACCGCGCCCCGGGTCGACTACTCGCTGCACCGCCTGCGCCACTACACGGGCACGGCGCCGGAGCACTTCCAGAACTTCGTGCTGTTCACGAACTACCAGTTCTACATCGACGAGTTCGTGAAGCTGGGCCGCGAACTGATGTCACGCGCGCCGAACCCCGCCGCGCCTGCCGACACCGACGACTACATCGCCTTCGTCGAGCCGGGCAACGTCGTCACCCGCCGGGCGCAGCCCTTGACGGCCGAGGAGGAACTCTCCGGCGTGCCGCCGGCCCGCATGCCGCAGATGCCGGCCTACCACCTGGTGCGCGCCGACCACACCGGCATCACGATGGTCAACATCGGTGTGGGCCCCAGCAACGCCAAGACGATCACCGACCACATCGCCGTGCTGCGCCCTCACGCCTGGATCATGCTTGGCCACTGCGCCGGCCTGCGCAACAGCCAGCAGTTGGGCGACTACGTGCTCGCTCACGGCTACGTGCGCGAGGACCACGTGCTGGACGAGGACCTGCCCCTGTGGGTACCCATTCCGCCGCTGGCCGAGGTGCAAGTGGCGCTCGAGCGCGCGGTGGCCGAGGTCACGCGGCTGGAGGGCTACGAGCTCAAGCGCATCATGCGCACGGGCACCGTGGCGAGCGTGGACAACCGCAACTGGGAGCTGCTGCCGCATCGCACGCCGGAACGACGCTTCAGCCAGAGCCGCGCGATCGCGCTCGACATGGAAAGCGCCACCATCGCGGCCAACGGCTTCCGCTTCCGCGTGCCCTACGGCACGCTCCTGTGCGTGTCCGACAAACCGCTGCACGGCGAGATCAAGCTGCCCGGCATGGCCAACCACTTCTACCGGGAGCGGGTGGACCAGCACCTGCGCATCGGCATCCGCGCCGTGGAGATCCTGCGCCAGCAGCGCATGGACCGGCTGCACAGCCGCAAGCTGCGCAGCTTCGCCGAAGTGGCGTTCCAGTAGTCAGTCGGGCGTGACCTTGGCGCGGCGGATCACCTCGCCCCACTTCCTCGTCTCGGCCGCGATGAACTCGTTGAAGGCCTGAGGCGATCCGCCCACCGGCACCGTGCCCATCGCTTCGAGCCGCTGGCGCACCTCGTCGCTGCGTACGATGCGGCCCACCTCGTCGGCCAGGCGCTGCACGATCTCGGCCGGCGTGCCGGCCGGCGCGATCATGCCGGCCCAGGTGCTGCCGGTGAAGCCGGCAATGCCCTGCTCGATGAAGGTAGGCACCTCCGGCAGCGCCGGCAGCCGCTTGTCGCTGGCGACGCCGATCAGGCGCACCTTGCCCTGCTTGCCGGGGCCGATCAGGCCCGAGGCCGCGTCGAAGAAGAGTTGGATCTGACCGCCGATGAGGTCCGTCAACGCCGCCGCGGCACCCCGGTAAGGGATGTGGACCATGTAGGTGCCGGTCACGGCCTTGAGCAGCTCGGTCGTCAGGTGCGCCGCCGAGCCGTTGCCCGACGAGCCGAAGCTGATCTTGCCGGGATGCGCCTTGGCATAGGCGATCAGCTCCTTCGCGGTCTTGAACGGCGCCTCGTTGTTCACGGCGGCCACCAGCGGCGACACGCCGATCAGCGATACGCCCGTCAGATCCTTCGCCGGATCGTAGGGCAGCTTGGGGTAGAGCGTCGTGTTGGCCGCATAGGCGGCGATCACCACCCCCAGCGTGTAGCCGTCTGCGGGCGCCTTGGCGACCGCGTCCACGCCGATGATGCTGTTGGCGCCCGCTTTGTTCTCCACGTGGACGGGCTGGCCGAGCCGCTGCTGCAGCCCCTGGGCGATGAGGCGGGCGGTGACGTCGGTGAACCCGCCGGGCGGGTACGGCACCACCACGCGAATGGGTTTGCCGGGCCAGCCGCCCTGGGCCTGCACCGGCAGCGCGAGCGCCGCGGCCCATCCGCCGGCGCATCGCAGGAAGGTCCGCCTCGCGGCGCGGCGTGCTTGTCGGTGCATTCGTGTCCTCCGCTTCGGTTCCGAACGCCTCAGTCTAGGAAGCGCCCCACGCGCTGCCCATGCGAGCAAGTCCCCATGCCGGGCGTTCCGCATCGCGGGCCGGCGGCATCCCCTCGCGCGCACAGGCGACACCCCGCCCGCCCATTGCGGCGCATACTGGGGGGTTTCCTGCGACGACCACGATCCGATGAAGCTCCTCTCCGCCGACGAAGCCGCACGATTGATCCAACCCGGATGGACCGTGGTCACCGCCGGGTTCGTCGGCGCGGGCCACGCCGAGGCGGTCACCGCGGCCCTGGAGCGGCGCTTCCTGGCCGAAGGCCAGCCGCGCGAGCTCACGCTCGTGTACGCCGCCGGCCAGGGCGACAAGGGCCAGCGCGGGGTGAACCATTTCGGGCACGAGGGGCTCGTGCGTCGCGTGATCGGCGGCCACTGGATCTCGGCCCCGCGCCTGGGCGAGCTGGTCGAGCGCAACGCGATCGAAGCCTACAACCTGCCACAGGGCGTCATCGCGCACCTGTTCCGCGCGATCGCGGGCGGCAAACCGGGCGTGGTCACCCGCATCGGCCTGCACACCTTCGTCGACCCGCGTCACGACGGCGCGCGGCTGACGGCCCGCAGCACTGCGTCGGTGGTCGAGTTGGTGCACCTGGGCGGCGAGGAGCTGCTCTTCTACCCCTCGTTCCCCGTGCACTGCGCGCTGATCCGCGCCACCACCGCCGACGAGCGCGGCAACCTCACGACCGAGCACGAGCCCTTCCACCAGGACCTGCTCGCCATCGCCCAGGCCGCGCGCAACAGCGGCGGGACCGTCATCGCGCAGGTCAAGCGGCTCACGCGCGCGGGCACGATGAACCCGAACCTCGTGCGCGTGCCGGGCATCCTCGTCGATCACGTGGTCGTCTGCGAGAACCCCGACGACCACTGGATGACCTTCGGCGAAGCCTACAACCCGGCGTACACCGGAGAAGTGCGCGAACCCGAGCACGCCTTCGTCGCGCCGCCGCTGGACGTGCGCAAGATCGTCCAGCGCCGCGCCTTCCTGGAGCTCGCCAAGCTGCGCGCGCCCGTCGTCAACCTCGGGGTGGGGATGCCGGCCGGCCTGGGGGTGATCGCGCGCGAAGAGCAGCACCGCGACTTCACGCTCACGGTGGAGGCCGGCCCCATCGGGGGCACGCCGGCCCAGTTGCTCAGTTTCGGCGCCAGTGCCAACCCCGAGGCCATCATCGACCACGCGGCCATGTTCGACTTCTACGACGGCGGCGGCATCGACATCGCCTTCCTGGGCATGGCCGAGCTCGACCCCGAGGGCAATGTGAACGTGAGCCGCTTCGGTCGGCGGGTGGCGGGCGTGGGCGGCTTCATCAACATCAGCCAGTCGGCCCAGCGCGTCGTGCTCATGGGCACCCTCACGGCCGAAGGGCTCGAGGTGCGCGCCGGCGACGGCGAACTGCGCATCGAGCGCGAAGGGCGTGTGCCCAAGCTCGTGCCCCGGGTCGGGCACCTCAGCTTCAACGGTCGCTACGTGCGCAGCCTGGGCCGCGACGTGCTCTACGTGACGGAGCGGGCGGTGTTCGAACTGCGCGACGAGGGCCTGACGCTGGTCGAGGTGGCGCCCGGGCTGGACGTGCGGCGCGAGGTGCTGGACCGCTGTGCCGCCCCGGTGGCCGTGGCGCCCGATCTCAAGCTGATGGACCCGCGCATCTTCCGGGACCGCCCCATGCGCGACTGAACCCGCCCGGTGGCCGGGGCCGCGCCGGGGCGTTGCAGTCGTTCACTTGTGCCGCTTGCGCGCATCGCGTAACCTAGCCCGGCCTGCTGCCCGCGCACACCGCGAGCCCACAGCGCAGGCAAGGAGCGCGCGATGGCGACCCTCACCTCCAACGGCTTCGAGCCTGCAACCCTGCGCACCCTGGCGCTGGTCGGGGCGGCGGGCGCGGGCAAGACCAGCCTCGCGGAAGCGCTCCTGCATCGCAGCGGCATGATCGGCGCGCCCGGCAGCCTGGAACGCGGCACCACGGTGGGCGACTTCGACCCGCTGGAGCGCCGCATGCTGCACTCGCTCGCCGCCTCGGTGATGCACCTCGACCACCAGGGCACCCGGGTGCACCTGATCGACACGCCGGGTTCGCCGGACTTCCTCGGCCATTCCCTGCCGGCGCTCGAGGCGGTGGAGACGGCCGCCATCGTCGTCAACGCCGCGACGGGCATCGAGCCGATGACGCGCCGCATGATGGAATGGGCCGCCGGCCGAGGTCTGGCCCGCATGATCGTCGTCAACCGCATCGACGCCGAGCGGGTCGATCTGCCCCGGCTGCTGGACGAGATCCGCGCCGCTTTCGGCACCGAGTGCCTGCCCCTCAACCTGCCGGCCGACGGCGGCACACGCGTGGTGGACTGCTTCTTCAACCCCTGCGGCGTCGCCGACTTCTCCTCGGTGGAAGCAGCCCACCGGGCCCTCGTCGAGCAGGTGGTCGAAGTCGACGCGGCCTTCGTCGAGCGCTACCTGAACGACGGCGACGTCGATACCCGCGAGCTGCACGCACCGTTGGAGCAGGCCTTGCGCGAAGGGCACCTGATCCCCGTGTGCTTCACCTCGGCGCGCCACGGCGCCGGCATCGCCGAGTTGCTGGACGTGCTGGTGCAGCTGATGCCCAACCCGACCGAAGGCAACCCGCCGCAGTTCCTGGAAGGCACCGGCCCGAATGCCCGCCCGGTGACGGCCCGCCCCGACCCCCAAGCCCATGTGCTGGCCCACGTGTTCAAGGTCGCGATCGACCCCTACGTGGGCAAGATGGGCGTCTTTCGCATCCACCAGGGCACGGTCACCCGGGACAGCCTCCTCTACGTGGGCGACGGGCGCAAGCCGTTCAAGGTGGGGCACCTCTTCCTGCTGCAGGGCAAGGAGCACGTCGAAATCCCGCGCGCCGGGCCTGGGGAGATCTGCGCCGTGGCCAAGGTCGACGAGATCCACTTCGACGCGGTGCTGCACGATGCGGCCGAGGATGCGCACATCCATCTCAAGCCGCTGGATTTCCCCGTGCCGGTCCACGGCATCGTCATCGAGCCCAAACGCCGCGGCGACGAACAACGCCTGTGGGACCTGCTGCAAAAGCTGGTGGAGGAAGACCCTTGCCTGCGACTCGAACAGGTGGCCGCCACGCGCGAGACCGTCGTGTACGGGCTCGGCGAGCTGCACCTGCGCGTGCTGCTGGAGCGCCTGACCGAAGTGCACCGCTGTGAGGTGCAAACCCGCCCGCCGCGCATCGCGTACCGCGAGACGCTCACCCGCCCCGCCGAAGGCCATCACCGCCACAAGAAGCAGACGGGCGGCGCCGGCCAGTTCGGCGAGGTGTTCCTGCGCGTCGAACCGCTGCCCCCGGGCAGCGGTTTTCAATTCGTGGACGAGGTCAAAGGCGGCGTGATCCCGGCGCAGTTCATGCCGGCGGTGGAGAAGGGCGTGCGCCAGGCGATGGAGACAGGCGTGGTGTCGGGCCACCCGGTGCAAGACGTGCGCGTCGTCGTCTACGACGGCAAGCACCACTCGGTGGACTCCAAAGAAGTCGCGTTCGTCACCGCCGCCCGCAAGGCCTTCGTCGACGCCGCCCTCAAGGCGGGGCCCCAAGTGCTCGAGCCCATCGTCGACCTGGAGATCACGGCGCCGGAGTCGTGCATCGGAGACATCACCGGCGATCTGCTCGCGCGGCGCGGCATCGTGACCGGGCAGCGGCTCGACGGCTCCGGTCAAGCCGTCGTGCTGGGGCAGGCGCCGCTGGCGGAGCTCAACGGCTACCAGACCCGGCTCAACTCCCTGACCGGCGGCCAAGGGCGGTACACCATCGCGTTCTCGCACCACGCGGCCGTGCCGCCGGCGGTGCAACAGCAACTCGCTGCCGCCTTCAAGATGCCGGAGCCCGAATGAGCGTGCCCGCGGCGTGGCGGGCACGCAGGGTCACAAGTCCAGGGCGGCGCGGCGCAGCGTGGCGGCGAGCTCGGGCCGGCTCGACCCGTAGCGCTCCGCCTGGAGCAGCAGTTCCCGGCGAGCGCGCTGCCGCCCGACGGCCTCGAGTGCGGTCCACAGCGTACGGGCGAAGCCCGGACGGGCGCCCTGGAAGGGCATGACGGCAGGACGGGGCAGGACGGAAGTGGTCATCGCAGTTTCCTTTCTGGGAGGCCGCTCGCCTCCACAGACGGGAATCTAGGGTAAACCCCAGTGCGCTTCCACTTTATATCCGTGATCTGCCCCATTCACGCAGAGAATAATCCGCGTCACTCGCTCAGTCGCTGCCGGCGACGCACCCACAGCCCGGTGCCCGCCAGGCCGGCGAGCAACAGCGCGTAGGTCGAAGGCTCGGGGATCATCGTCGTCACCTTGAGCGAGTCCTCCCCGTTGGGGCCCAAGCCCTGCAAGTGGACGAGCGCGGTCCCCGCGAAGGAACCGGCGTGGATGCCGTCACCCAGGATGGTCCAGCTCGCCGAATCACCGTTGAGGAAGCGGTCCGAGCCCGGCGCGTTGGAGACGGGGAAGCGCACCTCCCAGGTGAAGGTGTACGAAGCGTTGGTGTGGCTGCCGTAGGTCGGCTCCATCCGCATCGCGTTGCCGGACAGCCCTTCGACCGTCCCTTCGGGGCCGTTGAATTCCAGCCCGCCCAGGAAGGCGGAGCTGCCCCACTCGTCGAACTCGCCCACCAGCGTGAAGCGTGCGCCGCCGGCGACGTCTTCGATCGTCAGCGAGGCCACCGGCGCGATGGTGGTGCCGTCGAGGAGCTGCGTGAACGAGTAGGAATAGCTCGCGGCCGCCGCGGTCGATGCCGCCGTCGCCAGAACGGCTGCTGCGGCCGTAGCGAGAAGCGATCGTCGCATGAGGTCCTCCTGATGGTTGTCGTGGATCGGAATCCCCAGTATGGAAATTCGGCCCTTGCGCCGCCGTAACCTTGTGTGCCCACCCGCAACGCAGGGGGCGCCGGCTCCTCGGCACGGATGCTCCTTGACACGAGCGCCCTCAAGTCCTGCGCCGAGCAGCCGAAAACCCGAGGAGCGAAGGAGCCTGCGCATGCTCATCCACCCTCTGCCCGATCTGGCCGCCTGGACCGCGTACCTGCGCGAGCAGCCGATCCCGGTGCTGCCGCACACGGCGGCCGCCATCGAGGCCCTGCGCCCCTGCGAGGATGAGCTGGACGCGAGCACGCTGGCCGACCATCTCACGGGCGACCCGCTGATGACGCTGCAACTGCTCGCCTACGCCGCCCAAGTGCGGCCCGCGCACTACGCCGGCGCGGCAGAGACGGTGACGGCGGCGCTGGTCTTCATCGGCATCGCGCCCTTCTTTCGCGCGTTCGACCGGCTGCTGACGACCGAAGAGCTCCTGCACGGCCGCCCCGACGCGCTGGAGGGCCTGGAGCAGGTCATGCGTCGCGCCGCGAGGGCCGCCACCTTCTCGCTCGGCTTCGCCGTGCACCG
Source organism: Schlegelella aquatica (assembly GCF_026013905.1). Lineage (NCBI taxonomy): Bacteria > Pseudomonadati > Pseudomonadota > Betaproteobacteria > Burkholderiales > Sphaerotilaceae > Caldimonas > Caldimonas aquatica. The sequence goes on from NZ_CP110257.1 coordinate 2,821,439, forward strand.
CATGGACGCCGACGCCGCGATGCTCCACGAAGCCGCGCTGCTGCACGGCTTCTCGGAGATGCTGCTGTGGTGCCATGGGCCCGACCTCGCGCTCGAGATCCGCGAGCGGCAGCGCCGCGATCCCACGCTGCGCTCGGCGGCCGTGCAGCAGGCCGTCCTGAACGTGACCCTGCCGCAGCTCGAGCAGTCGCTGATGCGGGTGTGGAAGCTGCCCGAGACGCTGGTGCGCCTGACCGACGAACGGCAGACCGCGGACCCGGCCGTGCGCAACGTGCTGCTGGCGATCCGCGTGGCACGCCACACGCAGCACGGCTGGGACAACGCCGCCGTCCCCGACGACGTGCGCGACGTGGCCGAGCTCCTCAGCCTGTCGCCCGAGGCGGCCCGCCACAAGCTGATGGAGCTCGACGCGACCGACTGAGCACCGCCCACGGAGCCGCAGAGCGCCTGCCGGCACGCGCAGACGCTACCATGCGTCGCATGAACGGCCCGACGATCTCCTTCTGGCAGGCCCGCTTCGAGCAGGGCCAGACTCCCTGGGACCGCGGCGGCCCCAGCCCGCAACTGGAGGCCTGGGAGGCGCAGCACGCCCTGCCCGCGGCCGGGGCCCGCGTGGCGGTGCCGGGGTGCGGCAGCGGCTGGGACGTCGCCGCCTGGGCCGAGCGCGGCTACGACGTGGTCGGCATCGACTACGCCCCCGCGGCCGTCGCCCGCACCCGCGAGCTGCTCCTCGAACGGCGTCTGAGCGCCAGCGTGATCGAAGCCGATGTGCTGCGCTGGCAGCCTGCCGCTGCCTTGGACGCCGTGTACGAGCAGACCTGCCTGTGTGCGCTCCACCCCGACCACTGGGTGGCGTACGCCGAGGCGCTCCACCGCTGGCTGCGGCCCGGGGGCCGGCTCTACGCGCTGTTCATGCAGGCGAGGCGCGCGCAGGCCGACGAAGGGCGCATCGACGGCCCCCCGTATCACTGCGACATCACCGCGATGCGCGCCCTCTTCCCCGAGCCGCGGTGGGCGTGGCCCAAGCCCCCCTACGCGCGCGTGGCGCACCCGGCAGGCTGGTTCGAACTCGCCGTCGTGCTCGAGCGCCGCCAGTCGGCGTCGCGCGACGCTACACCGGGATCGCCGCCAGGTGCTTGACGCGGTCGAGCACGAAGCTCGTCTTGCAGTCCTCGACGCTGGGATGCTTGAGCAGCGTGTCCATGATGAAGCGCGAGTAGTGCGCCATGTCCTCGACCACCACCCGCAGCAGGTAGTCCATCTCGCCCGTCAGTGCCACGCACTCGACCACCTCGGGCCAGGTCTGCACCGCCGCCCGGAACAGGTCCATCGGATTGCGCTTGTGCGTCTCGGTGTGCTTTTCCAGCCGCACGTTGATGTAGGCCGTGAGCCCCAGCCCCACCCGCTCCGGCGGCACGATCGCCATGTAGCCGGCGATGGCCCCCAGTTCCTCCAGCCGCCGCACGCGGCGCAGCGTGGCCGAGGGCGAGAGGTTGACCTCGCCGGCGAGCTGGTCATAGGTCATCCGCCCGTCGGCTTGCAACGCGCGAAGAATGCGCCTATCGATTGCGTCAAGCTGGACTTCTGTTGACATTCTTTAATTTTCACAGGTTTCTTGCGTTGCGGCGCGCAGGCTTGTGCAATTTGCAGGAAAACTGCGCCCCGCCTTGCCTACAGTTTTGAGCTACCTCAATCAATCCCGCCGCGGGCACTGCGCCGCGGCCGATCAGGCAAGGAGACCGAGATGGAATTCACCCCCTGGGACAACCCGATGGGCACCGACGGCTTCGAGTTCATCGAGTACGCCGCCCCCGACCCCGTGGCCATGGGGCAGCTGTTCGAGCGCATGGGCTTCAAGGCGATCGCCAAGCACCGCCACAAGAACGTCACGCTGTACCGCCAGGGCGAGATCAACTTCATCATCAACGCCGAGCCCGACTCCTTCGCCCAGCGCTTCGCCCGCCTGCACGGCCCCAGCATCTGCGCGATCGCCTTCCGTGTGCAGGATGCCAAGGCCGCCTATGAGCGCGCCATCTCCCTCGGCGCCTGGGGATACGCCGGCCAAGCGGGCCCCGGCGAGCTGAACATCCCGGCGATCAAGGGCATCGGCGACTCGCTGATCTACCTGGTCGACAAGTGGCGCGGCAAGAACGGCGCCAAGGAAGGCGACATCGGCAACATCGGCTTCTACGACGTGGACTTCGAGCCGCTGCCCGGCGCCGAGCTCAATCCCGTCGGTCACGGCCTGACCTACATCGACCACCTCACCCACAACGTGCACCGCGGCCGCATGGCCGAGTGGGCCGAGTTCTACGAGCGCCTGTTCAACTTCCGCGAGATCCGCTACTTCGACATCGAAGGCCAAGTCACGGGCGTCAAGAGCAAGGCCATGACCAGCCCCTGCGGCAAGATCCGCATCCCGATCAACGAGGAAGGCAACGACAAGCCGGGCCAGATCCAGGAGTACCTGGACATGTACCGCGGCGAAGGCATCCAGCACGTGGCGCTGGGCTCGACCGATCTCTACCGCACGGTGGACAAGCTGCGCGAGAACGGCATCAAGCTGCTCGACACCATCGACACCTACTACGAGCTGGTCGACAAGCGCATCCCCGGCCACGGCGAACCGGTGGCCGAGCTGCACAAGCGCAAGATCCTCATCGACGGCAAGCCCGGCGCGCTGCTGCTGCAGATCTTCTCCGAGAACCAGCTCGGCCCGATCTTCTTCGAGTTCATCCAACGCAAGGGCGACCAGGGCTTCGGCGAAGGCAACTTCAAGGCGCTGTTCGAGTCCATCGAGCTCGACCAGATGCGCCGCGGCGTGCTGAAGGTCGACGACAAGCAGCCCGCCTGAGGGCGAAGGAGGCGGCCATGCAATCACAGACCGTCGATCACCACAGCGGCATCAACCTGGGCGTCGCGCCCGTGACCTACGGCCAGGGCGACCGGCCGCCCCGCGGCGACTACGCCCGGGCGCGGCCGGACTACACCTGCGACCAGGACTGGGAGGCCTACACCGCCGAGGAGCACGACCTGTACCGGCGGCTCTATGAGCGCCAGGCCGCGCAACTGCCCGGCCTGGCCTGCCGCGAGTTCATCGAGGCGGTGCAGCACCTCGGCCGCCCCGACCGCATCCCCCGGTTCGACGAGCTGAGCGAGCGGCTGTACCGCCTGACGCGCTGGCAGGTCGTCGCGGTGCCCGGACTCATCCCCGAGGAGGCTTTCTTCAAGCTGCTGTCCGAGCGGCGCTTCCCGGTCACGAACTGGATCCGCAAGCCCGAGGAGTTCGACTACGTCGTCGAGCCGGATGTGTTCCACGACCTGTTCGGCCACGTGCCGCTGCTGTTCAACCCGGTCTTCGCCGACTACATGCAGGCGTACGGGGCCGGCGGGCTCAAGGCGAGCCGGCTCGGGGCGTGCGAGATGCTGGCCCGGCTGTACTGGTACACGGTCGAGTTCGGCCTCATCCGCAGCGACGACGGCGTGCGCGCCTACGGCGCGGGCATCCTGTCGTCGGCCGGCGAGCTGCGCTACAGCGTGTGCTCGCCCGAGCCGCATCGGGTGCCCTTCGCTCTGGAGCGCATCATGCGCACGCGCTACAAGATCGACACCTACCAGGCGACGTACTTCGTCATCGACTCCTTCCAGCAGCTGTTCGACGCCACCGAGCCGGACTTCACGCCGATCTACGAGCGCGTGCGCGCGCAACCCGAGATCGCGGCCGGCACCGTGCTGCCCGGCGAGACGCTGCTCTCGCCCGCCCGCTGACCGCCCCGGGGCCCGGCTCGGGCCCCGGCGAGCCGCTCAAGAGAAGCGCGAACCGCCCCTGGGGTCTTCCGGCAAGCCGCCCGGCGCCGGCCGACGGCCCCCGGCCGGCTCGCCGCTGACCCAGGACGGCGCCGCACGCAGCGCGCGCTTCACCTCCTCCCACACGACGGGATGGAAGGCCATCGCCACGTGGGCCACGCCTTCCAGGTGCACCGTCCGGGCACCGGGCAGGACCGCCGTCGAGGCAGGGAACACGATGTTGTCGCAATGGCCGTAGAGGCAGGTGAAACGCCGGTAGCGCTGCGGCGGCTCGGCGGCCGCGAGCGCCTCGATCCAGCGGCTGCCCCAACGCATCTGCCTCGCGTTCGACGCCCGCGCGTGTCGAGCCAGGAAAGTCCCGCGGTGCGGTGAGCCGATCGTCACCACACGATGCACCCGTGCATCCGCCTGGCGGGCCTGCAACCAGGCCCGCACAGCCAGGCCTCCCATGCTGTGCGCCACGAGCACCGGCGCGAGGCCCGTGCCCGCCTCGATCCGACGCACCGCCGCCTCGACGATCTCCACATACTCGTCGATCCGGCCGAACACCGGCTCCAGGTTCACGGCGACGAAAGGAATGCCCTCGTCGCGGCACCGCTCGAGCCAAGGCGTCCAGAAGCCGCGGTTGCAGAGAAAGCCGTGCACGAAGACCACCCCGCGACGCCCCCGGCCCTGGGGCGCATCCGGCACGCGGTTCGAGAAGAACGGCTGTCGCCAGTTGAAAACCCGGGGCGCCGTGCACACTTCGCCCCACCACGCCCGCAGCCATTGCACGGCCGTTGCGGGCGGCGCCGGGTCGCGCCGGTTCGCCCAGGCCGCGAGCAGGCACTCCACTGCGAGCACCAGCGCATAGCCGAACAGGCACAGCGCCGCCCCCGCCACGGCCACGCCAGGGCGCCCGCGGGTGGCCCAGACCGCGGCCCAGCCTGCGGCGGTGAACACCAGCCACAAGGTGAACGCGCGTTGGAGACGGGCGAGCATCAGGCGAGTATCACCTCACGGCCGCTCAGCCGTTTGGCCAGGCCCGTCGAGAGCTTGGCCACCAGGCCGTAGATGGACAACTGCGGATTGGCACCGATGCTGGTCGGAAAGAGCGAACCGTCGTGGACGCTCAGGTTGTCGACCTGCCAGTGCCGCCCGTCGGGCCGCACGACGCCCAGCTTCTCGCTGCCGGCCATGGCGCAGCCGCCCATCACATGGGCGCTCACCACGCGCAGCAACAGAGGCTCCATCGGCAACTCGGCGATCCCCCGCCGCGCCTCGGCCCAGCTCGTCCACGGCTGGGCGCGCTCATGCACCGGCAGCACCTGCTGGGCGCCCGCGGCGAACTGGATTTCGGCCATGCTCAGGAGCGCTCGCCTCGCCCCCTCGAAGACGAAGTCGTTGAGCGGGTAGTCCAGCACGGGGCTGCCGTCGTCGCGCAAGGCCACCACGCCCCCGGGCGATTGCGGGTGGAAGCCGTCGCGCATCAGCGCGATCAGCACCTGGGCGTGCGGAAAGAGCTTCAGCATCTCCAGCTGCTCACGCCCGTAGCCCGACATCGTGGTCGCGAAGATCACCGGATGCAGCGGCGGCGCCTCGAGCTTGTAGCCGATCGGCCCGTCGATCGGTTGCGTGTGCAGGAAGTGGTCCGTATAGATCGACTGCGGCGCCCCTTGCCAGCCCTCGACCCGCTGCTCGAAGGTGGCCGCCGAGATCACCACCGGGTGCAAGAAGGTGCGCCGCCCCAGCCGCTCGTGCGGATCAGGCAGCTTCGAACGCATCAGCAGCGCCGGCGAATTGATCGCACCTCCCGCCACCACGTAGTGCGTCGCCACGACGCGGGTCTCCGGGCCGAGGGGCGATCCGTCCGGGCGCACCGCCCGGCAGATCAGCGCGGCCACGCGCCCCTGCGCCAGCTCCAGCCGCTCCGCCCGCGTCTCCACCAGCAACTGCGCCCCGGCGTCCAGCGCCGCCGGCAGCGTGGTCACCAGCATCGATTGCTTGGCATTCGTCGGGCAGCCCATGCCGCACGAGCCGAGGTTCCAGCAGCCGTTCACATTGCGAGGGATGACGCGCGCCTCCAACCCCAGCTGGGCGGCCCCGCGCCGCAGCACCTCGTTGTTCTCGTTGGGAGGCACCGCCCAGGGCGCCACATGCAGACGGCGCTCGGCCCGCTCGAACCAAGGCTGCATCGCCGCCGGGCTCATCTCGTCGAGCCCGAAGTGGCGTTGCCAGTACTCCAGGGTGGCCGGGGGCGTGCGGAACGAACTCGTCCAGTTCACCGTCGTCGAGCCCCCCACGCAGCGGCCTTGGAGGATGGTGATCCCCTTGTCGGCCGTCTTGCGGGCCGCCGATTCCTGGTACAGCGCCGGGTAGGCTTCTTCTTCGCGCTGGCGGAAATCGCTGCTGCTCTTGAGCGGCCCTTCCTCCACCAGCACCACGTGCAGTCCGGCGCGGCTCAGCACCTCCGCCGTGATGCCCGCGCCCGCCCCGCTGCCCACGATCGCGACGTCGCACGTCAGGCGGGCCGGCAGCGGTCCATGAGGCCCGCCCGCCACTTTCCATCCTCGGGCAAGGCCCTGCTTGATCGGGTCCGGCAATCGGCTCATCGTGAGGTATCGGTCAGGAGTGTCAGAGGTCGGTGGGGCCGGGATAACCCATCACGCCCCAGGCGATCGGCTGCGAGAAGTAGCTGCCAGCCGTCAGGTCCCGCAGCGCCTGGTAGGCCTGCCGGCGCAGCAGCAGCCGCGAGTGCCGCATCGATTCCAGCGACGCTTGTACCTGCTCGACGCTCGCCTCGCCCCACGGTGCGTCCAACCCGGCGAACGTGACCCGCCCTGCGGGCGACGCCAGGATCGCGAGCAACTGCGACAACTCGGCGCGCACCGCCGGCGGCAGGCCGCCGATGTACTGCTCCAATCGGTCGATTTGCGCCAGCAGCTCGGCATCGCGCCGGTCCGACGCGGGCGGCAGACTGCCGTCCAGCACCCCGAGCGAGACGGCGCGCAGCACCTCGCGGGCTCCGCGACTGAGGCGGCCGCCTTCCAGGCCCGGACGCACCGTGGCCACCATCCCTCCGGCCACCGCGAAGGCAATGGCAGAGCCCAGTCCCACCTTGAGCCAGGTTCGTCGTCGCATTCGGGCAGTGTGACGCGCCGACCCGCATCCCGCCAGGGGCAAAACCCCCAGGGGCAGCGGCGCGCGTCAATCCGGTCACTTCCGCCCGCCGGCTCGGTTCTCGGTCTCCTCCCGCTCTCCTCGACCCTGCCTCCTCCGCCCCCCGGCCCCACCCTCCTTGCCCGCCGTCGCGTCGCCTGGGTGACGGCCGCTCAGGGAAACTGCGGTAGGCGGGGGCGCGCACGGCCCTCAACAATCTGGCCCCATGAAGATCGCCGACGGAGTTCCCGCATCCGCCCTCAAGCCCTGGCTCAAGAGCTATCCGCCTCACGTGCCGGCCGAGGTCGACATCAACCAGTACCGCAGCCTGGTCGAGCTGCTCGAAGAGGCGTTCCGCAAGTACGCCGGCCGCACTGCGGCGGTGTGCATGGAGCGCCCGATCACCTTCCGCGAGATCGACGAGCAGTCGGCCGCGCTCGGTGCGTGGCTGCAACACAAGGGGCTGGCCCCCGGTGCACGCGTGGCCATCATGATGCCCAACGTGCTGCAGTACACCATCGCCATCCCGGCGGTCCTGCGCGCCGGCTACGCGGTCGTCAACGTCAACCCGCTCTATACCCCGCGCGAGCTCGAGCACCAGCTCAAGGACTCCGGCGCCGAGGCCATCATCATCCTCGAGAACTTCGCCAAGACCTTGCAGGAGGTGATCGACGACACCCCCGTCAAGCACGTGGTCCTGGCCTCGCTCGGTGACCTGCTCGGCCCGTTCAAGGGCCGCTTCATCAACTTCGCGGTGCGGCACCTGCGCAAGATGGTGCCCGAGTTCAAGCTGCCGCTCGACCACGGCCGTACCGTCACACGATTCAACGCCGCAGTGGCCGAAGGCTCGCGCCTCTCCCTGCGCCGCGTCGAATGCAAGGCCGACGACGTCGCATTCCTGCAGTACACCGGCGGCACCACGGGCGTCTCCAAAGGCGCCACGCTGCTGCACCGCAACGTCGTCGCCAACATCATCCAAGTCGAGGCCTGGTTCAAGCCGGTGCTGGACAAGCTGGGCGACAAGCAGCTCACCGTCGTGTGCGCGCTACCCCTCTACCACATCTTCGCGCTCACCGTGTGCTACATGATGGGCGCGCGCCTGGGGATGAAGAACCTGCTCATCCCCAACCCGCGCGACATTCCGGGCCTCATCAGGACGCTGCGCAACTACCGCGTCAACATGTTCCCGGCCGTCAACACGCTGTTCAACGCGCTCGCCAACGACCCCGAGTTCGCCAAACTCGACTTCTCCGAGCTCGTGGTCAGCAACGGCGGCGGCATGGCCGTGCAAGCTGCCACCGCCGAGAAGTGGCTGAAGATCACCGGCTGCCCGGTGGTCGAAGGGTACGGCCTGTCCGAAACCTCGCCTGTGGTCACCAGCAACCGGCTCGACCTCACGCAGTTCACGGGCACCATCGGCCTGCCGATTCCCTCCACCGAAGTGTCCATCCGCGACGACGAGGGCAACGAAGTGCCCTTCGGGCAGCCCGGCGAGATCTGCATCCGTGGGCCCCAGGTCATGGCGGGCTACTGGAACCGACCGGACGAAACCGCCAAGGTCATGACGGCCGACGGGTTCTTCAAGTCGGGGGACGTCGGCGTGATGGACGAGACCGGCTACGTCAAGATCGTCGACCGCAAGAAGGACATGATCCTCGTGTCGGGCTTCAACGTCTACCCGAACGAGATCGAGCAGGTGGTCAACATGCACCCCGGCGTGCTCGAGTGCGCCGCGGTCGGGGTCCCCGACGCCAAGTCCGGCGAGGCGGTCAAGCTCTTCGTCGTCAAGAAAGACCCGGCGCTTGCCGAAGAGGACCTCATGGAGTACTGTCGCGAGAACTTCACCGGCTACAAACGGCCCAAGTACATCGAGTTCCGCGATGAGTTGCCCAAGTCCAACGTCGGCAAGATCCTGCGCCGCGAACTGCGCGGCAGCCAGTGAGCGGCGCCGTGGCATGACGATGCTGCGCCCCTCGCCGGGCGGCGGCCGCCACACCGGCGGCAGTGTCTTGGGGGCTCACCGTCACAGGTGCCCCGATGCCCGGCCCCACGCGCGATGATTGCCCTCGGAAGCGGGTGGCCTGCCGGCATCGTCCTGCTGGAGCGAGGGTGGCTCTCGGCGAACAACATCGTGCTGCTACCGCCCGAGCCCGACGCCCCGGGAGTGGTGGTCGACACCGGCTACGTTACCCACGCGGCACAAACCTTGGCCTTGGTGCGCCACGCGCTGCAAGGCCGCCCGCTGGCGCGGATCGTCAACACCCACCTGCACTCGGACCATTGCGGAGGCAACGCCGCCCTGCAGAACGCCTTCGGCAGCCCCGTCGCCATCCCCCCCGGAGAAGCAGAGGCCGTACGCCACTGGGACCTGGATCGCCTCAGCTACCGGTTCACCGGTCAGCAATGCGCACCGTTCCGGTTCGATGAGCTCCTGCATCCCGGCAGTCGACACACCTGGGGGGGCCGCACCTGGGAGGTCCACGCCGCCCCCGGCCACGACCCTCACGCCGTCATGCTGTTTGAGCCCGACAGCGGCACACTGATCTCCGGCGACGCCCTGTGGGAGAACGGCTTTGGCGTCGTCTTTCCCGAGATCGAGGGCGAGCAGGCGCTCGACGAGGTGCACGCGAGCCTCGATCTGATCGCGGCACTCCGTCCCCGACGCGTGATCCCCGGCCACGGCAGCGCGTTCTCGCAGGTTGACGCCGCCCTCGAGAAAGCGCATCGGCGCTTGGCTCAGTTCCGCAGCGACCCCTTGAAGCACGGATGGTACGCCGCGAAAGTGCTCGTCAAGTTCCACCTGCTCGAAGTCCAGCGCGAGCCTTTGTCCTCCCTCCGGTCCTGGATGGAGCACACTCCCTACTTCGGCCTCATTCACAGCCGGTACTTCGGGTCGACCCCTTGGCCCCAATGGCAGGAGGCCCTGCTGTCTGCCCTGCTGGAAGGCGGCGCGGCCCGCCGGGAAGGAGACGACATCGCCGATGGCGATGCTTGACCGTCCCGCGGGTCTGGGCCACGCAGAGTCTCCGCGACGCCTCCTCGCCCCCGTTCGATAGGCCGCCCTGCCTGTCCCCCGCCTTCGGAGGCCCTCACCGCCCCGCCCGACCGGCGGGGGCGAGGTCGGTGCGCAGGCGTTTTGCTGGACCGAGCCCTAAAAAGAACAAACCCCCGCTGCATGAGGTGCGGCGGGGGTTTGAGGGGTTAATAGCCTGACGATGTCCTACTTTCACACGGGAACCCGCACTATCATCGGCGCTGAGGCGTTTCACTGTCCTGTTCGGGATGGGAAGGAGTGGGACCACCTCGCTATGGTCATCAGGCATAACTTGTCGCCGGCTCGAGCCTTGGGGGGCTGGGCCGACCAATTCGCAGAGTCGAGCAACGATCACGGACGATGTCGTGTCCGGGGATCGATCAGCAGAAGATGATTGCACCACCAGGCGAAGCACGGTGGGCTTCGCACGGCCAGAGCGTCGAACGCTCTTGGCGATACGGTCGGTTCTTGCGGTTCGCGCAGAACATCAAGGTTATAGGGTCAAGCCGCACGGGCAATTAGTACTGGTTAGCTTAACGCATTACTGCGCTTCCACACCCAGCCTATCAACGTCCTGGTCTCGAACGACCCTTCAGGGGGCTCAAGGCCCCGGCAAGACTCATCTTGGGACGAGTTTCCCGCTTAGATGCTTTCAGCGGTTATCTCTTCCGCACTTAGCTACCCGGCAATGCCACTGGCGTGACAACCGGTACACCAGAGGTGCGTCCACTCCGGTCCTCTCGTACTAGGAGCAGGCTCCCTCAATCTTGCAACGCCCACGGAAGATAGGGACCAAACTGTCTCACGACGTTTTAAACCCAGCTCACGTACCTCTTTAAATGGCGAACAGCCATACCCTTGGGACCGGCTACAGCCCCAGGATGAGATGAGCCGACATCGAGGTGCCAAACACCGCCGTCGATATGAACTCTTGGGCGGTATCAGCCTGTTATCCCCAGAGTACCTTTTATCCGTTGAGCGATGGCCCTTCCATACAGAACCACCGGATCACTTAGTCCTACTTTCGTACCTGCTCGACTTGTCAGTCTCGCAGTCAAGCACGCTTATGCCTATGCACTATCAGCACGATTTCCGACCGTGCCTAGCGTACCTTCGAACTCCTCCGTTACGCTTTGGGAGGAGACCGCCCCAGTCAAACTGCCTACCATACACTGTCCCCGACCCGGATCACGGGCCTAGGTTAGAACCTCAAACGCACCAGGGTGGTATTTCAACGTCGGCTCCATGCGAACTGGCGTCCGCACTTCAAAGCCTCCCACCTATCCTACACAGATCCGTTCAAAGTCCAATGTAAAGCTACAGTAAAGGTTCATGGGGTCTTTCCGTCTTTCCGCGGGGAGATTGCATCATCACAAACATTTCAACTTCGCTGAGTCTCTGGAGGAGACAGTGTGGCCATCGTTACGCCATTCGTGCAGGTCGGAACTTACCCGACAAGGAATTTCGCTACCTTAGGACCGTTATAGTTACGGCCGCCGTTTACCGGGGCTTCGATCAAGAGCTTGCACCCCATCACTTAACCTTCCGGCACCGGGCAGGCGTCACACCCTATACGTCGACTTTCGTCTTTGCAGAGTGCTGTGTTTTTATTAAACAGTCGCAGCCACCTATTCTCTGCGACCCCATTCAGCTCCCCCTGTACGGGTTCACTTACTCGGGGCACACCTTCTTCCGAAGTTACGGTGTCAATTTGCCGAGTTCCTTCTCCAGAGTTCTCTCAAGCGCCTGAGAATACTCATCTCGCGCACCAGTGTCGGTTTGCGGTACGGTCGTCTGTAGCTGAAGCTTAGTGGCTTTTCCTGGAAGCAGGGTATCACTCACTTCGGCGGCAAGCCGCCTCGTCATCACGCCTCATCTAAGACCCCCGGATTTGCCTAAGGGCCACGACTACACGCTTAAACCGGGACATCCAACACCCGGCTGAGCTAACCTTCTCCGTCCCCACATCGCACTACAGAGCGGTACAGGAATATTGACCTGTTTCCCATCAGCTACGCATCTCTGCCTCGCCTTAGGGGCCGACTCACCCTACGCCGATGAACGTTGCGTAGGAAACCTTGCGCTTACGGCGAGGGGGCTTTTCACCCCCTTTAACGCTACTCATGTCAGCATTCGCACTTCCGATACCTCCAGCATCCCTTACGAGACACCTTCACAGGCTTACGGAACGCTCTCCTACCATCGTGTTGCCACGATCCGCAGCTTCGGTGACTGGCTTAGCCCCGTTACATCTTCCGCGCAGGACGACTCGATCAGTGAGCTATTACGCTTTCTTTAAATGGTGGCTGCTTCTAAGCCAACATCCTGACTGTTTTAGCCTTCCCACTTCGTTTCCCACTTAGCCAATCTTTGGGACCTTAGCTGGCGGTCTGGGTTGTTTCCCTCTCGTGTCCGGACGTTAGCACCCGGTGCACTGTCTCCCAAGCTCGCACTCATCGGTATTCGGAGTTTGCCATGGTTTGGTAAGTCGCCATGACCCCCTAGCCATAACAGTGCTCTACCCCCGACGGTGATACTTGAGGCACTACCTAAATAGTTTTCGGAGAGAACCAGCTATTTCCAGGTTTGTTTAGCCTTTCACCCCTATCCACAGCTCATCCGCTACTTTTGCAACAGTAGTCGGTTCGGACCTCCAGCACCTGTTACGGTACCTTCATCCTGGCCATGGATAGATCACCTGGTTTCGGGTCTACACCCAGCGACTGAACGCCCTGTTCGGACTCGGTTTCCCTGCGCCTCCCCTATTCGGTTAAGCTCGCCACTGAATGTAAGTCGCTGACCCATTATACAAAAGGTACGCCGTCACCCCTTGCGAGGCTCCGACTTTTTGTATGCATGCGGTTTCAGGATCTATTTCACTCCCCTCCCGGGGTTCTTTTCGCCTTTCCCTCACGGTACTGGTTCACTATCGGTCGATTACGAGTATTTAGCCTTGGAGGATGGTCCCCCCATCTTCAGACAGGATTCCACGTGTCCCGCCCTACTTGTCGCACGCCTAGTTCCACCACCCACATTTCTCATACGGGGCTATCACCCGCTATGGCCGGACTTTCCAGACCGTTCTGATATGTCGATGGCTAAATCGTGCAGGCTCCTCCGATTTCGCTCGCCACTACTTTCGGAATCTCGGTTGATTTCTGTTCCTCGAGCTACTGAGATGTTTCAGTTCGCCCGGTTCGCCTCGCTGCCCTATGTATTCAGACAGCGATACCCTCGCGGGTGGGTTTCCCCATTCGGACATCTCCGGATCACAGCTTGTTTGCCAGCTCCCCGAAGCTTTTCGCAGGCTACCACGTCCTTCATCGCCTGTAATCGCCAAGGCATCCACCACATGCACTTAGTCACTTGACCCTATAACTTTGACGTCTTCCGACGCCCGGTCAAGAACCGTTCGATCGATGGCTCGATCGATTGAGTATCGCGTTGTGCCGCACTTCACTCTCACGCGTTGCTCGCGTTCGAATTGAAGTCTGGTGACGCAATCATCTTGTCGCCGACAGCTCCACGCACCTTCCGGTGCCGCCGCCGGCAACGCTGATTCGACTCTACGAATTGTTAAAGA